>CAZGDV010000019.1:0-35014 GCA_964524995.1 uncultured Dehalococcoidia bacterium | reverse complement strand
CCACGCCCTGCCTCAGACTATCGGTTCACGCTATTGACATCCAACACAGTTGCTAGTAGGGGCGTGGTTTCCGCGCTCGGCCTACCACAGGGCGGGGTGACCCCGCCCCTACGGTCGGGATCGACCATGTCGACGATGCAATGCATGTGGTTCGGCATGATGACCCAGACATCTGATTTAACATTTGGGAAATGGTTGATCGTCTGCCGCCAGCATTCGTCTGCGAGACTGCCAAATTCCTTAAGGCGCATCTCGCCATCCACGATGTCGCCCAGAATGCATTCATGGTTCTTGGTGCAGATCGTGACGAAATAGGCACCAGGCTGGCTGTAGTCGTAGTGTGGTAGTCGGATCGAGCGCCGGTGGTGTTTGTCGGGGTCGTAGCGCATGACATCGTGTTGTTGTAGGGGCGTGGTTACCACGCCCCTACGTTAATGGCGATATGTGTGTGCCTACCGGCCTACGATGACTATGCTGACCACGCTCCTGTACGGGATTCCGCCCAGGTTGTGCGTCAGGCCCAGTTTGGGGTCCTTGAGCTGCCTCTTGTCCGCCTTGCCTCGAAGCTGAAGGTACATCTCGTAGATCATGCGTATCCCCGATGCCCCGATGGGATGGCCGAAGCACTTGAGGCCGCCGTCGGGCTGGCACGGCTGCGCCCCGTCGAGGTTGAAGCGCCCGCCCATGATGTCCTCCATCACCTTGCCCCTGGAACTGAACTGCAGGTCCTCCATGGTCACAGCCTCGGTGATAGAGAAACAGTCGTGGACCTCGGACATGCTGATCTCTTCACGCGCGTTCTTGACTCCTGCCTCCTCGTATGCCCTTACGGCGGCGCGGGTGGTTGTCTCGATATGCGTGTAGTCGTAGTTCGTGTACATCTCCTCCTCGCCGGAACAGGCCGCGATCTGGAGGGACTTGACGTAGACGGGGTCCTTCTTGAAGTTCTTGGCCATGTCCGCGCGGCAGACGATGGCTGCGGCGGAGCCGTCGCTCACCCCGCAACAGTCGAACAACCCGAGAGGCCAGGCGACGATCGGCGCGTTCATGATCTGCTCGACGGTGACTTCACGGCGCAGGTGGGCCTTGGGGTTCATCGAGCCGTTGTGATGGCTCTTGGCCGATACCATCGCCAGCATCCGCTTGCCATCCTCCGGGCTTATCTTGTACTGGTTGAAGTAGCGGGTCGCCAGCATGGCGAACATGCCCGGAGCGGTCTGATTCGCACCGATAATGCGGTGCTTCGTGCCAATGGCTGCCCAGTGCGTAAACTCGGGAAGGCCGCCATACCCGGTGTCCTTGAGCTTTTCGAGACCCAGTGCCATGGCGATGTCACATGATCCCGAGGCGACAGCATAGCAGGCACCACGGAAGGCCTCCGTGCCGCTGGCGCACATGTTCTCGACCTTGGTCACAGGGATGAATGGCAGCTTGAGGGCCTGGGCCAGGGGCAGAGCGCTGTCACCGACATTCACCGAAGTGAACTCGGGACCGCCCTGCCAGGCGGCCTGAAGGTCTTTCTTCTCGATCCCGGCGTCCTCGATAGCCTCTTTGAAAGCGTCAATCATCAAGTCCTCGGGGCCCTTGTCCCAGAGTTCCCCGAAGCGCGTGCAGCCCATCCCGATAACCGCTACCTTGTCTCTAATACCCTCTGGCACTTTCGCCTCCTTCCGAATACCTGATTCTCGGTCCGCCGCTATACTCTCGGCGGCATCGCTTTCCAGAAGTAGCCGTGGATGCCCCGCACTTGGTCGAGGTACTTCTTGCGGAAGGTCATCTCCACGGGCATGTCCACGCTGAGCTGGTCCAGCTCGCAGTCGGTGAGGTTGAAAGCGAACCTGCCGCCGCCTTCGAATTCCACGATTCCGTAGAACTCGGGTGGACTGACGCTGTAGGCGAGACTGTCGCCGGTGTAGCTGAACAGCTTCCCATTCTTGTCCGAGAAGCGGTAGTATTCCATCTCGTCTATGGCCCCGCAACTGGGATTCACACAGACGCGCTGATAAGGGTACTGCGGGGTACCGCACTTCTTGCACTTGGCCCCGCAGAGACCGAGTATGGTCTTGCGATCTCGCCACATCATCGACACCATGGTCGGGCCGACCTCGCCGCGCACCCCCATCTCCATAGGGATGACGTTGCGGAACGCCGAGTATTTCTCGTAGCTGGTCAGGTCCTTTCTGGACTCCGCGTGCTTCTTGATGGCTCGCCTGTCCCTGACCTTCTCGATCTGGTCCGTCACCTGGAAGTACATTGCGTCGCTGCCGTTTCCGTAGCTGGCGACCAGTATCTTGTCGCCCGGCTTCGCGTCCTCCAGAGCAGCGACGAGCATCATCAGCGAGTTGGCTGTTCCAGTGTCGCCCAGGGTGGTCAGCATTTCCTGCTGCACCTGTTCGGGCTCGAGCTGAAGACGCCTGGCTATTGCCGCGTGCTCCCTCAGGTAGATGCAGGGGAATATGACCTTGGCGAAGTCCTTCGCCTCCAGCCCGCACTTCTTGAGGAGACCGGTTATGGCCTGAGGGATGAACTTCGTGTACGCTTCATCTCTGGTCCACCGATCCTCCCAGCTCCGGTTGAACCTGTCGCCGTCCATCCTCCACTGGTCCATGAAGTCCAGCGTAAGCGAGTACCGGCCTTCGAGGCTGGCGATAACGTTCTCCGTTCCGACCTGGAACGCCGCCGCACCCTCCCCGAAGATGACCTCCTGAGGGCTGCCGCCCATACCGAGGCGGCAATCGGAGGCACAGACGAGCACGTTCTTGTCGCTCCCTGCCGTGACCGCATCGATCGCGGCGAGAAGGGCTCCCGTTCCGGCCTTGAGTGAATCGGAGAAATCGCAGCTCCTGATTTCGGGACGCAGGTCCAGAGCGGTGGCTATTATGCCAGCGTTCTGTCGCTCTCGATATGGAGGGGTAGTCGTGGCGAAGTAGAGGCCGTCCACTGCTTCACGACTTCCGCCGTTCAGGCAGTCGATGGCAGCGGCTGTGGCCATGGTCAGGCTGTCCTCGTCGTAGTTCGCCACTGCCTTCTCGCCGGGCAGCGACATAGCCGAACTCGACCATCCTGTGGCGGCTGACATCACCTTTCGGCTCATTCTCAGGAGTGGGACATAGGCGCCATATGATGTAATCCCAGCCATTTGCCCTCCTTTCAACCTTTGGAATTATAGCATTCGGCCCGTTCGGCCGCAACTGAGGGCACGGTCGTACACGAGGAGGGCAGCGCCGGGGGTATCGTGTAGAGGGGGCCTAAGTCGCTCGGAAGTCCAGGAAGGGGTAGCCGGTATAGTGGCCTAGCGCTTGGCGAGAGCCTGGATGTTGATGATCCTGTGGCAAGCGGGACAGCATAGTATGATCAGGCGAATTCCCGCCAGGTCCTGTACGTTGGCGGCGAGCTTCTTGATCATTTCGTTGCAAAGGGGGCATCTCACGAGCTAGCCTCCCAGTCCCTTGCTCCAAAGTTAGCATGGCTGCTCTTGAGTGCACAATGGATATATGCGGTGCTCTACAGGGGGAAAATAGTACGGCGGCTGTTTCGACGCGGCGCTCCTGTCATGTGCGAGGAGGCTGCCCCGACCGCAGGTCGGGGCAGCCTCGGTGAGCTCAGCCCGATGGGGGCGTCGGTCTGGTGCCGTTTAGTTAAGCCATACCCACTCGCCAGCCACTATCTGGATCAAGGCCATTGAGTCATTGGCCAGGCCGTTGTGGTCATCGCGGGACATAGTGAACACTCCGCTGATGCCAGGCCATACAACGATGTTGTTTTCGACGTATTGCCTTATTGATGATCTGTTGGGGCCGACGACCGCGAGGGTATCGACCACCATTCCCAGGGCGTCGTACGCATGGCCCCCGAACATGCTCGCGGTGCCTTCGCCGTAGATCGCCTCGTAGTCCTCGACATATGCCAGGATAACGTCTTTCTGTGGGTCCTCTTCTGGAAGCTGATCGGCTATCTGGAGCTTGCAGGACGGGAAGATGACCCCATTGGCGGCCGTCCCGGCGACTTGAATGAACTCGGCGTAGGCAATCGCATGGCTGCAGTACAGCGGCATCGACATTCCCAGCGACTCCGCGCACGTCACCACCGTAACCGAGTCGTCGCTACCTGCCCAGGAGACGACCGCCTCCGCGGTTGTGCCCATGATGGCAGACACCTCCGAACAGACAACAGCGGCACTAGCACCCGAATTGAATGTGCGGTCAGCGACCACGGTGAGACCGTAATCGGCTGCGTTAGAGAGCAGGCCTTCCCTGCCGGCTGTACCAAAGACGTCGGTCGTGGTTATGATACCGACTTCAGTGATACCCTCAGTCTGCAGATGATCGTAGACCTTGTGTATGGCTTGGACCTCAGTGGGTGGTGTCTTGAAGACCCAGTGTCGCTCTTCTATAGGCTCGACGATCTGTCTTGCGGAACCGCAGGAGACCACCGTGATGTTGGCAGTGTTCACGGTGCCGATAAGGGCAAGGCTGTTTCCGCTGGTGGTGGGTCCGACTATGGCGCATACATTGTCTTCATCAATGAGTACGTTGCCCATGTTCACAGTCGTCGTGGAATCCGTTTGGGTGTCGTACAGTACGATCTTCAGCGGGAATCCGTTGATTCCTCCGTTATCGTTGATCTGTTCGACAAGCATTTGCACCGTCTGGGCTTCCGGCGCGCCCATATTCGAAGCACCTCCTGTGACCGCGAAGAGCGCACCCACTCTGTACGGGGTGTGATAGCCCAGTATCATGAGCTCGATCGTTGTCACATCACCCATGTTGACGCAGCCATCCAGGTTCGCATCGGCGCCTGTGGTGGCGTCTATGAAGCCCAGTATCATGAGCTCCACGTATGTAACGTCCTGCATGTTCACGTTACCGTCCCTGTTCGCATCGCCCGGTATGGCGGGCACAGCACTTGCCGTAAGGTCCAGCACCCTGTTGGCCCCTGCCTCCCATGCCCCACTCTGGTCTGAGGGGTAGCCGTCTATGGCGAACTCGACGGTCGATCCCTCGGGGAACACGGTACCTTCCGGCGGCACGATCTGGATGGCGTATGTGGAGTCTCCGTATACCGATGGTGTGGTTGTGCGGTAGGTCTCACCCTCAACAGTGGCGGTCACCACCGTGCCGTTGGGGGCGCCTGATCCGTCAATCACTACGGTGCCATGGAAGCGGCAAGGTAGTCCCGGCGCTTGCGCTGCCATGTTGCCATCCTGGGCTGGTGGAGTTTGGCCGTCCCCGGCCCAGCCTATCAGGTTCCAACCGGCTGCAAGCTCGTACCAGTGGCCATCGTAGACAAGGGTGCAGTCATCTGTGACCTTGACCCAGTAGCCCCTCCCCTCAACCAGGCAGGCGAGATCGCTTCCTATGGGGTCTGCGGGGTCATACATCTGCCACCCGTTGGCTGCTGTGTAGCCCCATACTATGACCAGGTATTCGCTTATGCTGGCGAGTTGAGTACTCGTGCTCGGCGCCAACGGCTCGATGATGAAGAAAGTGGTCGCTGCGCGGCTACCAACCACGGCGGTCACCGTGCGCCCCCCTTCGGCCAAACCCGGCACGGTGAAGACGACGCTGAAGCCGCCGGTGTCATCGGTGACTACGGCGGGACATCGAGGTGTGATGGGCACTCCTCCAATGGCGAGGGTTGTCAATCCGCTGAGCGCTGGGAAGGCTGACCCAGTCAGCGTGACAGCGGTGCCGACAGGCCCTGACGAGGGACTGGCTGTGATGGTGGCAGGGTCAGTGGGCGGTGGTGGCTGTGGAGGTCCGGGGTCGATAGTGAATTCGCTGTTGACCGTGGTTGCTGCAACTGTGGCGGAGACCGTCTTGACACCCTGCGAGAGTGCCGGGGCCTCGAAGGTGACCTCGAAGTCGCCGTTCTCGTCGGTGACAATGGGCGTGCAGCAGGGCGCGACCTGTACACCGCCGATCGTCACCGTCGTCAGACCGCTCAGAGGCGGGAAGTCTGTGCCGGTTACGGTCACCGGTGTGCCTGCCGGCCCTGACGATGGCGCAACCGCGAGCGCGGCGGGGTCGGTGGGTGGTGGTGGTTCTGGGGGTCCGGCGTCGACAAGGAATGAGGTGGAGGCGAATGAAGTCCCTGCGTTCGCCGATACCGTCTTTCCACCCTGTGAGAGCGCCGGCACTGTGACGTCGACGCTGAAGCTGCCTATCGCGTCGGTCATGACAGGGTCGCACGGCAGCATGTTCACACCGCCTAACGTCAGCGAGTGGACCCCAGTCTGAGGCGGATAACCTTGTCCGACGATATTCGCTGGTGTGCCCGCAGGCCCCGTGGTGGGGTCTACCGTGAGATATGCTGGCAGCAACGTGAAAACCAGCGGTGTCGCGCTGTTGTTGTACCCGTCTGAGGCGGCGATCGTGTTCGTTGCGTGGGCCGTGAGCGGAACCTCGAACTGCGCAATCCAGTTGCCGTTGGAGTCAGGACTCGCCCTAAGCATGGTCTGACATGCCCCGCCGACCGGCGTGAAGGTAACCGTCACGAGGCCCGGCGACCCAGGTACCCAGCCACTGCCCGTGATCGTCAGTTGTTGTCCTTTGTAGCCGCTCGTTTCGCTGATCTGCATGGCAGGCTGCGTGATCGTGAACGTGCCGTTGGCTGTGGCACCTGCGTTGTCTTTCAAGAAGATTTCGTTCGGGCCGATGACACCGCCGGACGTTGGTACCCTCAGAGTCGTGGGCACCATGATGCCATCAGTCGTCACGGTTATCGGTGACCCGCCGCCGTTGGCGGTTGTGTTCCAGTTGCTCATCGCGAAGTAGAGGCCCGCGGCCGGGTAGCTGCCACCGACCGGGATCGTGCTGCCGCCGATGGTCAGGTTCTCGGCTGTCAGCGTCACCCAAGTGCCCCTGGGGCCGGACGACGGAGTAGCCGTGATCGCCGACGTGTCGACAGTCGGCGCGGTGGTCGCCGTCGTTGAATGGAATGTGACAGCGGCTGCACTGGCAGGCAGCACCGTGGCCGCCAACAGGCTGCATACCAGGATCATGGTGATGAGCAGGGCGATCGGGGGCTTTCTCATGACTGGACCTCCGGCTTGGATTTGGATACGCGTTGCCTGGCGCAAGGCATTGGTGCCTACATAAAGCAGCTATCGGCTCCCGGTCTATGAGACCAAAGCGCGGACTAGAACAAATGTTGTGGAGGAAGATCGCTGCCTACGATGTTTTAGCACGAAACCGCGCCGGAGTCAAGATGGCAAGGGATGCTGTGTGGGGTGGTGGGGTACTGTGATGAACCGATTCTGGAATCCGATGCTTGATGGTGTGGGGTGAAGGCTGTGTTGAGGGTGGTGGTGGCTGGGGTTGCTGCTCGGGAGTTTCTAGCCGCCGAAGCTCTGGACAAAGATGATCAGGTTGGAGGTGACGATACCCGCCATCGCGAGGTTGAGCCACTTCAGAGCGCCGGGCTTTCCGACCTTCCAGATCAGAGCCGCGGCGATCATGACGACGCCGAGCTTGATGAGGTAAGCGCTGCTCTCTCCCAGGCCCCCCATCAGACCGGAGACGACGGGGTTGGCTTCGACAGCGCCCATCTGGAGACCGATGTGAGTGGTCAGGACATCGAGTGCGTTGAGGCCCAGCAGAACGTAGACTGGAGCTAGGCTTCTGTGGGTTCGGGTATTGCCGAGGGTTTTGGTTGCTGCTGCCGCTGTTGCTACTGCTGCTGTCCTCATTGTCCCGGTCTCCTCTGTGTCTTTCTGATTCTGATTCTACGTGGGAGATGGGACAATCGTTATCAAGCGGGTTACACCAGGAATGTAAACTGGATTACATTTCTCGCTGGTTGAGGCTACGGGCCACGTATATCATTGTGAGCCGAAACCGTTACAGAGTCATGTCGAAGGGGCAGCGGATGTTGAGGAGTTGTTACATATTTTGGGTGGCCGTACGTTTGAGGTTGGGTGAACGAGTGTGGCCTATGGAGAGTGCTTGAGCAGGAACTCGCGGATTGTGGAGAAGTACTTGTCCATTCCCCGCAGGAGTATGTCGTTGTGTCCTGCCCAGGGAATGGTCAGCAGGGTCTTGTCGGCCGATCCCACGTTTTCGTAGAAGACCTGAGCCTGTTCCGCGGGTATGATCTCGTCGTATTCGCCGTGGATCAGGAGCACGGGCATGGTGATGGAGCGGAGCCGGGCCAGGCTGGCCCTTTCGAACTCCGTCAGGCCGGCGGATGTCATGATCGGGATCAGATAGAGCAGCAGCTTGGAGACACTGGCAAAACCACTCTCGATGATGAGTCCTCGCAGTTCGTCGCCGTAGTTCGACGCTATCTCGACAGCGGAGAGGCTGCCCAGAGACCTCCCCATTATGAACGAGGGGCCGGTGTAGCCGTCCGCCTTCAGCGTGTCACGGAAGTACTCGAACGCTGTACGGGCGTCCGAGACCGTGTTCGAGAACGTGGGTGAGCCGCCGCTCTGGCCATATCCACGGTAATCTACCACGAAGAGGTTGGCGCCGATGCTATTGTAGATCGGGGCAATGTCATCGTAGTCGTAGACTACCTCGCCGTTGCCGTGGAAGTACAGTATGGACGGGGCATCAAGGCTGGTTGCATAGAAGCGCCCTGATATGGAGACGCCGTCCGCTACGGGAATCGAATGGTCGCTGGTGCCCGGAGGCGTGGGGGTCCAGTCCTCCCTGGGGTGGAAGACGAACATCAGAATCTGTGGCTGATCGAGCTTGGACCAGTCGGCGACTTCGCTCATTACCGGCGTCTATTCTAACAGCATGCATAGGGGCGTCAACAGTGCGCTGGTGAGGGTTGGGCCCGGAATGCTCGGGGAGGACTAAGCAGATGCCCGTCGAGTTCTGTCAGTCTGCTGAGCTGAGTCCTGTTTCTCGGAGATGACGGGAATCTCGACCACGATCGTGGTGCCCTTGCCGGGACTGCTCCCGGCGCGAATATGGCCGCCGTGTTGCTCGATCAGACCGTAGCAGATGCTGAGGCCGAGTCCCGTTCCCTTGCCGACATCCTTGGTCGTAAAGAAGGGGTCGAATGCCCGGCTCATGACCTCTTCGGGCATACCGGGGCCGTCGTCAGAGAAATGGACTTGGATCATGTCGCCCGAGAGCCGTGAGGTGACCTCGAGCTTGCCGCGCCCGTTGGACTCGGTGATGGCCTGTTCCGCGTTCGTGATGATATTGACGAATACCTGCTGCAATTGGTAGAAGTCAGCCATTGTCATCGGCAGATTGGCCTGGAGTTCTGTCGATATCTCGATGTTATTCACCTTCATACGGTATGCGTGCAGCTCCAGACTCTTCTCAATACAGTCGTTGACTGAGATAGGCTTCCTCTCCGGTTCGTGCCTTCGAGAGAACGACAGCAGATTGGCGGTTATCCGGCTCGCCCGCTGTGCTTCTCTGTAGATGGTCTCTACGTCCTGCCTGATGGTCTCGTCCAGGTCCTGCTTCGTCGTGAGGAATTGCGCGTAGCCCTGTACGGCGGCAAGCGGATTATTCAGTTCATGCGCCACACCTGCAGCCAGTTCGCCCACCGCGGCCAGCCGCCCGCTTTGCAGGAGTTGCTGCTCCATCCGCTGCCTCTCCTCCTCTACTCGTTTGCGCTCCGTGATGTTGCGGGAGACACCCAGCATGCCAATGGCTTGGCCATTCTCATCATGAAGGAAGCGCGCCGAGGTCTCGGTCCAGACCGTTGAGCCGTCCTTGCAGTACAGTTCCACCTCGGTGGTTAGTACTTCCGATGGGTCCAGCTCCCCGGATTGCTCTTGGGCAAATACATCGAGGATTCGGCTGGTAATCGATTCGATTGATGGTGGCGTCAGTATCTGTCCAATCGTGAGGTCCTGCACTTCCTCCAACGTGTATCCGGTCAGCTTCGTGAAGGCCGGGCTGCTGTAGGTGAGGTGCAGGTCCATGTCCATCGTCCAGATGGAATCCGTGACGTTGTCGGCAAGCATCCGGTACCTTGCCTCGCTGTCGCGCAAGGCCTGTTCAGCCTCTTTGCGGTCCGTGATGTCGCTGAATATCCCCATGAGGTAGGTCTTGCCGAGCACGGTGATTGAGGCGGAGGTTATGTCAGCGTAGAAAACGCTCCCGTCCTTTCGCTTCACGGGCAGACTCCTGGCGGTTGTTATCTCACCACGCGTCTGCTTCTCGAACTGCTCCAGAACGAACGGCAGGGCTTCTTCGGGGTGGATGGAAGCGACGTCGAGTTGGTAAAGCTCGTCCCTATCGTAACCGATCATTTCGGAGATAGTCCGATTGGCCATATGGAATCGCCTTGTATCCATGTCTGCGAGGAGAATCCCGTACGCGGCGCTGTCGAAGATCGTCCTGAAGCTCTCTTCCGACTCCTGTAGTTGCCTCTCAGACTCCTTGCGCTCGGTCACATCGCGGAAGTTGGCGACGATGCCGCCCACCGCCGGGTTATCCAGCATGTTCTTCCCGATCACTTCAAAGTGCCGCCATGAGCCATCCCGGTGCTGGCCCCGTATCTCCATGCGTACAGAGCCGCCAGGGTTCTTCATCAGGTTGGCAAAGGCCTTCGTCGCCTTCGACGTGTCGCTGGGGTGGACGAACTCCAGCGGGCTTCTCCCTGACCGCTTCCGGCCTGCCATGCGCTCGAAGGAGTCGCTCTTGTAGCGGATGGTGCCGTCTCCGTTGAGCACCACGATTACGTCTACGATGTTTTCCGTGAGGGCCTTGAAGTACTCCTCGCTGCGCCGTAACGCCTCCTCGGCGGCCTTGCGCTCGGTCACATCACGGGTGACCCCCTGCACTGAGATCGGCTTGCCGTCCTGGTCACGAATGACTGCAACCTTCACCTCGGCCCATCCCACAGTCCCGTCCTTGCGCTTCTGCTCCAGTTCTAGGGTGACCGGCCGAGGGCCCTCTTCTCGCGAATCGACCGCTCTCGTCAAGCCATTTTGGAACGCCTTCTTCGCGAGCTCGAATGACTCGTCGGTAGCGAGCACGCGAAGGCCCAACTCCATGGCCTCCTCGGGCGTGTAGCCTGACACCTGCTGGATGGATGGGCTGATATAGGTGAAATTGGCGTCGGGGTCCATGGTCCAGATGACGTCGGACGCGTTCTCGGCTATGAGTCTGAACCGTTCTTCGCTGGCCTGCAGCTCCTCCTGTGCCCGTTTGCGCTCGAGGGCGTTGCCGACCATCTCGGATACGACGCGCAGGAGCGCCAGGTCGTCGTGTTCCCAGAGAGCCGTCTCTGTGGGGTCGTGAAGCCCGAGGAACCCCGCCAATTCGCCCTTCACCTTCACCGGGAGCGCAACAAGCGACTTGACGTCAAGTGCCTCGAGCCCTCTCTTCTCGACGATCGCCGTCTTGGGCAGCTTAGATCGGTCTCTCACGACAACGACCTTGCTCTTGCTCAGCTTCTTGGTCCACCAGGAAAGCAGATGGCTTGGGAGCCTCCTCGCTTGCGCAATGTGGGGGTCGATACCCTCAGCGCACCACTCATGAAGGAGTTTCCAGGCCCCACCGTCATCCAGAAGCTGGTAGAAGAACGCGCGACTGGCGCCCGTCAACCTTCCGAAGTCGGCGAGAGAATGCTCGATGGCCTCATCGACGTCCAGGACCCCGACGAAGTGGGCCGAAATCTGCGAGATCGCCTGCTCCACAGCCAGCTTGCGTTGTATAGCCTCCTCTGCCCTCTTGCGCTCTGTGATGTCCCTCATACTGACCACAAGTCCGGCAACCGCGGGGTCGTCCATCAAATTGTGGCCCAGCACCTCGAGATAGCGCCATGAGCCGTCCGTACGTCTGCCGCGCACCTCGGTGTGGAGAGTTCCTCCCGGCTCCGCAAGCAGCTTGGCGAAAGATTCTGCTGAGTGGGCCGCATCCTCCGGATGGACGAATTCAAAGGGGTCCTTGCCCTCACGGCTTTCCCCGGTTAGCTGCCGGAAGTTCGGGCTCTCGTAGAGAATGGTGCCATCGCCACCCAGCACGACCGTGGAGTCGAGAGCATTATCGATCAGCGCACGGTAGTACTTCTCGCTCCGCTCAAGCTCCTCTTCCGCCCGCTTGCGCTCGGTGATGTCACGGAACATTATCATGTCGGCTGGCCTGCCTTCGTACGTGACCACACCTGCGTTGGCCTCCACTTCGACTCCGTGGCCGTCCTTGTGGAGGAGAACGGACTCGTATACAGGCGCCACGTTCTCGCCAGCCATCCGTCGCTTGTAACGGTCTATGACGATGGGGAGTTCATCGGGATGGGCGTAGTTGGCCATCGACGTCCCAATCGCCTCTTCGAGCGAGTATCCTAACATGGCAACGAGCGCTGGGTTGGCGTAGGCTACAAGGCCATCTTGGATGATCGCGATGCCGTCGTTCGCCCGCTCTACGAGGTCGCGGTAATTCTCTTCGCTTTCCTTGATTGATTCTTCGGCCTGAAGGCGCTCGGTGATATCTCTGAGGTGGTTGAGCACAGCCGGTCGCCCTTCCCAGTCGGCTCGAACCGCGTACAGCTCAATCCATCGCACAGCTCCATCCTTGTTGATCACTCTGAAGCGATAGGAGTTAGGAACATCCTCACCTGCCAGCCTCATCAGGTGACGTTCGACGACCATCTGGCGGTCTTCGGGGTGAATGAAGTCGGCAAACGTTGCGGATTCGATTTCTTGGCTGGAGTAGCCGGTTACCTCCGTCAACCTGGAGTTGTGGAACTTGATCTCGCCATCCTGGGCAACCAGTATGGCCTCACTTGCGTTCTCGATGAGGGCACGGTACCGCTCCTCTGATTCCTTCAACGCCCAATCAGCGAGCACACGGTGCGTCACGTCACGGTAGTTTACGACGATGCCTTTCACAGCCGGGTCGTCGAGCAGGTTCACTCCTGTGCCCTCGACCACAATCCACGAGCCGTTCTTATGGAGGAAGCGAATCGTTGCGGACGCTGTTGCGCCGTACCCGCTGGAGGCCGCTTCGACGAACGTCTCTGCAACCACCTGGAGGTCGTCGGGGTGGACGAGTTCGGCCATGTTTCTGCCGACCATCTCGTCCGGTGTGTACCCCAGGACACCCTCGATGGATGGGCTTTCATAGAGGAATGTACCGTCTACGCTGACTATGGACACGGCGTCGGAGAAGTGCCGTATCAGCGTCTCGAAGAGCTCCCCTGTGAGACGCACGCCGTTAGGGGAGCCGTGGCGCTTGGTAGTACCTGACGCCTGCCGGCTTCTAGTTTTGCCTGTCTTCGACATGGGTTGGCAACCCTCTCGGAGCGCTTGGTACTGGGGGTTTCCTGTGTTTCGGCACGCCGAAGCACGGCGTGTGCCTGTGTGGACGCTTTCTGCTTCCGTCCAGCAGACGAAGTACAGCCTCGCCGTGATGCCTGCCACCATATGCGGAGTCGATTCGGCTGAACCTGAGCATCCTATTCTGCCTCCCCAGCCACATCGTCGACTGAATGGTCTCGACTGCTCTCACTCGGCTGTGGCGAAGCGCGTCCACCATGCGAGCTTAGCTCAAGTGGATACGCTTTCCTCACGCTAAACGCACCGTAGCACACCTGTTGACAATGTAAAATGGTCATTTATGGGGGGCATCGGGTGGGAAAATGGTACTGAGTCCGCCGGGGGTGGACAGTGGCTATTCCTGTGCGAATTGACGTAATGTGGACCCTCTGCCTATAATTACCACCCTGGTGTGACGAGTGATCTGCACCGAACGCGCAGCGTCGCTCGCAGGTTGACCGCTGACGGTTCAAGACTTAACCGGGAGGGAGAACTCGAATGACGACCGAGGAACAGCAGGACCTGATTGTAGAGAAGAAAGAAGATGGCAAGATTTGGATTATCACACTCAATCGCCCCGACAAGAGGAACGCCCTGACGCTCGACATGATGTTGGACCTGGAAGACACCTGGAAGGAATATCAAAGTGACGAGAATTCGCGTGTGGCGATAATCACAGGGGCCGGTGAGAAGGCTTTCTGTGCCGGCGCTGACCTGCTCACGCCGCCCAAGAGACAGATTGTCGGCCCGTTCAGGATCCCGGCCTTCGGGCCCGAGGATGTCTGGAAGCCGGTGATCGCTGCCATCAACGGTCACTGCATCGCTGGCGGCGCGCTCATCGCCCATGATTGCGACGTCCGCATAGCGGCCGACCACGCGGAGTTCGGCATCGCCGAGGCCATGAGGAATATGCCTGCGAGCTGGGTTCGCGACCTTACTCTCCACATGCATATCGGCCATTGTATGGAGCTGGTGCTGTGGGGCGACAAGCGAGTGAGCGCCCAGCGCGCCTACGAGATGGGCTTCTTCAACAGAGTGGTCCCCGCCGATAAGCTAATGGATGAGGCTATGGAGTGGGCGGATCGCATGCTCAATCTCGCCCCCCGGGCGGTATGGAACTTCAAGGAGATCATCAAGCGCGGCGCCTACATGGAGCCGAAGCTGGCTCGAATCTTCGGACAGGCCCTGGAGCAGAACCTGAAGGGTATGGAGGACACAGCGGAGGGGGCCGCCGCGCTCAGGGAGAAGAGGCGGCCTAACTTCCAGAACAAGTAGCATCGCTCTGACATTTGGGGCAATAGTAAGTGCCCCGGTTTCGCACGGGGATTCGTACAATAGGGGTGGCGCAGACACTGCAGGTCTCGCCACCCCTGTGTGCTACCTGGAAGGCGTTCTGCTGGCTGCCCCTGTTGCCGCTGGGGCGACGGTAGTCGCTGAAGCTGGCCCCGGCGTTGCGAATACCCTTCCTGAGCACCACGATGATAGCATTACGGAGCTTGTCGATCTCGTTATGTGAAAGGCTGTTGGCCGGACGCAGGGGATGGATGCGAGCCGAGAACAGCGCCTCGTCCGCGTACATGTTGCCGATTCCAGCGATTACGTCCTGATCGCACAGGATAGCCTTTATCGGGGCCTTTCGCTTCGCCAGCAGCCCCTGGAGCTTCTGGGTTGTGAACGCCCTGTCGAGTGGCTCCGGCCCCAGCTTCCTGTCCAGCCCGGCCTCGCTATCGACGAGGGCAACCGTTCCCAGCTTCCTCCTGTCGCAGAAGAGAAGCTCCTGCCCGCTATCCAGCCCGAATACGGCCGTAACGTAGCGTCTCTCGTCAGGACTCGACTCGCTCGCACTCCTCAGCAGCAATGAGCCGGTCATCCTCATGTGGAGCACGAGCGCCTGGCCGCTAGCCAGGCGAAAGACGAGATACTTGCCCCTCCTGGCAACCTCCCGGATATGCTGTCCGATGAGCTGCTCACCGAGCAGCTCCGGCGATCCAGAGAGTACCATTCTTGGCCACAGGATAGACACGGACGTGAATCGACGGCCCTTCAGTTCGGGACGGAGGTCGTTCTTGATTGTCTCTACTTCGGGGAGTTCTGGCACGGTGTCTCCTGCTATCCAGCGTCTGCTCTCTTGTATTCCATCTCGTCCCAGTTTCGGCCTGTCTTGACGTCGATCTTGAGTGGGACGCTGAGCTTCAGGGCTGTAGGCATGATCTTCGAGGCGAGCTGCTCCACTTCGCGTAGCTCCGCGAGCGGCACCTCGAACAGCAGTTCGTCATGCACCTGGAGGATCATCTCGGCTCTCAAGCCCTCCCTGTCCATCTCCCGTTGAAGCTCTATCATGGCTACCTTGATGATGTCGGCGGAAGTACCTTGGACCGGCATGTTGATGGCCATCCTCTCCGCCGCCATTCTGACTTGGGCGTTGGGTGACTTGATCTCCGGGATGTAGCGCCGTCTGCCCAGGATTGTCTGCACGAATCCTGCTTCTGCAGCTTCCCGCTTCGTCGCATCCAGGTAGGCCTTGACCCCCTTGTACTTCTCGAAGTAGGCCTTGATGAACTGCCCGGCCTCCTGACGTGATAGGTCGGTCGCCTGCTCCAGGCCGAACTCGCTCATGCCGTAGATCACGCCGAAGTTGATGGTCTTGGCGAAGCGCCGCATGTCGGTCGAGACATCGGCGGGAGCGACACCGAATACCTGCGATGCAGTTATCGCGTGGATGTCCTCGTCGTGCTCGAACGCTGACATGAGGATAGGGTCTTGTGACAGGTGAGCGAGCGCCCTGAGGTCGATCTGGGAGTAGTCGGCGGATAGCAGCAGGGAGTCCCTCTCTCCCGCCACGAAGGCCCGTCGCACATTCCGGCCTTCCTCCGTACGGACAGGTATATTCTGCAGGTTCGGGTCGCTTGACGAAAGTCGGCCCGTGCTCGTGCCCGTCTGGTTGAAAGTCGTATGTATTCGGCCCGTGTCTGGATCGACAAGCGCAGGCAAGGAATCGACATAGGTGGACTTCAGCTTGGTCAGTTGCCGGTACTCGAGCAGGAGCTCTATGATGGGGTGGACGCCTTTGAGCCCTTCGAGGACCGGGGCGCTCGTTGAGTAGCCGCTCTTGGTCTTCTTACCCGCCGGCAGCCTGATTTCCTCGAACAGCACGGAGCCGAGCTGCTGTGATGAGTTGATGTTGAAGGCATGGCCAACCGACTTGTATATCTCGCTCTCCAGCCCTGCCAGTCTCTCGCTCATGCCCCACGACATTTCACGCAGCATGGCGGTGTCCACCGCAACTCCGTTCGTCTCCATACGCAGCAGCACCGGCAGCAACGGCATTTCGACCTCGGCGAGGAGCTTCCAGAGCCCCTGCTCCCGCAGGTCCGACTCCAGTATGTGACTGAGCCTGCACGTCATGTCGGCATCGGCGCAGGCGTACTGCGATGCTCTCTGGATGTCCACCCAGGCCATTGATATCTGTTTGGCACCCGTGCCAATAAGCTCGGTGATGGGCGTCATCTCTATTCCCAGCTTGGCAAACGCTAGGTTCTTCAGGCCGAGCGTCTGTTCGCCGAGCAGATACGCCGCGACCATGGTGTCGACGGCCATGCCTCGCACAGCCAGGCCGTAATTCTGGAGCACCGTCATGTCGAACTTGGCGTTATGGGCCTTCTTTGGTATGTCCTGGTCCTCCAGGACCGGCTTCAGCTCGGCTACCACCTGCTCCATGGGCAGTTGCTGGCCTGACGAGTGGCCGATTGGCACGTACCACGCCTCCCCAGGGGAAATGGAGAACGACATGCCGACGAGGGTTGTCTGCCTGGGGTTCAGGCTGGAGGTCTCGGTGTCGAACGCGAACGATTCGGCATTGGAGAGCGCGTTCTTCAAGTCCACCAGTGCGTCAGTCGTATCAACCACTTTGTATTCGGTGGTCGTAGCGGCGGTGGAGGCCCCTGTCTGGATTGGGGCCTGCTGCTCCTGCAGGTCACCCGGCAGCTTTGGCAGGAGGCTGGTGAACGCCAGCTCGCGGAAGAGGCCGGCCACACTGGCGCGATCGTAGGAGCTCACACAGCACGAGTCGAGGTCGAAGTCTATGGGCATATCCGTGACAATCGTCGCCAGCGCCTTGCTCTGCTTCGCTTTCTCCGCGCCGTCCACCAGCAGCGTACGAACGCGATCCGGGGTCACCTCGTCGATGTGGTCGTAGATGTTTTCGATGCTGCCGAACTGCTGGATGAGCTTGGTGGCCGTCTTCTCGCCGATGCCTGTTACCCCGGGTATATTGTCCGACGGGTCTCCCTTGAGCCCCTTGAGATCGACGAGCTGGTCAGGGGCAAGCCCGTATCGCTCGTGTACCGCCTCCTCGTCGTAGGTAATCGTATCGCTGAAGGTCTTCCCCGGCTTCGGCGTCAACACACTCACGTACGGTGAGACCAACTGCAGGGTGTCTGTGTCACCCGTAACGATCACTGTTTGAGTGTGCTGGCCGTCCGCCTTGTGTGATAGCGTACCGAGTATGTCGTCGGCCTCGTAGCCCGGGACCTCGAAACTGGGCATGTTGAATGCCCGGACCAGCTCTCGTACCCTGGTGAACTGCTGCTTCAGCTCGTCCGGAGCCGGGGGCCGGTGGGCCTTATACTCCTCGTATTGCTCGTGGCGGAATGTGGGGGCGTGACTGTCGAAGGCAATCGCCCAGTGGGTTGGCTTGAGCTCGGCCAGCACCTTCAGCAGCATGCTGGCGAAGCCGTACACGGCGCCTGTGGGCTCCCCCGTCTTGGCGAGGGTAAACGGCGGCAGGGCGTGATATGCCCTGTGCACGAGGGCATGACCGTCGAAGAGGACCAGCAATCGTTCTTGGGCTGACATCTTGTCTCGGGGGCAGGTGGTGCCTCTCTGGTGAAGCGCAGGCGTATTATATTCAGGCCTGCGCCGGAATGCAAAGGCCTGCGCATCTGTCGGAATGACAGGTGGTGGAATTACAGAATACAGCCCGTTGCCCTCTACCGCCAAAGTCATGCAGAGAACAACGGGCATCTGGTCAGATTACCGCATGTTCCGGCTGGAGATCATCCAGCCTACCGGCCTTGTGCGGCCATTAGACTGCTCGTACCGTCCCACTTTGGGACTGAAGACGTCCTGTCCGGTCGGCCTCTAGTAGGTTCCTGACGCCGGTTCCTCGCCGGGGTGCAGACTGCGCCACTTGGCCAGCAGCTGCTCCTTGCTCTCCTCCTGGTCCGGGTCCTTCACGCAGGCGTCAACGGGGCACACGTCGACACAGCGTGAGGTCTCGTGGGCACCGACGCACTCAGTGCATCTGCTGGCGTCAATCACGTAGATCGTGTCGCCCTCACTTATGGCCTGGTTGGGGCACTCGGGCTCACACGCACCGCAGCTTATGCACTCATCGGTGATCTTGAAGGCCATCTTCTTCCCTCCTCGCAGCTGTCTTGGCCATGCTGCTTCTCTTTGTTCTATGCTTCAACGCGGTTGGGCTAACTACTTGTTAGCCAAGCCGTACTTGCTTGCCAATGCGGCGGCAACGTGCTCCGGCACGAGGCTGGTGATGTCGCCGCCCAACTGGCATGCTTCCTTGAGCAGACTCGAGCTGAGGAACTGGTAATCCAGGCTGGACATCAGACAAACGAGCTCTATGTCCGCGGCCAGCTTCTTGTTCATAAGGGCCATCTCGAACTCACGTTCGAAGTCGGAGCTCATCCTCAGCCCCCGGACAACGACCTGTGCGTTCATGTTGCGTGCAAACTCTACGGTGAGACCAGTGTAGCGCTCGACCTTCACGTTGGGCAGGTGGGCGACTGATCTTCTCATCAGGTCGAATCGCTCGTCGGCGTTGAAAAGAAGAGACTTCTGAGGAACGTCATATACTCCGATGATCAGCTGATCGAACAGTGCGGCGGCTCGATTCGCGATATCCAGATGTCCGTTCGTCACGGGGTCGAAGCTTCCCACATAGACGGCGATTGTCAAGATGCGACCTCCACATGTTGATAGAAGGACACACAGCTATCCCCGTGACGGATACTCCTTATCTCCAGGAAATCGCCGTACCGGGGGCTCAGGGGCGTTCGCCGGGAGTACTCGATCACGATGGTGGACTCCGCTCCGACCAGAGGCGAACAGGCCAGCCTTTCCGCAATCGTGGGGACGGACGTGTCGTCATATGGGGGATCGACGAGGAGCAATCCGTATTCCTGGGTGAACACGGAGAGGGCCTTACCGGCAGTCATGCAGTGCACCGCCGCGAGGTCTTTGAGATGTGTGCGTTCCAAGTTCTCTTTGATCAGAGCGCAGAGCCTCGGCCTACGTTCCACGAAGTCCGCCCAACCTGCTCCCCGGCTCAGAGCTTCTATGCCCAGGGCGCCGGTGCCCGCGTAGAGGTCAATCACTCTTGACCAGTCAGTAGCCACAGACTCCAACACAGAGAAAACAGCCCCTCTGAGCTTATCAGATGTGGGGCGTACCGAAGAACCTCGTATACACTTGAGGGGATGCCCTTTGGCTCTGCCTGCTATCACCCTCATCGCAGTGCGAAAATGCCTACGAGACATTATAACAACGTACACCCTTTCGTCAAGGCCGATCGAATACGGGTCACCGGCTGCCTGATTGTCGCGTCGAACGGGCCTATGATATACTCATCCAAGCACGGTTCTCTCGTGTGACGGAGGAGATGGATTGGAGGTTGCACTCTACGATACCACGCTGCGGGATGGCGCACAGAGGGCCGGGGTCTCGTTCTCAGTCGATGACAAGCTCAAGATCGCTCGGCGGCTCGACGAGCTGGGCGTTCACTACATCGAAGGAGGATGGCCCGGGTCGAATCCCAAGGATGTCGAGTTCTTCCAGCGGGCGCGCGTCTTGGAGCTGGGGGTGGCCTCGGTGGTGGCCTTCGGCAGTACGCGGCGGGTTGGGATCGATGCTGACAAGGACCCCAACCTGTCGGCTCTGTTGGAGAGCGGGGCGAGGACGTGCACCATCGTCGGCAAGTGCTGGGACCTGCACGTGACCGAGGTCCTGGGGGCGGCTCTGGACGAGAACCTGCGCATGGTCGCGGACTCGGTCCGGTATCTCAAGTCCAAGGGTCTCACGGTCTTCTTCGATGCCGAGCACTTCTTCGATGGCTTCAAGAGGAATGGAGAGTACGCCTTGAAGGTCCTGGAAGCGGCTGCTGAGGCGGGCTCCGATTGTCTCGTCCTCTGCGACACGAACGGTGGTGCGCTCCCGGAGGAGGTGACTGTAGCCGTCGAGCAGGCGAAGGGCATCGGGGTGCCGCTGGGTATACATGCGCACGATGACGGGGGTCTTGCTTTGGCGAATACGCTGGCGGCGGTTCGGGCGGGCGCGACGCAGGCCCAGGGGACCATAAACGGGTATGGTGAACGCTGCGGCAACGCCAATCTGTGCTCGATTATTGCCACCCTCAAGCTGAAGCTGGGAATAGACTGCGTTCGTGATGACCAGTTGGGCAAGCTGACCGAGATATCGCACTACGTCAGCGAGCTCGCCAACCTGAGCCCTGATCCCCAGCTGCCGTACGTGGGCGCCAGCGCATTCACCCACAAGGGCGGCCTGCACGTGTCCGGCCTGATGAAGCAGGACGAGAGCTACCAGCATATCGATCCTGACCTTGTGGGAAACCGGAGCCAGGTCCTGGTGTCGGAGCTGTCGGGCACCAGCAACATACGATACAAGGCGCAGGAGTTGGGACTCGAAGTGCCCGAGACCGAGCAGGCTCGCGCCGTCCTCGATCAGATCAAGGACCTGGAGAATCAGGGGTTCCAGTTCGAAGGAGCGGAAGCGTCTTTCGAGCTCATGCTCAGGCGTATACAGCCCGGCTACAAGCCGCCGTTCGAGCTCGTGGATTTCCTGGTGGTGGTCGAGAGACAGCGGCGCGCGCCGGTCGCATCTCCTACGGAGGAGCTGCTCTGCGAGGCGATCGTGAAGGTCATGGTTGGCGGCAGGCTGCAGCACACAGCCGCCGAAGGCAACGGCCCGGTGAATGCTCTGGACGCGGCACTGCGCAAGGCCCTCCTCGAGCACTATCCGAGTCTGACGGCCGTCGAGCTGACTGACTACAAGGTCCGCATCCTCGAAGAGAGCCAGGGGACGGAATCGCGCGTCAGGGTCCTTGTCGAGTCCAGCGACGGTGAACACGAATGGCGTACCGTGGGCAGCTCGACGAATATAATCGAGGCGAGCTGGACAGCGCTGACCGACAGCATGGAGTACTGGCTGGCCCGCTGGGGCCCGTCGGGGGTCGGCGGCTGACCGTCAGGAGGTCGAACTGGCGAAGTTCATTCTGGTGAGGCACGGGCAGACCGAGTGGAACCGGGAAGAGAGGTTCCGTGGCAGGGCTGACCTTGCCTTGACCGAGTTGGGGCACAGGCAGGCCGAGGCCGCAGCTCGCAGCCTCAACGGAAGGCGCATCACGGCGATCTACTGCAGTCCACTGAGGCGGGCTGTCCAGACGGCGGACGCGCTCTCCGGGGAGTTGGGACTACCGGTCGAGCCCCTGGACGGTCTCATAGACATGGACTTCGGCGAGTTCCAGGGTCTCTCGGCGGAGGAGGCCGGGGCAAGAGACGCCGATCTCCTCCACAAGTGGATTCATGCTCCGCATGAGGCCCAGTTCCCAAACGGCGATAGCCTCGAAGACGTTCGTGAGAGGGCGGCCGGTGCTGTTCACGAGCTGGCCGCGAAGCACGGCGATGAGACCGTCGTGCTGGTCGCGCACAAGGTGGTCTGCCAGGTCCTCCTGTGCGCCATGCTGGGGCTGGACAACTCTCACTTCTGGCAGGTCGGGCAGGATGTGTGCGCCATCAACGCCTTCGAGGTTGTCGGTGGTGCGACCTCGGTCAGCAAGGTCAACGACACGTGCCACCTGCGCGATCTGGACCAATGACGGGCTCGACCAGGGTCTCACAGGTGGCGGGCCTGTTGGCCAAGGAGTACGGCGAGCTGGCCTGGAGCCGGCACCGCGACCCGCTCTCCGAGCTGGTCCTGACCATCCTCTCCCAGAACACGTCGGACCACAACTCGCGGCGCGCGTTCGAAGCGCTGACGAACAGGTTCGGGGACTGGCGGGCGGTGGCCGGGGCTGACGTTGGCGAGATCGCCGGTGCGATCAGGAGCGGAGGGCTGGAGCACGTCAAGGCCCCGCGAATCAGGCAGATACTGGGCCGCATCATGGAGGAGCGTGGTTCCTTTGATCTCACATTCCTGGAGGACATGCCTCTCGAAGAGGCGAGGGACTGGCTGCTGGCTCTGCCGGGCGTCGGGCCCAAGACCGCTGCCTGCGTGCTTCTGTTTTCGCTGGGCAAACCTGCCTTGCCGGTCGACACCCATGTCCATCGCGTGGCGAAGAGGCTGGGTCTGATCAGCTCGAAGGACTCGGCGGAGAGAGCGCATGAGGTGTTGGGTGCCCTGGTACCCCCGGACCAGGTCTACCAGTTCCACATACACATGATCGAGCACGGCCGGCGGGTATGCAAGTCGCAGCGTCCCCGCTGCAGTTCTTGCGTGTTGCTGCAGGTGTGTCCTGCGGGTGGGCTGCTGGTGGAGAGCGCCCTGGGGAACAAGGTCAAGGCATGAGCGTGGCCGAAGACATCATCGAGAAGGCGCGTACCCTGTTCGACGAGGTGGGCGTGGCGCGCGACCCTGACACGGGCGATACCACCATCGTGCTCGGGCTGGTTACGACGCCTGAGCGGGACCTCGACGACTTCGTCAACGACGGCGTTCATTCGATCATGAGGGGCTTCGAGCGGCACGCCAGGCACAGGGAGGACGCGCTGCTCGACTTCGTCAGGGGCAGGGGGTATGAGGCTGAGCTGGTGGGTGAGCTGGGTTACTCGCCGTCGGGCAGGCCGAACCTCAAGCACCTCGCAGTGGCGGCTGGGCTGGGCAAGCAGGGCAAGAACACGGTCGTCATCAGCCCCGACCATGGCCCGTGGCTGAGATTCATGGCGATCAGGACGAATGCCCCCTTGACTCTCACGGGCCCGGGCGAGTACTCCAGGGGGGAAAACCCCTACTGCGCCGATTGTCAAAGGTGCGTAGACGCCTGCCCGGTTGGGATAATCCTCCCCTATCGTGTCGTGGACACGGGCAAGTGTCTCGCCGCGATCACCGAGGACCGCAGGGGCGAGTTGGCAATCTGCGAGGACTGTGTGGTAGCATGTCCTGTAGGTCAACGCAAGCCGCGTGTACCCTGAGCAACGGGTAGGCTGGAGCAGCTGCTCCAGCCGATGCCTGGGGGCGGAGGATGTATGTCTAAGACCAGAGTCGCGATCATAAACGTTACGGGATACATAGGCATGGACCTGGCACGCCTGCTGCACACCCACCCGGAGGTGGATGTCGTCTCCGTCACGGGTCGCAGCGCCGCCGGCCAGAGGCTTGGCGATGTTATCCCGCACCTCGCCGATCTGGGTCTGGACGTGGAGCCTGAGCCGGGTGACGCGGATTTCGTCTTTTGTGCGCTGCCGCACGGGGAGAGCGCGAACACGGTGGCCGGTCTCGCGGAGGGGGGGAAGAAGGTCGTGGATGTGGGGGCCGACTTCCGGCTGAAGGACGCGGCCGAGTACAAAAAGTGGTACAAGCTGGAGCACCCCTGCCCACAGCGCCTGGACGAGGCGGTCTACGGTCTGGTGGAGCTCCATCGCGAGGAGATCAAGGCGGCACAGCTCGTTGCCAACCCCGGCTGCTATCCCACGGGCGCAATCCTGGCACTGGCCCCGGCTGTGAAGTCGGGCCTTATCGAGCCCGACGTCATTGTGGACAGCAAGTCAGGTGCCTCCGGTGCGGGCCGGACGCTGACCCTGCATACCCATTTCGCGGAGCTAAACGAGAACGTCTCGGCCTACGCGCTGGATGGGCACCGCCACCTGCCCGAGATCAGACAGGAGCTTCAGGCGCTCGGCCCGGATGCGCCGCTCTCCATTACGTTCCTGCCTCACCTGATACCGATGAACCGGGGCATCCTCAGCTCCTGCTACGCCAGGCTGAAGCCCGGCGGACCGGCTGAGGGAGAGAAGGCCAGGGCCAGAGTCATGGAGCTCTACAGGGAGTTCTACCGGGACGAGCCGTTCGTCAAGGTGGTGACTGCACCGCCCCAGACGAAGCAGACGCTCGGGACAAACCTCTGTCTGGTCCATCCCACGGTCGATGTCAGGACGGGGCGTCTGATCGTGGTGAGCTGCATCGATAACCTGGTCAAGGGGGGCGCGGGGCAGGCGGTCCAGAACATGAACCTCATGCTGGGCCTGCCGGAGACGACGGGTCTGGAATCTCTGGCGCTCTATCCGTAGCCAGACGATCCCCTTTTCTGCTATAATCCACCCTGGTCTGCCCACGAGTGCCTCCATCGTCTAGGGGTCTAGGACACCGCCCTTTCAAGGCGGAGACAGGGATTCAAATTCCCTTGGAGGCACCAGCCTTCAAGAGCAGACACCTTAGCATGAACGTGGCTAGCTGTCAATTAGCAGGAGTTCACCGTACCTCCCCATTATCAGAGACAAGAAGAAGGGGGAAGGTGACAGGGTTGCCTTCCCCCTATGGAGTGATATCGAAGAAGCTAGACCTTATGACTCCCTGATTCGCCTCCTAAGCCAGAATAGGCCGAGTCCTGAGATCAACGGCGCAGACATAGCGACTCCCACCTTACTGGCTAGGCCCATCCCAACAGCCACCTCACTCACACCAACGGCTGGCATGAGAGCAGCCCTTACTGCTGGCTTGAAAGCTGGATGAGCATCGATGAAGTCTGCTATTGGGGGGCTGACCTTGTAGTAGGCTGAAACAAACTCGTTCTCCAAGAAGCCATCGCGGAAGCTCCTCAGTGTGTCCACGTGGTTATCCAGGTACGAGCCATAGGCCGCAGTGGCAATGAAGCAGCCACCACCGTTGTCCTCCTGCGCGGGGGTCATGGTCACATGATAGGTATCGCCGCCCAAGTCCTCCACCTGTATGTCGAACCCAGGGTACTGAAGGGGTACTACCTCAATGCCCCAGAACCAGTCGGCATCCCAAGCCCGAGCCCCGCCTCCATGTGCAGAACTGCCACCGTGCCCACCGAACTGTGTTCCAAGGTCGGTCTCCTTCGCATATCCTGTGCCGTCGCCGTTCCAGGTTAGCGAACCCGACATGGGGGATTGATTTGCTGTATCGTGGCGAAGGTACCAGTGGCCAGAAGTTAACTCCAAGGAGTAACTGCACCAATCGGCCACATCAGGGTCGTGCGACTCTGAGATAGGGCTGTAAGTGTCATAGGGGTCGTGGTCACTGCCCACATCATATTGCTGGGCAGGGGGGTCAGCCTCGCGGTAGTGGTAGACTTGCTTGGTGGAGTCCGCATAGATATCCCAACCGCCCTTGTCGTTGTCGGTTGCGCCACACGGTTCCGATGTCACCCGACGGCTAGCATACCCAGGACCACCTACGGCCCAGTAGGTGCCTTTTGTGGCCTCTATTGTGCCTGTGTATACTCCATCACCATTGTCAGTGAGAGTACCTTCGAAATGCATTGTAGCCGATGCGGGACTATTGTCATAAGCCATGGCTGGAGTCACTGCCATCAAGCTCAGACAGAACGCAATCATCAACGCCATAGCCAACCTTCCCACTTCGGGTCGCATGTTTCGCACCTCCTCTGAGTAACTTGCTGTTTTCGAAAGCAATATGGATATACCGTGGAGAGCTCGGGCGGCGGGACATTCGCGGACGCTTATCATAGCCTGCCCAAGGCACTTTGTCAATGGAACCTCGATTTCTCCAGCCGAGTATTTGCGCGAGAGCCGATAAAACGGTATTGCTCTCACCAAACATAGTCATGGGGGTGGTCGCTATACTAAGTGTGGACACGAGACCGTTGGGCCACATAGCCCAACTTCTTTTGGTTATTCTCCACCCCACTCCCCCCCGATTGCCTCAATCGTGGCGCTGTGCTATCGTAGAAGTTGGTATCCCGCTATGAACACGATGCACGAGTACGTGGCCGCCACGGAGGTCATCGACAGCGACGAGCCGAGCATCCGGGAGAAGGCGCTGGAGATTACCCGGGGGTTGGACAGCGCGAAGGAGAAGGCCATTGCCATCTTCTACGCGGTGAGGGACGAGATCAGGCACAACCCGTATGCCCCGGCCCAGGCCCTGGAGGACCACAAGGCCAGTGTTACCCTGGCCAGAGGCAGCGGCCAGTGCCAGCACAAGTCGGCGCTGCTCGTCGCCCTGTGCCGTGCCGCCGGCATCCCCGCGCGCGTGGGCTACGTCGATGTCCGTGACCATCAGCTTTCGGACAAGTTCCGCAACATGATCGGGGGCGACAACCTGCTCATCCAGCACGGCTACGCCGAGGTGTACGTGGATGGCAAGTGGCTGCACGTGAGCCCCGCCTATGGCCGGGAAACGTGCGAGAAGAGCGGGTTCGTTCCCGTGGAGTTCGACGGCGAACATGACGCCAAGGACTCGCTCCTGGACGTTGAGGGCAGGCCCCACATGGAGCACGTGAAGGACCACGGCACCTTCGCGGACTTCCCCTGGGACTTCATAGTCGAGTACCGCAAGCAGTGGGTGGCCGGCATCGGCCGTGGCTGGGACGAGTACCGGCAGAATGTCCGGGAGCACAACGCTGAGTAGGACACCGGCGCTCTCGTTCCTGCGCGATTATCCTTGACAAATTGCGTCGCATATGGTAAAAGTGCGCGCACAGGCCGGGTGGTCTGGTGATGTGAGTTAGGGGTTGTGCCGGCCTGGGGGCCCGCCACTTGGCGGGCTCCTTTACGTTCTCCCCCTCGGCCTTCTTGACCGGTGGACAGGGCCGTCTTATACTTGCCCTCGTATGAGCTACGACCGTGGTATGTGGGATTCCCAGCAATTGAGTGCCTTCCAGCGCTGTTCCAGGCGGTGCGGCGTGGAGCTGGGCCAAGCTCTGGACGACGTCATCGACTCGATGGACGAGGCCGAGGAGGCCACGGCCAGGCCGGACCCCGGCAGGTCGGAGCAGGACTTCTGGGATGCCATGGCGGGGCGGTGGTCGAGGTGGTGGGGCGTCTTCCTGCGCCAGTATGGCAACAGGTGCTTCGAGAGGTGGCGCGACGTTGTTTTGAAAGAGACCGACCCGGAGTGGATGGACAGGCTCTGGAGCGAGCGGTATGTTCCGCTGCAGACGGCTGGCTGTGACATAGTAAAGGAAGTACGGCTCAAGCAGGTCAAGCAGGCCGTGGCTGCGCTCCCGCAAAACCCTGACGTAGGTGATGCTGAAAGCAAGGCGTTGGTCAAGTGGGCAGCGGGACTGGACAAGACGCTGTCCAAGCTGATCGGGTCGCACACCGAGATGCAGAAGCAGTCTATTGCCCGCACGGTGCGCGGGCTGACAATCCCCGTCGAGGAGCCGGCCTTCGGCAAGCTCAGGAAAAGGATATTGGGAAAAGACCGCTGATCAGCGGCACACGAGGTCTTGATGTCAGAGGACGAGAAGGAGAAGAAGAAGAAGCCCGAACCCACGAAGGAGTTTCTGAAGAAGATAGAGTATATCTGCAGCGTCAAGGGCAAGCTGCCCAGGCCCAAGCGGGCCAAGCTGAAAGTGGGTGGGGTGCGTTTTCGCCGACGCGAATTGAAGGGCGGCGATGTTCAGTTCATCATCGGAGGCCTGTTCTTCCCCAAACTCCTGTACACGATGACCGCAAAGGGGAAGCGGGTCGTCCACAGGTACAAGCCCGGGGCGTGGGAGGAATCGGTGGAAGAGGCCTTCAAGCTCGCACCGCAGCTTCGCAAGCAAGCGAAGAAGGGCGAGGAATAGGCGCTCGCGCTTCCCGGAGACGTCAAAGCCTGTCGGCTTCTATGCCGTTTTGCGTGTTCTTCTGGTCATCCAGAGCAAGACCATAGCTGTCAGGAGACCCATCAGCCCAGCCACTGCTATCTTAACAGCCGTACTCGTGCCAACAGCGGTCGTACCAGCATAAACGGCAGGCACGAGCGCGGCCCTCACGATTGACTTACAGACCGGGTGATGGTCGATGAACTCTGCGACAGGCGGGCTGAGCCTGTAGTAGGTAGAAACCATTCTCCGGCCCACGGCGTCGTCCTGCATGACGTTGTCCCTGAAAGACCTCAATGCCTGAACGCTTCCCTCCAGGTACGACCCGTAAGCGGCGGTGGCCACGAAGCAGCCGCCCCCGGACGGGGCGACCGCCCCAGCCACGTTGGAGTAATCTGAGAACGTCTCCTGTGGCCCTAGCGGCCCCTGCGTGTAGTTCCACGCTTTCACCATATACCAGCACCCCTTACCTGCCACCACATCGGTGTCAGAGTACGTGGTGACATTGGCGCCAACTGCGGCAATCTCGTAGAAGAAACCCAGTGACCTGTTCTTACGCCAGACCCTGAATCCGAGCTCATTGTCGGAGTTGTCCTGCCAGCTCAGATCGATCCGCGGGTCGCTGAAGCCTGTGGCTACGAGGTTGGTAGGTGGTTCCGGCGGATAGTCGGAAATCGGCGCTTCGCCGATGGTGACAATCTTGGCGCTTGACCACCCCGAGACGACGTCTGTGTGCAGTTCGCACCTCGCGCGGGCCCTTACGTAGTACGTATCCTCGGTCGACCAGGAGTTCTGCTCGCAGGTTGAGGACGACCAGGATGAGTAGGTGCCGTCGCCCCAGTCGAACTGGTACTCTACTGGATGTCCCATGCTCGAAACAGACCCGCCGGTGCAGTAGGTGAGCATCTCGTCTGGATCGCCTGAAGATAGGCCGGTGGGCGTATCGGGTGTGCTTACGGTCTCTGCCTCACCGTTGGGCCCCAGCCACCATGAGCAGTAGTCCACGCAGTGGTCATAGTCATCCTGAACGCCGTTGGTGGTGGGCGAGACGTCCGTTTCATTCTTCGATTCGTTGGGGACGGTTGCGCACGGAGGCACCTCTTCGGTCTCGCGCCCTCCAGCATCATCCGCCTCGTCGGGAGGACCTCCGGAGTGCCCCCAGTAGTTGTAAACCGCGTCTATTATGCCTACGAAGCCCTGGTTGGCCACGCCGTACGTACCATTGTCGTAGATGTTGTTCTCATTGATGAAGATTGCGCTGGCCTGGACGTTGGGTGCGATCTTTACTCCCACCTGGTCGTTGTTATAGATATCGTTTCCGCTGACGGTCAGCGTGCCGAACTGAGAGTTGTACGTGAACATGCCGTCACTGCCGTTGTCCCGCATCTCGTTGTTCGTTACTGTGATAGTCGCCGCGGGGTCGCTGGCATAGACACCCAGCCCGGCCCCTCTGACTGTCGCACTGTAGTGCGAGGCATTGCGCAGCAGGTTGCTGTCCACCGTTATCGAGCCGGCACCAGTCACCGCAATTCGCAGGGCATTCAAGCCGGATGGCCACATGTTGTCATCGGCCTCGGGCGAGATGTCGTTCTGCCTTACGGTAACATTGGTCGCGTTGCCGTTGATATAGACGAGACCCTGGGGGTTCCCTGCAACCCTCTCCACCGGGTACACAATGTTGTTGAGGAACTCTGACGTAGGAGACTCGATAGTCACCGCACCCCTGCGGCCCTTGAAGGTGAATCCATCGATCTTCACCTGAGTGGCATACTCTGTGGCGTGAAGGGCGACCCATCCTGATCCGGGGTCCACGATCGTCTCAGCACCGCGCGGATCACGGGCGTCAACGCCTGCCTGGGCACCCTCAAGGGTGAGGGACTTGTCTACAGTGACACTCTCGTCGTACTGCCCTGCCGCCACGACGATCGTGTCACCGCTGGACGACTGGTCTACGGCGTACTGGATCGTCCTCCAGGGGTTGCCAAAACTGCCGTCACCTGTGGTATCGCTCCCGGTGGTCGCGACATACCAAGTCGTCTGTGCAAGCGCTACTCCCGGGGCCACGACCGGCACCATAGCCAAAACCAGCATGATTGCTAATGCGAGATAGACCATTCTGTTCTTCATCTGACACTTCCTTCTGGAGCGGCGACCCTTGGGTGCGCAAACGTATGTTCAGGTACTACCTAGCGGTCCCCGGTGGGCTTGCTCGATCATTGACTCCGTTTACCTCTGACCACAGTCAACCACTGGAGCAACAAGGCGCGCCACGTACGTTCGATGCCTTGAGTGGCAAGCCGACACTGACACCTAGTGGCCAAGCGCACGTACAGCAAGCTTGAAGATGGATAACGCGGAAGACACCACCCAACAAGCCAATGGCCCCAATAGACCAAGGCCCAGCGCGGCGCGGAGGAAGACTCACCCCCTTCGGGGGGCTGCCGTGACCAGAAGTTAACATTCTTACACTGGTTTGTCAACATGTTCCTAACGCCGTCTGAGACCGAGCATGTTTGACGGCTGTGTGGGGCGGTGCTAACATCGAGCCCACAGTGCGGCCCGAGCAGTGGCCGGAGTGATCAGTATGCCGAGGACTCCGACAGCGTTGCCGGGGTGCTACGGGAGGTGATAACAGTGGCTGCGAGGTGCGAGACCTGCCCCATGCGGCTTCGTGCCGAGAAGAACCCCAAGTCCTTGATCGCCAGAATCTGGCGGTTCCACACCAAGTTCTGCCCGGGCTGGAAAGCGTATCAGAGGGATCTGGCGCGGCAAGGACAGCAATAGTTGCCGCCCCGGCCCCCACAGAAGGTTCCCTGTAGCCGCGTCTGGTAGGGGCGGCACACGTGCCTCGGGCGCGGTCGACTCCTGTGCGAACGTGTCGTCACCATAACCAAAGTTGGAGAAACAACAGTACCTTATCCCTATTGCCTCCTGTCGTGCTCGAATGGCATACTCTAGTTGGCTCTTGATGAGCGTTGCTGAGCTTCAGCCCATGTCAAATGCGCGAGGCTACAGCTTGTGAGTAGGAACGCGACGTTGCGTTCCGTTCTGCTGAGAAAGGCTAACGAGGGTATGACTCAGGGAACTGCACTTAACCAGGTTGAGATGACGGCTTGGGCGGGCCTCGTGAACAAGGCGGTTGGCAATGCAATCAATGGGCTCTCTGGTATGGTTGGCCGGCAAATGAAGGCTACAGCCCTGAAAGTCGGCCAGATACCAGCGAAGACGGTTGCCCACTTGATCGGAGGCCCGGAGGCGATAATGGTTGGTGTGTATCTCGGGTTCAGCGGTAGCGCCACCGGCCATATGGTCCTCGCCTATCATCCTCAGACGGCGCTGGGGTTCGCCGACATGCTGATGGGCATGCCGCCGGGGTCGACGCAGGAGATGGGAGACATAGAGAAGTCGGCCCTACAGGAGATGGGAAATGTCATGGGGGGCTGTTCCTGAACACGATTGCGGACGACAATGGCCTGAGGCTTTGTCCAACACCCCCTGTGACAATGGTCGACAAGGCCAATGTGATAATCAATGTTGCCCTCTCGGGCACGGTCGACAAGGATGACAATGTCCTGGTGGTCGATGCCGTCTTGGGAACGGACGATCAGCAGAGCGCCGGGACTTTCATGGTCTTGCCCGGACCGGGCCTTATGAGCGTGTTGAGGGAGCGCTGGGGGGCTGCCTAGTCCCCTCGGACATGGTGCTTGGACAAATGAAGGTGGAGTGGGCATTGGAGGTCGCCACTTGGCGAGGATAATGTTGGTGGACGACTCTGCCTTCATGCGCGTTAAGTGCGTGAAACTGCTGACCAAGAACGGCTACGAGGTGGTGGAGGCGACCAACGGTGCTGAGGCTATCGAGCAGTACAAGGTGCAGAGACCGGACGTTGTTCTGCTCGACATAACCATGCCAGACATGGATGGGTTGACGGCCTTGAAAGAGTTGATCAAGCTCGACCCCGACGCCAGTGTGGCGATGGTGACCGCCCTGGACCAGAGAGGGATTACCGCCGAGGCCATCATGGCGGGGGCAAAGGCTTTCGTAGTCAAGCCCTTCAAGCCCGACAAAGTGCTAGCGGCAATCGATAGTCTGCTTGCTTAGTGCCGGGAAGCAGACCCCCGGAGAGCATCCCTCCTCGCCGGTAAGACCCGGCTCCTCCGCCCTTCACCGCTCGATCTCATCGAGCGATCTTATTCGTACACGATCACACAACAGATAGAAAGCCCCAAGGCTCTTTCCCTTGCAGAAAGGACCTTGGGGCTCAACGGGAGCCTTACCCAGAAGCAAGGCTCATGCGAAACTTAGCACAAATGTACACTTTTGTCAACAGTTCTTTACAAAACCTCACTTATCCTCTCACCACTGGGGTCTTTGTGAGGTTCCGGGCGTACGTCGGCTCGAGGGCTTTGAGTCTCAACATGAGGGGTTGGACGTTCAACGTGAGCCGGTGGTACTTCTGTACGCATGCTTGGATGGGACTAGGCACGACTAAAGTCATACCACGGGGTGACGGAAAGAACCATTGTGTCGCGCTGCGATGTCGTGCTAACTTTGATTTAGTTTCGTCGAACACGAGTATTGTCGGTCCACTGTGGGATGGCCCCAGGGCCGACTTCTGCGTGTGCACATCACAGGAGATGTAGGCAGAGGTGTAGGGGAAATGGGTTCACATAGCAGAGAGGACACATGCAAGGCCGGCGACCTGATGCCAAATGGGGAGCGTGGCCTGTCCGCGAATTCCGACACTAGAACAGACTCGTCGATAGAAGGATTCCTGCTCTTTGACGAGAACTTGAACTGCGTGAGTGTCAACTCGGCGGTACAGCGCATGTTCCACGTCACAGAAGAGGAAGTGCTCGGGAAGAACATCCTCGAGGTGGTACCCAACGTTGGGGGTGAGGCGACTTACGAAAAGTATCGGAGCGTAATGAGTGGGGAGGAGGCCGCCATAGGGCAATCTGCCCTGGGTGACCTGCGCCTGAGTATCAAGGCCTTCAAGGTTGGGAAGGGCCTGGGCGTAATTCTCAGTGATGCCTCCGAGAGGTCGCAGGAGAGGGGAGATGAGTGCTCAACAGATCAGAGGCTCGATCTCGCAGGCAGGCTGGCTGCGCTCGGTGAACTGGTGGGGAGCGTAGGGCGGGAGTTGGGAGTTCTGGCGGGAGAGCAGGTGGCTCTCGAGGAGCTCAAAGCTGGCTACGACGCGGGGGACATCGGGCCCAAGGCAAGTGTGCATACGCGTGAGTTGACCAGCTACCTCAAGGAGTTCAATCGGGCGATGTCGCAGTTCGTGGGGGCCAGGGAGATCGCCGATTTGGAGGAGGCATACCTCCAAATGGCGCGGACTCTCGCTCTGATGGCCGAGATGCGTGAACCGTACGCCCGGGGGCATTCGGAGCGCGTGAGCCTTCTGTGCAATGACATCGCCGTCTGGCTCGGCTGCACCCCGAGCCAGATTCGAGAGATCCAGATAGCTGCTATTCTGCATGATATCGGCAAGATCGCCGTGCCTGACCATATCCTATTCAAGCCGGGGCAGCTGACCGTTGCCGAGTACAACGAGGTCAAGAGACACCCCATTGCCTCGGTGGAGATACTCAGCAACCTGAATTGTTTTGGCAGCATTCTACCGATTATCGAAGGTCATCATGAGTGGTACAACGGCATGGGCTACCCCAACAGGCTCAAGGCGGACGGCATCCAGTTGGAAGCGCGCATTCTGTCCGTGGCTGACGCATATGATGCCATGACCAGCCCTCGGCCCCATCGGCCCCGTCTCTCGAACAGAGATGCAATCGAGATCATAAGGAACGGTGCCGGCACACAGTGGGACCCCATGGTGGTCTACACCTTCCTCGAGGTCGTTGGACAGGAGGCCACAACGGAGGCAAGCGATGGGGATGGTGGTGGGAATAGTGGCGAATCACTGCAGCTGAGTCGGAGCGTCGCTGTTGAAACGGAGGGGCAGGGCGGTGGCCAAGCTGTCAAAGAGAAGGAAGGTGTAGTCACAAGAGCCGAGGAGGCTCTTGAACGCGCTAAACACTGGGCCCACTGGATGGAGTCGATGCAGAAGCCGCAGAATGAGGGTCGCAAGCAGGAGTCATAGGCCCCCCGGTGTGTTCAACGACCTCTGACCCCCCACGGGCGTTACCGGCCTTCCCGGACTACAGCCTCGCCGCTACTCTGGCCAGGTCCCATGTATAGTCATACAGGTGCAGCCCTTTGCTCAATGCCATGAGTTCCCCATCCTCCACACCGATCTCACTAGCGACGTACTCCTTCAGGAGCTGCAGTCCTGCCAAGTTCGAAGGGAATCCGGCCCACAGGTCCCACGAACGGAAATAGACAATGAAGTGCAGACGCCCATCGAGTACCCGGGTGTCTATACCTCTGAGGCAGGGCGGGTCGGTCAGCCCGATGGACTCCTTGCTGCCAATCGCGATGTACCCCTGATTCGTGTTGTGGCCCCACTCTGTGTACATCCTGATGATGTCGGGTATTTGGGGCTCTATGTCCTCCCCGTAGGTGTACTGCTCGTTGTCGGCCTTCATCGAAGTGACCAGATACTGTACGTAGTTCTCGACGTAGTCCATGCAGGTTGGCGCGGGAACGCCCTGGGGCACATCCGGGACGAGGGGCCTGTTGCAGGGATGCTCCACTTTGAGGACTATGAAGTCCAGCTCCCGCCTGCTGTGACCGACGTTGCTCCCCCTGTCGATGACGTACTCTCGACCTTCGCCTATGGTCTTGCGCAGGCACAAGAACCATGCTTCCGGCAAGTCTCTGGCTGTGATGAAGGAGATGTTCACAGGAGAAATGCTCCTGAGCCTTCGCGTCCGGTTCCCCGGCGCGCCTACCCGATTATAGTCAGCCGACTCCTCCCTGTCTATCGAGCGTATTCACTCACCTAAAATGTTACCGGGCGGGTATGGTTCACTCAACTAAGAATGTTACCGAGGGGG
>CAZGDV010000018.1:0-35338 GCA_964524995.1 uncultured Dehalococcoidia bacterium | reverse complement strand
TTACTGTCAAGCTGGTCTACGAGATGCAGCGGCGAAACGCCAGGCACGGCATGGTCACTATGTGCACCGGTGGCGGAATGGGTGCCGCTGGCATATTCGAACGAGATCAATAACGAAGGGGGTTGCCATGCAGGAAAAAGTTATCAGGAAGGGTGGTTCGTTCCTATTCGAGGAGACCCTCCGGAAGAGGTTTTCACGCCGGAGGACTTCCGTGAAGAACACGAGATGATAATCAAGACCACGGAACGGTTCGTCAAGAACGAGGTCTTGCCCCACGTCAAGGAGCTGGAGCAGAAGGACTGGGCCCTGAGCCGCAAGCTGATGCTCAAGGCGGGTGAACTCGGCCTGCTGGGGGTCGACATCGACGAGGAGTACGGCGGCTCGCACATGGATAGCATCGCCTCGCTTCTGATCTGCGAGCACTCCGCGATGTCGGGCTCCTTCGGACTGACCATGAACGATCATACCGGAATCGGGTCCATGCCGCTCGTTTTCTTCGGCAACAAGGCGCAGAAGGAGAAGTATCTACCCAGCATTGCCACCGGCGAGAAGATAGGAGCTTACGCCCTCACGGAGCCAGGATCAGGCACCGACGCGATGTCAATCCAGACGACAGCCAAGCTGACGCCGGATGGCAAGCACTACAAGCTCGACGGCCAGAAGCAGTACGTGACCAACGGTGGCTTCGCAGACCTGATCTTCACCTATGCTAAGGTCGATGGCGACAAGATGACGGCCTTCATCGTGGAGTCAGGCTTCGAGGGTATATCCACCGGCGCTGAAGAGAAGAAGATGGGCCTGCACGGAGCGTCCACCTGCAGCATATTCCTGGATAGCGCGTTGGTCCCGGTAGAGAACGCTGTCTTCGAGATCGGCAGGGGCCACATAGTGGCCTTCAACATCCTGAACCTCGGCAGGTTCAAGCTGGCTGCCGGGTGCCTCGGGGTGATGAAGCTGGCAATGGAGGCCAGCGTGGGCTATTCGAAGGAGCGCGTCCAGTTCAACAAGCCCATCTGCCAGTTCGGTCTCATCAAGCATAAGATCGCCGAGATGGCGACCAAGACCTATATGGCCGAGAGCATGGTCTACCGCTCGGGTGGCTTGATAGATGCCAGCCTAGCCACAGTCGACCGAACAGCGGAAGACGTGGGCCGCCAGAGTGCCAAGTCCATTGGCGAGTACGCGGTGGAGTGCTCCCTCAACAAGGTATACGCCTCCGAGGTACTGGACTTCATCGCCGACGAGGGCCTGCAGATTTTCGGGGGGTACGGGTTCTGCGAGGACTACCCGGCGGAGGAGATATACCGCGACAACCGCATCTTCCGTATATTCGAGGGTACGAACGAGATCAACAGGATGCTCAGCATCGGCATGCTCCTGAGATCTGCGCTGAAGAACGACATACCTCTGTTCGGAGAGGCCGAGAAGGCAAAGAGCGAGTTGCCATCGCTTGAACCACTCACGCCCAAGCCGGACGACGGTCCCCTGGGGTATGAGCGAAGACTGGTGCAACGGGCGAAGAAGGTGTTCCTGTCGCTTTGCGGCAGCGCGGCGCAGAAGTACGGCATGGGGATAGAGGACGAGCAGGAAGTCCTTGCTTTCCTGTCGGACATGGCACAGGAGATTCTGGCTATGGAGAGCGGCCTGCTCCGTGCACTCAAGTCCATCCAGGCGAGCGGGCAAGACAGGTCCAAGACCAAGATACTGATGGTGGAGCTGTATGTGAACGAGGCTATGGTGAGGGTCGCCAACTACGCCCGCAGCCTAGCAGCCACAATGGAGACGGGAGAGGCCCTCGACGGCCAACTCGCTACGCTGGCGAAGGCCATGCAGTTCACCCCGTTGAACAGCGTGCAGCTGAGACGGGCGATCGCCGACGACATTATCGAAGTGGGCAAGTATACCTGCTAGTTGCACAACACCCGTTGAAGAACTAACATATTGGCCACTACCCTTCTCGCTGCTATTTGGTGCACGTGATTCCTGGCAGCGTGTAGGTATCTGTGCACCCTCGATTCCGAGCGTAGAAAGGCGGCAGTGATGTACGGAGGTCACGGCAAGCTTCTGAGAGTCGATCTGTCGAATTCGACCGTCCAGGAGGAGGAGATACCACAGGAGCTGTTCGACAAGTACCTCACGGGTGCGGGGCTCGCAACGCACTATCTTTACCACGACGTGCCCAAGGGTGCGGAGCCTCTCGGCCCGGACAACGAGCTCATACTCATGACAGGCGCGCTGACCGGGACCGTTGCTCCCAGCACAGGGAGGTTCAACTGGGTCTTCAAGTCCCCCTTGACGGGCCTTTGGGCGCAGTCGAACTCCGCCGGTTTCTGGGGCGTAGACTTCAAGCGAACCGGCTATGACGGCATCATATTCCGGGGCGCATCCGAGAAGCCCGTCTACCTCGTGATCACCGAGGACAAGGCCGAGATAAGGGATGCTTCCCACCTGTGGGGCAATAGCGTGACCGAGACGACCAGGATCATCAAGGAGGAGCTCGGAGACAAGTTCAACGTCGACTGCATAGGCATAGCCGGCGAGAACCAGGTGAGATACGCCAGCATCATGAACGACCTGCACAGGGCTGCGGGTCGCTGCGGGGGCGGGGCGGTAATGGGGTCGAAGAAACTGAAGGCTATCGCGGTCAGCGGCAAGAAGAAGGTCAGCATAGCGGACCCGGAAGGCTTCGCCGAGGTGGCCAAGAAGCAGTTCGAGTTGCTCGACCAGTCCATGTTCAAGGTGACTCTCGAGACATTCGGCACCAACGCCGTGATCGACCTCGTCAACGTGCGAGGCGGGTTCCCCACCAGGAACTGGCAGACAAGCATGTTCCCCGAGATCGAAGAGATAAACGCCCAGGCGTTGAGCGAGAAGGTCCTCGAAGAACCGATGGGCTGCTACGCCTGTCCGCTCAAGTGCGGGCGGCGCACCTCGATCAAGGAGGGCAAGTACGCCGGAAAGAAGGGCGAAGGCCCGGAATACGAGAGCGTAGGCACACTGGGCGGCCAGTGCTATGTTACCGACATGGAGGCGATCACCTGGGCCCATTACCTGTGCGACGACTATGGCATGGATACCATATCCACGGGAAGCACCATCGCTTTCGCAATCGAGTGCTTCGAGAAAGGCATACTGACGAAGAAGGACACGGACGGCCTGGAACTCAAGTTCGGCGACCCCGACATCGTGATCGAACTCATCCACAAGACCGCGAAGCGAGAGGGCATCGGAGACCTCCTTGCGGAGGGCACCCGGAGGATGGCCCGGAAGCTGGACAAGGGAAGCGAGAAGTTCGCCATGAACGTCAAGGGCCTCGAACTGCCGGCCTACGATTCCAGGGCCGTCCAGATCACGGGCCTGGCGTATGCCGTGGCAAATCGAGGCGGGGACCACATCACAGCCTACATACAGGGGCCCACGTTCCTCGACATACCGTTCCTCGTCATTCCCGACAGCCAGATCAAGGACCCACTGGTGGCCGACCCGGAGGAGGTGCACGTCCTGGTCGAACTGGAGAACGTGATGACCGCCCTCGATACCCTGGGCGCGTGCAAGTTCATGGGTTTCTGCCTCGACTCGGAGGAGTGGGTGCAGCTCGTCGAGCGCTGCCTCGGCCGCAAGTTCTCCTACAAGGACCTGGTCGAGATCGGCGAGAGGGCCTACAACCTCGGCCGGGTCTTCAATGTGCGGGAGGGGGTCACCAGAGCCGACGATACATTGCCGCCGCGCCTCCTCGAGGAGCCCTTGACGGAGGGCCCGGCGGCCGGGATGGTGAACGAGAACCTGCCCGCGATGCTGGACAAGTACTACGAGCTGCGGGGATGGGACAAGGCCACCGGCAAGCCCACGCCGGAGAAGCTGCGAGAGCTGGGGCTCGAGGAGTACATACCCGACATATGGGGTTAGCTAGAGAGGAAGCGCCGTGACCGACAAGATCAAGGGCAGCGACAAACCCTGGATCAAGAACTACAAGCTGGGCCCCTACCCCTTGAAGAAGAGTCTGGAGCCCTACGACAGGATTCCGGTCTACAAGCTTCTGGACAATTCCGCGGACGCGTATCCCGGCCAAACAGCCATCGAGTACCTGGGCAAGAGAATCCCCTACCAGGAGCTCCGGTCCATCGTGGACAGGCTGGCCAACGCCCTGGGCACTCTGGGCGTCAAGAAGGGCGACAAGGTTGCCGCCATCCTCCCCAACTGCCCGCAGTTCATCATGACCGACTTCGCTGTGTCCAAGACCGGCGCCGTTCTGGTGCCGTGCAGCACCCTGCACAAGACGCAGGACCTCGAGCACGAGATCGGGGAATCCGGTGCCGAGACGGTCGTCTGCTCGGAAGAGGCCCTCAGCCTGGTGGATGCCCTCAAGGACAAGACCAAGCTCAAGAACGTGATAGTGACCTCACCCATGGAGTACGCGGCTGAAGCGAGCGAAGCGGGCAGCGCGGCGGGTGCGATCCGATTCAAGGACCTGCTGGCGGAACACGAGCCGAAGCCGCCCGAGGTAGAGATCGACCCCGAGGAAGACCTGGCGTACCTGTCCTTCACCGGCGGCGCCACCGGCGTCCCCAAAGGGGTCATGATCACCCATTTCAACCGGGCCACCAACGTCAGGCAGGTGATCTGGGCCCTCGAGCCGCTGTGGCCGGGCATCAAGGGGAAGGCCGCAGCGGAGATCATGGTGCCGCTGTTCCACTCGTACGGCCACATGGCGATGGCAGCTAGTATCGCACTGGGACTGCGCCTGCTGCTCGTTTCCGACCCGAGGGACATCGATCAGGCGATACGGCTCATGCAGGAGAACCGCCCCCTGCTGATCTACGCAGTGCCGACCCACTTGATGGCCATCGCCCAGAGGAAGGTCGGCAGACTGCCAGTCATGTTCATGTCAGGTGCCGCGCCCCTGCCCGAGGGGCTGTTCCAGGCCATCAAGGACGACATCATGATGCCTGTGACCGAGGGCTACGGCCTGACCGAGTGCGGGCCCCTCTCTCACGCCAACGTCTCCTGCTTCTCCAAGATCACGGGCTTCGTGTCAAAGGAGATACTCGGTATCGGCCTGCCGGTCCCGGACACCGAGGCGGTGATTGTCGACCCCAACAGCGGCGAGGAGCTGGGGGCGGGCGAGATCGGCGAGATAGTCATCCGGGGTCCACAGACGATGAAGGGCTACTGGCCTACGCCCGGAAGCGGTCTCGTGGATGGCTGGCTGCACACAGGCGATATCGGCAGGATGGACGAGAACGGATACTTCGTGCTGCTGGACAGAATCAAGGACATGGCCAATATCTCCGGGTTCAAGGTATACACTACGGAGGTGGACGAGGTACTGTTCAAGCATCCGGGCGTGGCTATGGCGGCGAGCGTGGGAATACCTGATCCGGAGCGGCCGGGCAGCGAGAGGATCAAGGTCTATCTCAAGCCAACGGCGGAGTACGAGGGCAAGCTGACCGCGGACGACATCATCGAATACTGCAAGGAGAATCTCCCGCCGATCGCCGTGCCCAGGCAGGTCGAGTTCAGAGACGAGCTGCCCCTTACGAGAACGGGCAAGATATTCAAAAGGGCGTTGAGGGAGGAGGAGATCGGGAAGATGAAGGCACAGGGCGTGCTGAAGTGATCATGCCAGGCGGAACAAGGCTGTGGAGGCGAATATGTTTTCGTACGTGACACCGGAATGGATGGAAGAGGTCGCCAAGGTCTACAGGGGCAACCCGGACAATCAGAACAAGACGTTCAAGGGGATGAACATCTTCCTCACCTTTCGAGTGCTCGCCGACCCCAAGCTGGGCATCGACGAGGACATCGACTTCGCGCTCCACCTGGAGAACGGTGTCCTGCAGGACGACAGCGTGCACATCTCGAGGGCGGGAGCCGAGCAGAAGGCCGATTTCATCCTGAGCGCGACGCCGCAGATATGGAAGAAGGTCATAAGAAAGGGCGAAGGCTTTATCTCCGCCTTCATGACCAAGAAGATCAAGCTCGTGAAAGGCAATCCGGCCAGGATCATAGCACTGGCCCCCAAGAGTGGAGCGGTCATCGATTGCTTCTATCAGGTTGACACAGAGTGGCCCGACGAAATGTCACCGCAGAGGCTGGAGGAGTACAGAGCGCAGGTCAAGGAGTTCAGACAGCGGCTGGGGGTCTAACCTGCGCCCTGACCGAGACACGGCACGTTGTGACTCGCTGACTTGAGCAAGGTGGAGGTTGCTATGGAGAAGATATGGCTCAAGAACTACGACCCTGGGGTGGCGCACAGTATGAACTACCCCGAGATGACTCTGCACGAGTTGCTGGAAGACTCCGCGCAACGCTTCGGCGATGTCACCGCTACACTCTTCCCGGGCGCATTCGGTGACGCCAACCGGCTGACCTTCCGTGAGCTGGACGAGCAGGCCAACAGGTTGGCCAACGGACTAACGGGACTCGGTGTCAAGAAGGGCGATAGGGTAGCCCTTCTGCTGCCCAACTGTCCTCAGTTCCTGATCGCCTACTACGCGGCGCTCAAGATAGGGGCCATCGTAGTAGCCACGAACCCGCTGTACTCCCCCAGAGAGCTGGAGATCCAGATCAGCGACTGCGGGGCGGAGACTATCATCGTGCTCAGCCTGTTCTATAACACTATCATGGGAATGAAAGACAGGACCAGCCTGAAGAATGTCGTCGTCACCTACATAAAGGAGTATCTCCCACCCATCAGCCGAACGCTGTTCAGCTTGTTCAGGGAGAAGAAGGAGGGCCACCGGGTGGACATCGGCACGGCGAAGGGTGTCCATCGGTTCCAGGAGCTGCTGCGGCACTCCAGTCCGGCACGCCCCCAAGTGGACGTCGGCCCATACGACGTGGCCATGCTGCAATACACGGGTGGCACGACTGGAGTCAGCAAGGGCGCAACTGCAGAGCATTACAGTATCCTCGCCAATGTCTACCAGATGAGGGCCTGGGCCGCACCGTTACGCCAGAGGGAGGGCGACGCCGTGGTGATGGGCGTCATGCCCCTGTTTCACGTCTACGGAATGGTGACCGTGATGCATTTCTCGGTGCTGGCGGGATGCACCATGGTGCTGGTCCCGCGATTCGACGTCAAGCAGATACTGAAGGCCATTCACAGATACAAGCCCGCGTTTTTCCCCGGCGTGCCAACGATGTACGTGGCCATCAACAACCATCCCGACAGACACAAGTACGACCTGACCTCGATCAAGTCCTGCGTCAGCGGGGCTGCACCGCTCCCGGTCGAGGTGCAGGAGCAATTCGAAGCGCTCTCGGGAGGACGTCTCGTAGAGGGCTACGGGCTCAGCGAGGCGCCGGTGGTGAACCTGGCCACACCGCTCCTCGGGAAACGCAAGGTCGGCAGCATAGGCGTCCCGTTTCCAGACATGGAGGCCAGGATAGTGGACATCGAGACGGGGCGGAAGGAGATGCCGATCGGGGAAGTGGGAGAGCTGTGCCTCAGGGGACCCGTAATCATGCGCGGATACTGGAACCGCCCCGACGAGACTGAGCTGGTGCTCCGAGACGGCTGGCTCTACACGGGAGACCTCGCCAGAGTCGACGAAGACGGATTCTTCAGCATAGTCGATCGCAAGAAGGAGATGATAATAGCAGGCGGCTACAACATACACCCCCGTGACATCGAGGAGGTGCTCTATGAACACCCCAAGGTCGAGGAAGCCGTCTGCTACGGAGTGCCGGACGAGTACCGAGGCCAGACCGTCAAGGTCTGCATAGTGCTCAAGAAAGGCGAGAGTTCCACTCCTGACGAGATCACTGAATACTGTCGACCGCTGCTGGCCAAGTACAAGATGCCGAAGATAGTGGAGTTCAGGGACAGTCTGCCCAAGTCGCCTATTGGGAAGATCCTGCGCAGAGTCCTTGTCGAGGAGGAACTCAAGAAGGCCAAGCAACAACCAGCGCAGGAGAAGGAAGAGGTCAAGCAGTAGTACCGGGCCAACCGTGTATCAGCCAGGGAACGTAGATTCACCGGAGCCCACTGACAGTCGGTAGTTCTTTCACAGGCCATTGAACCCTTACGTCCTATGCCCCCTTGCCAGCCTCTTACACAACTGACAGCCTGCAGCAGGTTCGAAGGTAGAGCTCTGGTTTATACTCGTGTTCGACTATAACGTCGTATAGCACTATTTTCCTAGCACCTATGACCTGAACGTCCTATTGTAGCGCCAACGGTACTTCTGCTAAGGTTTGATATAGATCGTAATACAGTACTACAGTCGTACCTACGCTTGTGGCCAAAACAGGGTATTGCGATCGTGAATGTCTGTGGAGTAGGACACTACTTACGAGAATAAAGAGGAGCGAAAGAAGACCAACGTGAGCAGCACAACAAGCCAACCCGAATACGAGACCATGATGACCACCCGCCAGGTCGCCGATTTCCTCCAGGTGAGTATCTGTAGCATTAGACGTTGGAGCGGCGAGGGGATATTAAAATCCTATCGCGTCGGCTCCCGTGGCGACAGGCGATACTGGCGCGACGACGTGCTTCGTTTCTTGCAAGATTCCAGCCAACGAACGACCGATCTGGATGTGACCACCAAAGAGCCCGGAGTAGAGTCCAACTCCGTCAAGAGTAAAGCCAGGCGCAGCAACACCAGGCAATCCAGGAAGCAACTCTTCGGCGCAGCATAGTATCTCCAACAGATCCCGATACGCGACCCTGAACGGTAGCAGTGAGATGCCGTTCAATGCGCTTAAGGCCACCACCTTCTCAGCGCTACGTGTGTCCGCCAAATCACCAAAATCATCCCTATTATTTCCCCTCCAAGGCCATACCACTCTTGGCTTTTTGTGTTATGATATGTTCCAATCTCGGTCACACACGAACCTGCGGTACTGTCGGACTATGGAACAAACGAAACTGGAGGCAATGCTGACCGTCAGGCAGGTTGCTGCTTTCCTGCACGTAAGTATCTCCACGGTCCGACGCTGGAGCGACAAAGGAATGCTCAGGTGCTACCACATAGGCTCGCGCGGTGATCGGAGGTATCGGCGTCAAGACGTCCTTCACTTTCTCCAGAAATCGACGTTCCAGTTGCGCACCGGCGTAGCGGAGGACAGGCACTCCGCCCGACCTGGCCAGAAGCGGACCTTCCACAGCAACTGAGGAGGCAGGCCATGGCCACAGAGCGGTCAGCCATGCAGGACGGCTCCGGCGTGGCTCATCACTGGCCTGCTTCCCTGGAAGCGAGCTGTCCCACCGACTTGTTCGAGGCTTTCTTGATGGGCTCATCCTATTCGACGAGAAAGTCAACCTCGTCGCCCTCAATCCTGCCGCCGGTGGATAAGGGTGGCGTTGGCCAGTAGGGCTAGGCTCTTAAAGGGGGGGAAGCAATGAGAGTGCTCATTGTCGAAGATGATCCCGAGATAGTGGAGTCGATTTCACTGGCCCTTCAGATACGGTGGCCTAAGGCTCAGATCACCTCGACCCACCTGGGCAAGAAGGGTTTGGAGATAGCTGGAACCGAGGACATCGATATCATAATACTCGATCTCGGGTTGCCGGACATGAGCGGCTTCGAGGTACTCAAGGAGATCCGCCGGTTCTCCTCGGTGCCCATAATCATCCTGACTATCAAGGCCGACGAGGCCGATATCGTGAAAGGACTGGAATGGGGGGCCGACGACTACATCGTCAAGCCTTGTGGACAGCTCGAGCTTCTGGCAAGGATCAACGTCCGCATGCGCGACAAGGCCGACTTCGCCGGCGAGCCGCCCCTTACTTTCGGCCCGCTACGGTTCAACCCCTCCAGCAGGCAGCTGCTGGTCAATGACCGGGAAGTCAACCTGACGGCGATCGAAGCACACATTGTGCAGCGCCTGATGAAGAATGCAGGACGCGTCGCAACCCACTCCATTCTCGCCGAGGAGGTATGGGGGGAAGACTACCCGGGCTCCATCGAAAGCCTCAGGGTACATATCAGGCGTTTGAGGGAGAAGATAGAGCCCGATCCGAGCCATCCGCAGATCATCCTCACCAAGGCTGGCACAGGATACTTCCTGGGCAGGCCGTCACAACTTGGAGAGCGCTCAACTCCCCAATGAGGGGCACGTACCGGAGAACCGGCTCACGCCGCCAACCGGCATCGGACGATCTTACTCCCAGACTACCATCGTATTTCGTAACACTGTTGTAAGCCTCTTGTAATCCACCCTTCATATTCTTAAGCGATTTCTTAATCTTACTCTTGTATATAGTTGTATAGGATTATGTGGCATTGCACAGGTTATTAGAGTATAGTACAGGTTAAGGGAGATAACTCCGTTTCAGGAATGCGGAAGGGGGGCACAAATGTACGACCTCAAGTTCTCCAACACGGCCCTAACGAGTTGGGCACTTCTACGGCAGACCTGGTCCGTGATGGACAAGGTGGCCGAGACCAAGCTGGCTAGAGTGGGACTGACGCCCGAGAAGGTAGCTGTACTGTGGGCGTGCAAAGAGTACCCCGGGCCTCTGATTCCGGCGGAGATCGCCAGGATCGTATCACGTGAGAGCCAGAGCGTCACGGGGCTGATAAACAGGATGGAGCAAGAGGGCCTCGTGATCAGAATACCCAAGCGCAAGGGCCGCCCTTTCACCGAGATAAGGCTAACCGAGAAGGGCGAAGAGCTATGCTCCAAGGGCGTGGGCATCATGAAGACCGTTGTTGAGGAGGTGACATCCGCCCTAAACGCTGAGGACTTCGACAATCTCCAGAAGCCCCTTCGGGTCCTGCGACAGCAGGCCGTCGACAACCTCCATGTGGAATTGAGTCCGCCGCCAAACCTGACTCCAGAGGAGGCAATCCCAATTCGGTGGTGACAACTGGCCTGCGCTGCTCAGATGGCCATCGAGCAGCGCCTCCCACCAAACCATAGTTTGTACGGTGCGCCATGTGCAGCGACGGCCGGAGTGACGAGCTTCTCCCCTGTGAGATGGTGGAGTGTCTCTGGAATACGATCAATACCGATGACGAAGGGAACCTCTCTGTCCCCCCGGCGGACAGCGGAGCGTACTGTACCTACACAGTAAGTGCCCCGGTTCTCGGTCTTCCCATACCCGACAGTTGTCCCCACAGAAGCACAATCGAGGAACTGCTCAGCGCGTCGGGAGCCGGCCGGGAACTCGGCATCATGCCGGCTGAAGACCGTCTCGCACGGTTCATAAGTGCAAAGGCATCGGAGGCAAGAGAACGGTTGGGGCTCCTGGCTTCGGAGTCTCTCCGTGGGCCGGAATCGGCCTGCGGCATTGATCAGATGTGCCAAGCGAAGGCCGAGGAGATCACCTAGGTGACCTCCTCATAGACCGCAATCGTCTGCCTGGCTGCCTGTTCCCAGCTGAATCTCCGCTCGACCTCCAGCCGCCCCGCAGAGCCCATCTTCCGGCGAAGCTCCTCGTCACCAAGCAGCCGCTTGATTGCACCAGCCAGCGCCTGTACATCGCCCGGCTCAACCAGAATACCCGTCTCCTCATCGGTAATGAGTTCGGGAAGAGCGCCGGCAGTGGTAGTGATGACCGGCAGCTCACAGGACATAGCCTCGACCGAGGGAAAGCCAAAACCCTCGAACAGAGAGGGCACGACTGCCACCTCGGCTGTTACATAGCGTTGGACCAGATCGGAGCCGCTGAGTCTCCGAACCATCCTGACGTGGCCATCCAGCTCATACTCCTTGAACAGCGCCGGCGCATATGTCGTCTCGGGAGCCCCACCGTCCACTATGGTGAGCTTGACCGGCATTTCGTCCTTGATCAACGAAATCGCCTGAACCAGGTGGATTACTCCCTTCTTGCGGTCCTCGGTGTTCCCCACGAATATAAGGCTACACGGCTCCTTGCGAACGCCGTCGGGATTGCGGAAGACGTCCGTGTCCACGCCGTTGTACACAACTCGCATCCTATCCCGAGGCACACCCATCTGTCTTTCGATCTCCCTGGCGGAGCACTCGGACACCGTGATCACGTGGTCGATGTGCTTGCTGACGAAAGCCTGCATCGGGACGTAGAACGAGTAGAACCACCGGCGACGCAGCCTCTCGATATTGCTGCGCGCCTGCCTGAAGTCAGCGGAACGGTCTATCGATATCGGATGGTGAATCGTCGCGACCAGGGGGATGCCCAACTCCTTCATCTTGAGCAAGCCGTATCCCAGGCACTGATTGTCGTGAATGACGTCAAACTTGGTTTCGGGTGCCAGACGTCTGATCTCCTCATACGCCCTCATACTGAAGGCGAAAGGCTCGGCATACATGCCCATGGACGTTGTCACGAATTCGTAGAGGTCGATTGGACGGCGCACGGATTGCGTACCGTTCGATGAGCCGTCGTAGCGCGGCACGAGGACGCTGCTGCTCCCCAGCTTGTGCAGCCTAACGCCCTCCGCTACCTGAGGGTAGGGCGGCCCCGACATGACGTGGACCTCATGCCCGAGCCGGACGAGTTCTCTGGAGAGGTAGTAGATGTATATACCCTGCCCACCGCAGTACATGTTCCCGCGATAGGTCAACAGGCATATCTTCATTGGCTATCCAAGTTGTCTCATGTAGGAAGCTCTGCAGTAGGGCAGCTTCAATCACCTACTGCAGACGATGTGAAGGACATTATAGACGAAATGGGTCGAACTTGACAAGAACCTGCGAAGTCAACCGGCCCAAGACACCCCTGCCAGACCGCTCACGTTCGCTTCGAGGCTGGTTCAGCAGCGGCTTCCGGTGCCAGCCAGCGCAACAGACTTCTTCTCGCCGCGCGGCGACCTGGGACCATTCAGCGGCCCCACCCCAGCAAGTTCACGAAAGTATCCACACTGCAGGCACTCCTCATACCAGCCGCTCAGATCTCTCTCCACGTACAAATCGCCGCGGCACTTAGGACAGCCCTTCAATCTCCACATCACCGCACCCCTCTTCCATTGCCCGACCAACTCCGACCTCGACTCTCTCCGACCCAATCCGAGTAACTACGCGAAGTATAGGGCGAGTACGGTGGCTCGTATGTGACTTTGGTCACAGCAGTGCGAGGCGTTCCGTCAGTTTGAGTATCAGGGCTTAGCGGGGCCTCATCTGCGGAGTGCTACTGCCTTGATGGAAGTGCGCGGTATGTCGGGAGACGGAACCTACGCCTCTTCCCATTCGAAGACATCACTCGTCCAGGCATCGTCAATCGCCGCTTCGAGTGAGGCTTGCTTGGGTTCGCGAACGTTGAGCAGCCTGCCAACGACGCGGTCGTCCAGGGCGCGCAGGAACCCGCATTGCCTGCGGAAGGAGAGAACCGTGCTACGTTCACCACCGTACACCAGGTAGTCCACACGGTCCAGAAACGGCTCGATGCGCTCGCGGGCACGTCTGCAGATGCGTTCGAAGAACTGCTCCATCTGCTTCTCGCGGCCTCGTTCGAACCGCCGCTGCGACGACCCACCCTTACTGTGCTTCGAGTGAATCAGGCCGCTGCCCACCTTGCTGGAGAGGAGTCGATCACCCTCGAAGACCCCCAAGGCGTACAGGCCCAATCGCACCAGCACCAGGGCTACAACATGGTCTCTCGTCAGCAGAGCCCGAAGAGGTTCGACCTCGTAGCCGCTGTAGGAGACCCGGTCGGGTATCGGGAACGGTGGCAGGATGACACATCGAATCGCGTCACCCCAGAGGACTACGGCTCCGGTCTGGGATTTCGCGACCCGTGCGGCCACATCCGAGCGCTCTGCAGGGAAATCAAGGGCCAAGCCGAGGGCAGCTTCGATCTCGCGAGCACCTATCCCCGGCGGCAGATATGTCGAGGTGCCCTTGGCGCGAGCCATCTCGAACTCGCTCAACAGCTTTAGCAGCCTGGCTCTGGTCAGACGATGATGAACCGGACTCAGCATTCCCCCGACTCACGTACGCCGTCCAACAACGCATGGTACAAGCTGACCATCGCCAAGGTGTCGCGCTTGCAGTACTCCCTCAGCCCTTCAACGAGGAACTCGCGCCGCTCTGGTGTTGTATCGGGCGATATTATCTCAGCGTAGGCCGCGGAGGCCTGGCCGCCGACGCTGACGTCCAGGTCATCGTAAGTGAACCCGGACACCATGGCCGGCAGCACACGCTTCAGTGAGAAGGAGCCACGAAAGTCCGGGTGATAGCAGTGGTCCCGTACCAGAACCAGCAAGTCGACGATCCGCACTTCCAGCAGCCCCATAAGGCTCTCGGAGAGGTGAGGCAGCTTGTCCGCAAGCTCGCGAATGCGTATCGACTCGAAGTTGGAGTACGTAAGGATCGATCCCTCAGTCCCCACCGAACGTAGAAGACTGCGTGCGAACGGCTCCCGAGGGTCATCGAATCCCGTGTACAGGAACTCCTCGTGCCTTAGAGTGCCATCCCTGTCCAGTATATGATTCGACCACTGGAAGGGGATCACTTCGTAGGGACGTGTGCCGGGGTACACGGGCAGCCCCAGGCCGAATGTCTCGAAATCGAGGAAATGGATAGGATACTCCAGGCCGTTCAGCTTCAGCAGCACTTGAGGGTCGATGTAGGTGGTCTCCCCCACAACGCATTCACGAGCCCGGAGCTGCAGCGGTGTCAGGCCAGCCAGGCTCGCCGGGATGTCCCGTATGTCCTCCACACCCAAAGCCTCGAGCGTTATCAGCAAATCGTGGCCGGCCCTCGGTAACTGGGAGACATGGTATTCCGGCTGTCCCTCGCGGCAGTAGTCATAGAACGGGCATACGTACGGTTGCGTGCATTGCTTCCCCGGCTTGATCTCCAGTGGAGCCTCGGATCGCAGTGCCTCTCGCATACCGGCCAGGGAAGCGGCTACATCGAGGTCGTATCGCTCAAGCCGTTCGTGGACATCATCCACGACAAACAGCTGCTCCAGATCGTATTCGCCACCGGGATAGACATACTCGTTATTGACGTACGCCACACAAGCCCTTCTCACCGGGACACCGCATCCCTGAAGCACATACAGCTGGACTCCAACGTCGGGCAAGTGCGCGTCCTTGACCCGGGTGGCCGACTTGATCTCTATGAGATCGAACGCGGCCTCATCAACGCGGTCGAGGATATCCACACGGACTCTGATGTCGTCGTGCGCAAACGCCGCCTCATACAGAGCAGGGATACGGGGATCGGCCAGTGCTGTCTTCGTGGCTTCAACCGCCTCTTCGTGACGCCAGTACTCATACTCGATCAGGAGCCCGCCGGGGCGCAATCCTCGTGCTACCTCACCGATTCGTACGCCCGCCTCCATTATCGCCCGCTGAGCGGGGTCCAGCGGCGACATCTGCTCCCGCTGGTAGACCTCCAAGTAGAGCCTCTTGAGGCACTGAAGGCCCGCTAGGAATCGCGATTTGGACAGGCCGGGCGCAGGCCTCCGATTATCGTTAGTACTCATGTCACTCTCAAGGCTGACGGATGCAGCAGATGCGATTCGACGCTATAGCTCAACAACGGTAACCCCGTCGCCGCCCTCCCCCTGGCCACCCGGCCGATACGATTTCACCAATGGATGTGTGGCCAGCATGGTCCTCACGATCTGTCGTACGGTACCTGTGCCATAGCCATGTATGATGCGAACTCGACCCAGGTGGGCAAGGCTGGCACTGTCGAGGTAGCCGTCCAGCTCCGGTTCCACATCGTCGGCCCTCTTGCCGCGCAGGTCGAGCTCGTGGGAGACGTGGGGCCGCGAGAGACGCCCCGTCGTCACCAAGCGTTCCCTCCGCACACCCTCACCCGCAGGCCTGGCGTCACCGATGTCATCAACCGCGAGCCTCATCCTCGTTTGGCCTATCCGCACATCGAGTTGCCCATCCGCATCCGGCAGAGACAGCACGGTGGCCCACGCCTCTATTTCGGTCAGCCATACCTGGTCGCCCACAGCCAGTCTAACATCAGCCACCACCCCATCACCACCCACTCCCTCGGCCTCAGCCTGCCAGGCCTCGCCTCGGAGCTGCTCGCGCACGTGTGACAGGGCTCTGCGCGCCTTCTCCACCCGCTCTTTCGACAGCTGTTTCTTCAGCTCGGTCTCCGCCTCCCGGATTGCGCTCTGCAGCACGGCCGCATCCGAGGTCACTCTATCCCTGGTCTCGCGAATCGCTTCACGCTTGCCTTCCTGGAGCGAGCGCACCTCCGTTTCGAGGTCGATTCTGACTCGCCTGGCTCTCTCTTCCTCCTTCTCGAGACCGCGCCGCAGATCCTCGGCCCGCCTCTTCTCGTCCATCAAAGTCGCCAGAAGCGCCTCGATGTCCTGCGTACCCTTCGGGAGCATCTCGCGGGCCGCATCGATGATCTCCCGGGAGAGACCGAGCTGGGACGCTATGGCCATTGCATTGCTCCCCCCGGGGACGCCGACCGTCAGGTGATAGGTAGGTGCAAGGGTGACGGGGTCGAAATCCAGCGATGCGTTCTGCAGCCCCGGAGTACTATGGGCGAAGACCTTCAGCTCGCTGTAGTGGGTCGTGGCAACAACCATGGTGCCCCTGGAGAGGAAATGCAGCAGGATCGCGCGAGCCAGAGCGGCTCCCTCGTTCGGGTCGGTGCTCGTCCCCATCTCATCCAGCAGGACCAAGCTTCTCTCCGTGGAGTCACGGATTATCCGCACGATGTTGCCCATGTGCCAGCTGAAAGTCGACAGAGTCCGCTCGATGCTCTGCTCGTCGCCGATGTCGACGTACACGCCATCGAACACCGGTAAGCAGCTGTCCTCCGATGCGGGAATGGGCACGCCCGCTTGTGCCATCAGGGTGAGCAGCCCGATCGTCTTCAGCGCGACGGTCTTGCCCCCCGTATTCGGTCCGGTTATGACCAGGACCGAGCAGCCCTCACCTATCTCGACCGACAAGGGAACGGCCTTGCCCTTGAGAAGGGGATGTCTGGCATCGACCAGTCTGATGACCCTTCGATCCTCTTCACCGCCGGTCAGCACCTGCGGCTCACAAGCCTCAACCCGGATAGCGTAGCGCGCCTTGGCCAGGGCAAGGTCGAGCTCGGCTAGCAACTCCACGCTGTCGCATATGGCTTCCTCGTTCGCACCGACGTCCCTGCTGAGAGCCCCGAGTATCCTGTCGACCTCCCGCTTCTCCTCGATCGTGAGCTGTCGCAGCTCGTTGCCCAGCTCAACAGTCGACCAGGGCTCGATGAACACGGTGGCCCCGCTGTTGGAAACGTCGTGCACAATCCCCTTGACCTCCCTCTGCTGTTCCACCTTGACCGGGATGACATACCTCCCATCCCTCTCGTCAATGAACGCGTCCTGGATGAAACGCCGCCCGCCGTCCGACCTGATAATGGCCTCCAGCCGTTCTACCAGCTGCTGGCGCGTCTCCCTCAGCCGGTATCTCAGGTCGGCCAGCCTGTCGGATGCGGCGTCCAGCAGCTCTCCCTTCGGCGTGAAGCATTTCCCTATGCGCTCCTCCAGCTGCCGCAGTTCGGGGATTCCCTCGGCGATGCTCCAAAGCAGTGGCAAGTCGGGGGCCAGCTTGCCGATTGCACTCCGCATGCGCCGCGCCGAAGCCAGTGTCGACCGGATATCGACCAGCGCCTCCGGTTCCAGGGTCTTGTCTCTGCCCGCAAGCCGAACAGGCTCTCGAACGTCCCTGGCATCCCCGATGGAGAGATCAGGCTCCAGGGACAGAAGCCGTCGTGCTTCCGCGGAACGGCCCAACCGAAGCAGGACGGCATCCGTGTCTGCTGTTGGCCTTAGTGACAGCGCCAGCTCGCGGCTTGCTGAGAAGGCGGTGAAGCCGGCGAGTATCTCCCTGATTCTGGGGAACTCCAGCATCTCCAGACTCTTGTCGTCCATAACCGCTGTCCAACGAGGGGGCAACACGCACCCTGAGTACGTTCCCCATTTTAAGTAGTCGACGCAAGGATTTCCACTCTCTTCGAACGTGCATGGCGGCGATGTACCGGACGACTCCTCTCCAATACTGCCCACGCCATAACCATCTGTGATAAGTATTTAAGCTTTTACAGACACGTTTTATGACTTCTTGACGGCCCCACTCGTAGACTAGGCTATAGCGAACGGGCTGGGGATCGTCCGCCGCCGCGGCAGAGAACTTGCCACGACAATGTCCAGCCTGTACACTAGACCGCCTCGATATGCCGGAGTTCATCCACCAAGACGATAGGGTCGGCAGGACAGCGGCACCTTAGTGAGATGCACCTCATGCACTACCCTGGAGACAAGGGAACGCGATTATGGATCTAGACTGCACGGAGACGGCCGTGGAGCGCAGCGACAGGAAGGGCGCCTCTCTGGTTAACAGGCCTCCCCTTCTCGTAGGCTACACGTATGATGCCGAGGACGCGCGCAAGGCCCGCGACGAGAACCGGCTGTTGGCCATCAGACTCGAGACAAACCGCTCCTGCAATCTAAGATGCCGCTACTGCTACGCTCAAGGCGGCGAGAGTCTGGCGAATGAGCTGAGCTACGATACGCTGGCCAGCGTCGTCAGGCAGGCGAAGGAGCTAGGCGTCGAATCAGTCGTGGTTATCGGCGGCGGCGAGCCCACCATATACCCCAGGTTCGAAGACCTCATATCGTTGATAAACTCGCTCGATATCGTACCGGTGGTGTTCACGAACACAATCACCATGACCAGCGAGTTGGCCCGGTTTCTCTACTACAAGAACGCGTCCGTCATGGGCAAGCTCGACTCCCTGCGCCGCGATGTGCAGGACCACCTGTCCGGTCGTGATGGCACCTTCGACCGCATACAGGCCGGGCTGTACAATCTCATTGAAGCCGGATTCACGCAGCGGGAGGACATGCGCAGGACAAGATTGGGAGTCTCCTTCGTCAGCTGCAAGCTGAACATCGGCGAGATCGAGCGCGTATGGCATTACTGCCGACGGCAGAACATATTCCCCAATATCGAAGTGCTGACGCCAACCGGTCGAGCGAAGGACAAGCTCAAAGGGAACTGGCTCAGCCCCGACCAAATCCAGGATTTCAAGCACAGGCTGCTGTCAATCGACAGAAGGCATTTCGGCTTTGACTGGCTGCCACACACACCACTCCCGGCGAGCGGGTGTCTCCAGCATCTCTACAGCCTTTATGTCAATATCGAAGGGAACGTCAGGCCATGTGCCCCGACCAAGTTCGACGAGAACCCAGCCCTGTTGGAGAACGGCCTCTATCCACACAATGTGCTGAGGCGATCGCTCGCAGACATCTACGACGACCCGCTCTTCCAGTACGTCAGGCACATAGACGCTCACCTCGAGGGCAAGTGTGGCGACTGTGAGCATTTGCACGAGTGCATTGGTTGCCGGGGCTACGCCTACAGCGTCGGCGTCAACCAGGGCAAAGACCCATATTCCGCACTGAGGGGTGAGTGCCTGCAGTGTACGAAGTAGCGAGAGGAGCCTTTGGACAAGATCGAGCTGGTCAGCCGCGATGAACTGGAGGAAAGGCTCAGGCTGTACCTCGAACAGAGACTAATGCCGGATTACTTCCTGTACCTGGGAGATTCCGGCTCCCAAAGCTGGCTGGACCTGAGTGAGTCCGACGAGTTCCCCGTCGCTTCGAGGCTGACGGACCTGCTGATAGCGAGCCTGCCCCGGCTGACCCCTCGTTTGCCAACCAGGTTCGATATGGCAAGCATAGGCGTGGGCGGCGGCGAGAAAGAACGCCTACTGCTCGAACACCTGGAACCGGGCAGGATCGGGAGGTACTACGCCGTCGATGTGAGCAGCCACCTCGTGGACCTCGCGCTCGGGGCTGTCGAGGGCACGGCCACCGAGAAGACCGGTGTGGTCGCATTCCTGGAGGATCTTCCACGCCTGAGAACCCTCTGGCGCTCCCCGGTCCTGCTCTGCCTGCTCGGCAACAACCTCTGCAACTACGAACCTGATTACATCTTCGAGCTGGTCCGAGAGCAACTCGGGCCCGAAGACCTGTTCCTGCTCGACTGCCACCTCCTTGCAGAGGAACAGGACAACAGCAAGGCAGCCACGCAGCGGATACATAGCGCCTATTGCTCAGAGGCAAACACGCGTTTCAACACAAGCCCGCTTCTGGAGCGTGGGCTTGCCCCCGAGGACTGTCGGTTCTGTCTCGAACTCGTGACGGCGTCCACCAGACTCGGGAGCGCATGCAGGACCAGCAAGCGGATCGAGATACTACGGGACACGGAAATACGCTGCAACGGCAGACGGGTATCTATGCGCGCCGGGGATACGATCGAGATGGGATTCACGTACAAGTACACTTCCAGCCAGGTCAGGGACAACCTCAGATACTACGGGTTCGAGGAGTGCGAGTGGGTCCTGAGCACAGACGAGGAGAACCTGTTGGCCCTCTTGCGCAGGCAGCACGGGTGAAGGAGGAGAACTATCGTGAGCTACACTTCAGTCGTGAAGACACCCTATGGATGCGACGAGTTCGGTCGACTCACGACCGTGATGATGCACAGGCCGGGGAAAGAACTGGAACTGATCAACCGGTTCAACCACGCCGACTGGCTGTTCGACGAGGTCCCGGACGTTGCCCGTTTCGTAGAGGAACACGACCGCTATCGGGAGTTGCTGACCTCATACGGGGTGAGAGTCCTCGAACTCACGGATCATCTGGATGATCACCATGAATTGGTGTCGCGCATGCCGAACCTCACCTACATGCACGACACAGCCGTCATAACCAGCAAGGGCACTATCCTCTCATCTATGGCCTGGGATGGCCGCAAGAACGAGCATCTCGTGGTCCGTGACGCCCTGGTGAAACTCGGGATTCCCATCCTCTTCGAGTTCGACGATACGCGGGATGCGTTCGAGGGATGCCTCCTCCTTTCGCCCGAGACGATACTGGTTGCGGAGACGGAGAGACACACCAAGAGGGCCATCGACAAGTTCCTGCGCAAGGCCCTTACCGAGTTCGAGGAGGTTATCTACGTCGACATCCCCAAGGCTAGGCGGTACATGCACCCGGACACCATATACAACCGCCTCGATAATCACCTCGCGCTGGCGTACCTCCCGGCGTTTGTGACGACCTACTCATACCGACACGATGGTGTCGAAAAGATCGACTTCGTCGAGCATATGAGGCGCAAGGGGGTACGGATCATAGAGGTGTCGGACTCGGAGCAGCGCCGTCTGGCCTGCAGCTTCGTGCCACTGGAACCCGGGGCCATCTTCCACTATGATACAGCCCTCGACAGGGACACCCAGGTGCGTCTGGCCAGGGAAAGAGTCGACATCATTCTCTTCCATCCCGACGCCATCAGGGCCGGTGGCGGGAGTCTGAGGTGCCTGACGCTCAGGATACACAGGGAGTTCCTCTCGTAAGCGTGAACCCATGTCTTACAGGGGCATCGGCGAATACGGGCTGATAGGCAACATGCGGTCGGCGGCGCTGGTGAGCAAGGACGGCTCAATAGACTGGTACTGCCTGCCCCGGTTCGACTCACCGAGCGTCTTCGCCGCCATACTGGACGACGAGCAGGGCGGCCGCTTCTCGATCAGACCCGCCGCAGGCTTCCGCTCAGAGCAGAAGTACATCCCCGGTACCAATGTGCTGCAGACCATCTTCAACACCAATAACGGCACGGCGTCGCTGACCGACTTCATGCCCTGCTATAAGACCCACGGCGGTAAATTCACGCAGTACGACGAGCTACACCGGTTGGTGCAATGCACAAAGGGGCACATAGAGTTCGAAGTCGAGTTCGAGCCCAGGTTGGACTACGCCAGAGACCGCACCCGGCTGCGAGCATCAAGACACGGTGTCGCGGTCGAGGGGAGCACGGGGAAGCTGGCCCTCTCCACCTCGCATCGGCTCAGGAGCGATGGCAAGAAGAGCCGGGCCAATTTGAGATTGCGCGAGGGCGACAGCGCACAGTTCGTGCTTCGCTGGGGCTCGGACAGGCCGAGGCCCCCGCGAGTGTACAGGCCACAGGCCAAGCTGCAGCACACCGAGACCTTCTGGCGCGGCAAGGCGGAGAGCTGCAGGTTCAAGGGCAAAGGCCCGCAGGCTGTCGTGCGTTCCTATCTGGCGCTGCACCTGATGATGTATTCTCCCACCGGGGCGATAGTCGCCGCCCCCACCACCTCACTCCCCGAGCGTATCGGAGGAGAGCGCAATTGGGACTACCGATTCGCATGGCTCAGGGACGCCTCACTGACGATGGATGCCCTGCTGAGACTGGGGCACAAAGACGAGGGGCTCGGCTTCTTCAACTGGCTGGTCGGCATCTGCGGCAAGTGCGGGCCGAAGGCCCAGATACTGTACAACGTCGAGTTCGGGAACCCGCCGGACGAGCAGACGCTCGACCATCTGAAGGGCTACAGAGACTCAAAGCCCGTTCGAATCGGCAACGCTGCCTACAGACAGCTGCAGCTAGACGTATTCGGCGAGGTTCTCGACGCCGCCTACACGTTCCACGAGGTGGGAGGCTACATATCACGCCGCACCTGGAAGCTGCTGGAGGGGTTCGTGGATGCCGCGGCCGAGCACTGGCAGCGCCCCGACAACGGCATATGGGAGGTGCGGGGAGGCCCTTACCACTTCGTACACTCCAAGCTCATGTGCTGGGTCGCCGTCGATCGTGGAGCAAGGCTGGCGGAGCAACTGGGATACGTTCGCAAGGAGAGGGTTAAGAGCTGGAGAGAGGCAGCCAGCGATATCAGGGAGGACATACTCCGGCGCGGATGGAACGATGAAAAGCAGTCCTTCACCCAGCACTATGACACCGCCGCGCTGGACGCCAGCAGCCTGCTCATGCCGCTGTATGGATTCCTTCCTGTGTCGGACGAGAGGGTGCGTTCCACGATCGAGCACACGGTCGAGGAGCTAAGCTCCAACGGCCTGCTGCGCAGATACAAGACCGAGGAGACGGACGATGGCCTCACGGGGTCGGAGGGGGCTTTCCTGTGGTGCTCCTTCTGGCTGGTGCGCAACTTGATACGGATGGGCCGCGTCGGCGAGGCGAAGGCCCTGTACGACCGGCTGTTGGGTTACAGCAACCACCTGGGCCTTCTGGCGGAGATGGTAGACCCGGAGTCCGGGGAGCTTCTGGGTAATTTCCCGCAGGCGCTGACACACCTGGCGGTGATCATCGCAGGCCTGGAGCTGGCCGAACAGGGGACGGATTCCGGCTAGTATCTCTCCTTGAGGCTGCTGCGGAGGAAAACGCGCCGCCAGCCGCCGGCCTTAGAGCGCATCTCCATCAACCGGGGAATGTAGCGCAGGAGAGGCAGGACCATCAGGCCGAGCGAGGAGGCCACGAACAGGACTGAATCGTACACCAGCCAGCCAACGATCGGTATCGACAGCATGGCGACGGCGTAGCTGAGAGTCAGGTATCGGGTGAGGAGGCCGACCACGATCAGCACGGCCCAGTAGTACGGGACAACCCACGGCACGAGAAACGCGAATACGCCGAGATAGGTGGCACCGCCCTTGCCGCCACGGAAAGAGAGGAATACGGGGAACATGTGTCCCACTATCGCGCAGGTCCCCGCCAGCACCTGCAGGGTCATCGAGGCCCCGAGCCACCGCGCCGAAGCGACGGCCAGGATACCCTTGGCCATGTCCATCAGGAGCACGAGTACGCCGTACTTGAAGCCGACCGTGTATCCCACGTTCATAGCGCCCATGTTGCGGCTGCCGACCTGCCGCACGTCTATGCCCTTGACCAAGCGCCCGACAAGGTACGCTGACGGGAATGATCCCAGGAGGTAGCCGAGTATGAGAGCGATGGCGATTACGTATGCTCCGTCGTCCACTGATCCTCCTTTGCGGACAATGCCTCGCGCCAAATATAACCGCAAAACGGCCTACGATCAACCTTGACAGCCCACAGGAAATCGTGTAAGAGGTAACCCACATGAGGCAGGTGTCGAAATGACAGTCAAAGTCGTTACCGACAGCGTCTCGGACATACCGCCGGAAGTGGCAACCGACCTCGGCATCACCATCATCCCCGCCCTCGTCGAGTTCGGTGAGAAGGCATACCGGGACGGGATAGACATGACGACCGACGAGTTCTACCGCAAGCTGGAGTCCAGCCCCGTGCTCCCAAAGACGTCCCCACCTTCGCCCGGCGACTTCGGCGACGTGTACCGGCGGCTTTCGAAGGACTGCGATGGGATCATGTCGATACACGTGGCCTCAAACCTGAGCGCCACATGCCAGACCGCCAGGCTCAGCGCCAAGGAGGCATCCTGCCCTGTCGCGGTGGTCGATTCCGAATCAGCGTCGATGGCCAGCGGCCTGCTCGCCATAATCGCGGCCAAGGCGGCGCGCGCCGGCGCCTCCCTGATGGAGATCGAAGCCCTGGTCACAGACGCCGTGCCTCGCACCGTGACCTACGGGCTCTTCGACACGCTGGAGTACCTGCGCAGGGGCGGGAGGCTCGGCAAGGCCCAAGCCTTCCTCGGCGCTCTTCTGAGGGTGAAACCGATCCTCGCAATAAGAGCGGGGGAGATCCTGCCCATTGAGAGAGTCCGCAGGCGCGCTCAGGGGATCGAGAGGCTGTTCCACCTCGTGACCGACCCCGGCCCCGCCGAGGAGCTCGCCGTCATGGACAGCACCAACCCGGAGGACGCCGAGTTCCTGGCACAGCGCCTGTCCATCACGTTCCCCCGCGAGCGAATCTACATGGCCAAGACGGGCCCCGTCATCGGCACCTACGTCGGCCCCCGATCCCTCGGCGTCGCGGTGGTCTGGAAGCCCGCTGGCTAGGGGCAACAGCACGGCCTGGTATGTGAGCTATGGAGCTTCCCACAAGCCTGTGGACATCGGCGGCGGCCATATTCGTCTACATGACGTTCGCCTTCTTCGTGGCCATCGTACGGAAGGACAACAGCCTCGCCGACATCTTCTGGGGCCTGGGCTTCATCCTGGTGGCCCTGCTCACATTCTTCGTCCAGGGAGACAACGGCGGCCCGCAGATACTCGTCACCGTGCTCGTGTTCCTGTGGGGGGTACGCCTGGCGACACACGTCTTCATCAGGAACAAGGGAAAGGGCGAGGACCCGAGGTACAAGAAGTGGCGCGAGGAGTGGGGCGACAGCTTCCTGATCCGCAGCTACCTGCAGGTGTTCATGCTGCAGGGCCTGTTCATGCTGCTGATCGTATGGCCGGTGGCCATCATCAACACGTACGGGGCTACGCTCACCGTCTGGGCGGCGGTGGTGGGTGCGCTGATCTGGCTGCTGGGGTTCGTGTTCGAGACGGTGGGGGACTACCAGCTGCTCAGGTTCACCAGAGACCCGGCCAACAGGGGCAGGATACTGGATACGGGCCTGTGGAGGTACACCCGCCACCCCAACTACTTCGGCGAGGTGGCACAGTGGTGGGGCATCTTCGTCATCGCGGTCGCCGTGCCGTACGGCTGGATCAGCGTCATCGGGCCGCTGACGATCACCTTCCTCATCCTCAAGGTATCAGGCATACCGCTGACGGAGAAGATGTTCGAGGGGAACCCCGACTGGGAGACCTACAAGAAGAAGACCAGCATCTTCTTCCCCCTGCCGCCGAGGCCATGAGATTGTCCTCACACCACTCCTTCGGACGCCGCACGAGGTGACTATGGCCAGAGACATCTCGCTGAACGAACTGTGGGAATCATCGCCCCACGGAGATCGCTCCTTCCAGGCGGATGACGCGTCCCACCTCCCAGAGCCAGCACAGCAATATCTGAAGCACGCGATTGCAGCTGGCACGCGGCTGGCACGGGCGGTCCGGCTCCGCATGCACGGCGAGATCAAGCTGCAGCGCTGGTTCCCGTTCAAGGCAGAGCAGGTCATAGCGTGGGGGCGGGGTTTCATTTGGAGCGCCACGGTGCGCATGTACGGCATGCCCGTTCGAGGGTCCGACCGCCTGGTGGACGGCGACGGCGCTATGAGATGGAGGCTGCTCGGCCTGATACCGGTCATGAGTGCCTCGGGGCCGGATATCACGCGCTCCGCAGCCGGTCGTGTCGCGGGCGAGTCAATGTGGTTGCCGTCCGTACTGTGCAGCGACGAGGTGTCATGGAGCGCGCCCGACCCATATCACCTGCGCGCGACCTTCACCGCCCACGGTGAGACGACGGAACTCGATCTCTCGGTCGACGGCGGCGGCGCACTCACGAGCATCAAGTATCCGCGCTGGGGCAACCCCGGGGACTCCGAGTTCCGCTATGTGGACTTCGGAGCGCTGGTGGAGGGAGAGAGCACATTCGGCAGCTACACGATCCCCAGCCGCTTGCGCGCTGGATGGTACTTCGGTAGTGACCGGTTCGAGTCCAAAGGAGAGTTCTTCCGTGCTACCATCGATGATGTCGTGTACCGCTGAAGAGGCCGGTGTGGCTCGCTACCCGCCCTCCACTGGATTCAGCGCTGCCAAGCCCCTGCCGTACCTACTAAGTACCGTGGCTTCTCTGCTCGAAGATGAAGGTGCAGAATTCCTTGCCGTAGGCGATTGTGTTCTCCCAGGAATCGCCCCTGTGGAAATCGAACTCCGGGAAAGCCTCCGGGAAGAAGGCACGGTCAACCTCGCAGAACAGCTCCGTCAGCTCCGGTGTGCCCGCCTCGGCGAAGAAATCGTAGAATACGCATCTGGTTATTGTGAAATGGCAGACGTCGTCCCGACGCTCCACGTACTCGCGCCTGTTGAACTGCGGTGCCCCTTTCTCATCCATCAACTCGTTGAAGGCCATAAGCCGCCCCATTGGCGCCACCTCGGATGGCTTCAGGCCCTTCATGTGAGACCACTGCTCGTTGCAGCCGATGGGCACCATGATCCTTCGCATCGCTTCGAAAGCCTCCGGCTTGCCAACCCGATCGATAAGCTCGAGATAGATGGCCGACGAGAGTGCGAAGCGCTTGACGAAATCCGACTCCCTGCTACTCTCCTGCCCCCATTGAGTACGAGACAACACTTGTCTCTTCCTGGCCACAGCCCTGAACATGAGCAGAGGCCACCCATATCCACACACATCACCCAGTACATTCCTGATGATCTTGAGCTGTGCGATCTTCATCTCATGCCCTCCGCCACCCGGCCCGCGCCTCGTCCAGGCGCGCGCCGTAGTCGGCGTCGATCCGGCTGCGCACTTCCTGCCATTTCTCGGAGGTCTCCGTCACGGGCTTGACGGCGGACCCCGAGATGCCCAGCCGCTCCAGCTCCGCCCTCCTGGCCTCGGCAAGCGCGCCGCCGCTCTCCTGCCGGGACTTGGCCAAGGCTTCCTCGTGTTCCCGGAGCAGGGCCCTGACCCTCTCGACGGCGTCCCTGTCGCCGGAGAAGTGCTCGATGGCTGACAGCGCCTTCCCCGACCGGTCGGCGTTCGCCAGGTCGATGGCGTCGGCCAGATGCGACAATACCATCTGCTTGACAGTGCCCCGGTCTTCCTCGCCGTGCTTCGTCAGTTCGGCATCAACGTCGCGCAGAGGCAGGCCATTGAGATAGCGCTTCACCAGGGCCTCGCCCGCCGAGGCTAGCTCCTGCTCCTTCAGCCTCCTGCTCTCCTCGGCGGAGAGCCCGCCCAGGCGGTTGGCCCGCTCCATGGCTATGTCAAGTGCGCTCTTGATCTGGTACTACTCCAACGAGGTTGGCACCAAATTCTAGGAGGTAGCTAATGGCTACGCGAGAAATGACCAAGACAGAACTACTAGCAGCAATCGAGAGGAAGGTCAGGAGAGCAAAGCCTCATGTACGCAGGTTCTTCATGCAAGGCTTGCAGTACAAGACGAAGCCAGAACTAGCTAGGATACTCAGGAGAGTACGAGTGGATCGTGATGGCCAAGGCATAAGCCTGTAGCGAGAGAAGCTACCATCCGTCACGGTAACGAGGTGCACGTTTCATGCGTCTAGGCTTCTTACCAGTCCTGAGCACTTGTCTGCGTGTGTGCTCTGCCTCCATGTCCAACCCAGTTCCAAACAGTGGTGCGGCAGAGTACCGAAAGTACATGGCTGATGGAAACCGTCTGTTGATAAGGTGGTTGATTAATCGACCTCTTACCCCTTGTGCGCCATCGCTGCTGCCTCGATATATCACTTCTTTGTTCTTGTTGGCTATCTCGTACATCCCGCATTCACCCTTTGGTATTCTCTCCATGTTCTCACGTGTGTACCTCGTCCAGCGTTTCTGCACTGCCATTAGAAACCTCCCAAACGTATGGTATAATACCACTTGCCAAATGGCGGCAGGGGGATTCGAACCCCCACGGCTGACGCCAGCCAGTGGCTTCCAAAGCCACCACGTCTGCCACTTCCATCATGCCGCCAGGGGTAGCAGGGGCTGCCACCCCTACTACCCCCGCCTTACGGCGGTCTCCAGACCGGAAGATAGCATAACTATACCCAGTTGTCAAGCCTATCTTGTGGAATACGTCTGTATTGATACAGATTCGATATTTTGTGGGTAAGGAGAACAACATATGACTCGCTTAGTCCGAATTTGCCCTTCTTGTCATAGTACGCGCATGAGCCCCTATGACACATATAGATACGGAGGAAGAAGCAGGCGTCGATACCAGTGTCAGAACTGCGGGCACACCACTGCCTATCCGCTCGTACGGGTAGCACCTGAGAAGCGCGGCAGAAAGAAGGGGTCATAGTCATGCATAGAACCTACGAGCATACACCCCAAGGCCCAGCACGAGTCCCACATACTCCCCTTAGATGTCCGCACTATGGCAGTAGCGAGATCATTAAGTACGGGAACGTAGGTGGAGTGCAAAGACTATTCTGCAAGAAGTGCGAACGGAAATGGGCCGACAATGACGCACTCCCGTACATGCAAACTCCGACTGACCAAGTAGGTGCTGCGGTCAGCATGTTCTACGAAGGACAATCACTCAACAGTATTCGCAGGCTACTTCAGCAGGTATACAATGCCTATCCGTCTGACTCATCAGTCTATAGGTGGGTGGCACGGTTCAGCGAACGAGCGATTGACGAGGCCAAGAACCACAAGCCGGACGTAGGTAATACATGGGTGGCCGATGAGACGGTCCTGAAGCTTGATAACGAGGGTAATGTCTGGTTCTGGGACATTATTGATGCCAAGACACGCTTCCTGTTGGCTTCTCACATATCGCGCACGCGCACCACCAAAGGTGCCCAGAAGCTAATGGAGTTAGCGGCCAAGCGTGCGGGTAAAACTCCGAAAGTGGTAGTAACCGACAAGCTAAACGTCTACTTGGACGGCATCGAACTGACGTTTGGCGCAGACACAAAGCACGTAGCTACGAAGCCGTTCACGGTTGAACAGAGCACAAACCTCATAGAGCGCTTTCACGGTACCCTGAAGGATCGCACTAAGGTAATGCGTGGACTGAAGGATATGCAGACTGCGAGGCTATTCACTGACGGTTGGCTTGTCTATTACAACTACCTTCGTCCGCACGAAGCACTAAACGACCGGACACCCGCGCAAGCTGCGGGAGTGAGATATCCCTATAGGAACTGGCATGATATCGTAGCTAGCGGGCAAGTATCCACAGTCAGCCAATCGAGTGTGGTGAGTGCACCCCGTGTACCTGTCATCAGTGTAACTAGGGTACGATCCAAGCCTGTAGCTAGAACGCGAAGGCCGAAGCCACGAGGCAAGTCACGAGCGCGACAGACTGGAAGGACTCAATCATTAACTATACTCAGCAGGTGAACCATGCACCAACCACTTTGGAGAAGAACCCTTGATCTCGTCGCCCTCGCCGGACATGTCTTCGCAGCCTCCTATAGATAGGGGAATATGCTTCGCCGGATGATCTCGAAGTTGCGCTGTATGTTTTCCTTCCCCGTGATGATCCCCGGGCTGGCGTACTGATGGCCCGTCAGCAGGTACTCGATATCCAGTCGCGCTATACGCTCGATGCTGTCAATAAGCTGCTTCGCGCTGCCGCCGGGTATGTCCACCCTGCCGGTGCTGCCGGCGAACACGAGGTCGCCGCCCATGAACACCTTCTCCGCAGGCCAGTAGACGCTCAAGTGTCCCTTCGAGTGGCCCGGCGTCGGGATGATCTCAGCGACCAGGTCCTCGCCCAGCCTCAGCTCTCCCTCCGTCAGATAGAAGTCAGGGTGCAACGTCGGGAAGTCGATACCCATCTGCTTGACGACGGACGCCAGCTCGCCGACCATCATGTTGAGGAACTCCATCTCCTCCTCGCCGATACACACCTGCGCCCCGCTCATCTTCCTGATCTCCTCGGACGCCCCGTAGTGGTCGGGGTGGCCGTGGGTGTTGATGATCAGACCGGTGTCCTCGATCTTGAGCCCGTCCGCCTTCAATCCCTCAATCAGGAGCTCAAGGCACGGCTGCCTGGCCTCGTTGGTGACCATGCCCGGATCGACAAGCACGTGCTTGCCGCCGGGCAGCACGCCAGCCGCCAGATACGAGTTGCAGTTGTTGCCGTATGTCTGCATCTCCCGCATCGTGACGCCCGGCCACAGGTAAGCGTAGAAATCCCCAACAAGCTTCAATTCATACTCCTTGCGATACTCGCCATTTCGTTCCGGTCAACCCCCTATATCCCCCAGTCGAGGGGGACTTCAAGGTCCGGGGGACACCCCCAGACCCCCGGCAGGAAGTATCCTGCACCTCTTCGGCAGCAGTCTACCTGTATTACGCGTTAGTCCTGCAGCTCCTTCAGACCGGTGTAGCTGTCGAACCGGCGATGGAGCTGATAGCCAAGTTCCCCTATTACGACCTCGGCGGTGGAGAAAACGGTAGCCTCGGCCAGATGGCCTCCCCGGCACAGGTCCTGGCTCGATACCTGCATGTGTATGTGCACAATTGGCTGGTCGCCTTCGAGGGCCACCGACCCCTGCGCGCACACGATCTCCAGAGGGCCTTCGAATTCGACGCTGTCGTACTTCCCCGGCAGCTCCATCAGGTAGTTCAATCGCGCCCTCTTTAGCGAGCCTATGATACCCACCACCACACCCGAAGTTATACCGTGCTCGGTGCAGTAACCGGTTACAGCCCCGAGCAGCTCCTGATCGGGCTTGACCCTGAAGACGTGCACCTTCTCAAGCACTCTCTCACCTCCCCTACCAGTAATCCATGTTAGCACATGTTTGCAGCCGATCTCCAGAACGGTGTGGGCGTTCGGCCGAACGCCCCTACGATCGAAAGCAAAGGTGGTTCTTCCCACCCAACGCTGGATGGCGGCAGAGGCGGCGGATTCCACTTCGCTCCATCCACCCTACTATGCTGGAGATGGTAAAATCATTGCTGCCTGCTTATACTTCGGAGAGAACGCACAGGCGGATCGGAGGGGTACCATGGCATTTCTTACGGGGATCTTCAGGGCAATCATGGGCAAGTGCGACACGAAGGAGCTCGACCCCGGATTGTGGAGCGTCGAGAACGGCGTGGTTCGGGTGAAGCTCGGGGAGGCGACTGAGCTGTCCGTCAAAGGTGGCGCAGTATACCTGCAGGGCAAGGGTTTGGACAAACCTGTCCTCATAGTGAGAACCGAGGACGACAGGTATCTTGCCTTTGCCAACAAGTGCACGCACGCTGGCCGCAAGATAGACCACGTGCCGGGCGAGTCCAGGCTTCGCTGCTGTAGCCTTAGCCACTCAACCTACGATTACGATGGGAACGTGATTAAAGGTGCGGCGAAACGGCCAATAGCGAAGTATGGAACCGAGCTCAGCGGGACTGACCTCATAGTCAAGCTGTAGGCGATCCTGGCGGAGTCCAGGCTCTATCCCGACTGCGCATAGCGGGTTCCCTCTCGGTTCGCCCACCCCCAGGCCCAGGGAGCGTATGCTCCCTGGCTACCCGAGAAGGCCGGAGCTCGGGAGCGCAGCGCCTGTGGGCGGGACCACCTAACGTTCGATGGCAGTACGGGGTGGGTTTCGCTTCGCTACACCCACTCAACCTCAGATGGCAGCTCCTTCGTCCGGTCGCAGAGCACCTTGGTGGTTCACAGCAACAGTCAACCCCCTAATCCCCCAATCTTGGGGGACTTTGAGACCTGGGGGACACCCCCAGACCCCCGGCAGGATGTATCCTGCACCTCTGCGTCACACCGATCGCGCGCCGGGAGCGGATGCTCCCCGGCTACCCCTTGCAGCGAGGGCCCGGGTGCGCAGCGCCCGTGGGCGGGTGGGTGGGACCACCTAACGTTCGATGGCGGGGCGCTTGGCACGAGACGGGCGTACGTACACGCTTGACGCCCCACAGGGCCGGTGCTAGCATTGGGCAAGTTTCACGACAGGCACACAAGAATGCCACGCATAGCGAACGACATCACCGATCTCGTAGGGCGCACCCCGCTGGTGCGCTTGAACAAGCTCACTCAGGGCCTCGAAGCAGACGTCGTTGCCAAGCTGGAGTCGTTCAACCCCTGCTCCAGCGTCAAGGACAGGATCGGCGTGGCAATGATCGACGTCGCTGAGCGGGCCGATCATATCGGGCCCGGCGCGGTCATCATAGAGCCCACCAGCGGCAACACCGGCATAGCTCTGGCGTTCGTCTGCGCGGTCAGAGGCTACAGGCTGGTCCTGACCATGCCCGACACCATGTCCGTCGAGCGCAGGCGGCTGCTGGCTGCTCTCGGGGCCGAGCTGGTGCTGACGCCCGGGGCGGAGGGGATGCGGGGAGCCATATCAAAGGCCGAGGAGCTGGCGAGGGAGACACCGCAGTCCTTCACGCCACAACAGTTCAGCAATCCCGCGAACCCCGATATCCATCGCAGGACTACGGCGGAGGAGATTTGGCAGGACACGGACGGGCAGGTGGACATGCTGGTTGCAGGCGTGGGCACCGGAGGAACGATCACCGGAGTGGCGGACGTGCTCAAGTCCAGGAAGCAGTCATTCAGGGCCATCGCGGTTGAACCGGAGGGATCGCCCGTCCTGTCCGGGGGGAAGCCGGGGCCGCACCGGATTCAGGGAATCGGCGCAGGGTTTGTGCCCGATGTGCTGCGAACGGACCTCATCGACGAGGTCGTCACGGTCTCTGATGACGATGCGGCGGCAACCGCCAGAAGGCTGGCAAAGGAGGAGGGTATTCTCGCCGGCATATCGTCCGGCGCGGCAGTCCGGGCCGCGCTCCAGGTGGCCGGCAAGCCTGGGAACGAGGGCAAGCTGATCGTGGTCATCCTGCCGGACTCAGGCGAGCGCTACCTGAGCACGTGGCTCTTCGATTGAGCACCAGCAGACGCACAACAGCTACTGCAACGGGGGTGAAGTGGCAAACATACTGCACACTCTGAGGGAGGACGTCGAGACCGTCTTCGCAAGGGACCCGGCTGCGAGGAGCAAGGTCGAGGTGCTGTTGTTCTATCCGGGGCTGCAGGCCCTGTGGCTGCACTACGCCGCCCATCGCCTCTGGCGGCTAAGGCTCAGGCTGTTCGCTCGCGCGGTCTCTCACTTCTCCCGCTTTCTCACGGGGATCGAGATACACCCAGGGGCCACGATAGGGCGAAGGTTCTTCATAGACCACGGCTCCGGTGTGGTCATCGGGGAGACGGCTGAGATCGGGGACGACGTGCTGATATACCAGGGCGTCGTGCTCGGCGGCACTACTCTGGAGAAGAAGAAGCGCCATCCCACGATAGGCAACAATGTAGTCGTGGGATCGGCAGCCATCCTGCTCGGGGCAATAACCATAGGTGACGGAGCACGCATAGGCGCCAATTCCGTCGTGGTCGGTTCGGTCCCGCCGGGGGCCGTGGTCGTGGGTGTGCCAGGCCGTGTGGTCGAGGACAGGAGCCCCCACGTCATGGACCTGGAGCACGGGCGGCTCCCCGACCCGTTCAGCGACGCGATAAGGCTGATAACAGAGGAACAGGGCCGGCTCGCCGATCGGCTGGCAAGGCTCGAGCAGGCTCAGGGGGTCTCTCGCGCCGTGGACGAAACCTCCGAGAAGAACAAGGAAGTTGAGAAGGACTCCGAATAGCGCTCGGCCCGACCCCGATAGCGAGATCGTCGAGGACACCGGATGGCTAGCGCCGACTACTGGATCGAAGCTCTCGGCCTGACCCCACATCCCGAAGGCGGCCACTTCAGAGAGAACTATCGGTCTGTTGAAACCGTTGACCTCAAGGTGCCCGACCGCACGCGGGCCGTCTCTACGGCCATATACTACCTGCTGAAGGGTACCGAGGTATCGCGCCTCCACCGCATCAAGTCCGACGAGCTGTAGCACTTCTACGATGGCTCGTCGCTGACGATCCATATGATAGCTCCGGATGGCAGCTACCGTCGGGCCACACTCGGCAGAGACGCGCATCGTGGCGAGTCCCTTCAGGTGGTGGTGCCGGCGGGGACGTGGTTCGGCGCGACCGTGGATGACCCGGAATCCTACGCGCTCGCCGGCTGCACCGTCGCGCCCGGATTCGACTACCGGGACCTCGAGCTTGGTGATCCAGAGTCCCTGCTGGAGCGATACCCGCAGCACAGGCACATCATCGACCTGCTAACGGCAGGAGCAATGCGGGCAACACCAGATGCCGTCGAAGGTGAAGCTGCGGGCGAACTCACCGACGGGCGGGTGACTATACGCCCCCACCACAGCGAAGATGTGCCTGCCCTGTTCGAGGCGGTACGGGAGTCCATTCCCGAGGTCTCGCAATGGGCACGGTGGTGCCATCCGGAATACGCAATCGAGGAGACCAGGAGCTGGGTACGACATAGCATCGACGCTTGGGGCCGGGGTATCGAGTACAACTTCGTAGTCGTAGACGCCCGGCAGCCCCGCGTCCTGGGCAGCTGCGGCCTGAACCGCATCCTCCGGGAAGACGGCGTAGCCAACCTGGGCTACTGGATACGTACCTCAGCCACAGGTAGAGAGGTAGCCACTGGAGCTGCGCGCCTGGCCGTGCTCTTCGGTTTTGAGCACTTACATCTGAACCGAATCGAGATACTCGTCTCGGTGCACAATGGGGCAAGCCGCCGGGTGGCGGAGAAGACAGGTGCCCAATTCGAGGGCATCCTCAGAAGCCGCTTCGTCGTGCGCGGCGAGGCCCACGACGCCGCCTGCTACTCGCTCACCCCGTCGGACCTGACCGCCGGTTGAGGCCACTCGGGGCGGCACGGTGGGGACAAACCTGGCCGGTGCGCCGCCAAACGCCCCTGGTACTAAAGTCACGTCAATACTATTTTCCCCCCGCCACCTACCAGAAAGGGCCATTGTGTGCGCTGTTGAGACCATGCTATGGTTGACTAGGGCTAAACCATTACAACTACTCTGCAGGGACAGGTGATACGCGATGAAACAGGTCACAAAGGAACCCGTACTTGAGTCGATGCTTACAGCCCGACAAGTGGCGGATTTCCTGCACGTGAGCATCTGCACGGTCAGGCGATGGAGCGATAAGAACATGCTTAAGTTCTATCGCGTCGGATCGCGCGGCGACAGACGTTACCGACGTGAAGATGTCCTGCGATTCCTTGACAAATCGACTCGCAACTCCTAGG
>CAZGDV010000017.1:15187-38442 GCA_964524995.1 uncultured Dehalococcoidia bacterium | reverse complement strand
TCGCCGACAAGCTCGAGTTCATGATCAGGAACTGCGACAAGATGTACCCGGCCAATTTCAACGGCTACATCATCCGCGAGACCGGCGTTGGTGCCGCCGAGGAGGTGGCATGGGAATTCGCCCGGGCCTTCGAGTCATTCGAGATGCTCACTGCCCGTGGTTTGGATATCGACGAGGTAGCGACCAAGGTGAGCTTCACTTTCAGTTCGATGATCGACATCCTCGAGGAGGTAGCCAAGTTCAGGGCAGCGAGGAGGGTGTGGGCGCAGAATCTCAAGGACAGGTTCGGTGCCAAGAGCCCGCGCGCCCTTCAGCTCAAGTTCCATGTCAACACAGCCGGCGTGATGATGGAGCGTCAGCAGCCTATAATCAACATCATCCGCGCGGCCTACGGCGCACTCGCGGCGGTGCTGGGCGGGACCCAGTCGCTACAGGTCGCAGGTTACGATGAGGCTATTGCCATTCCTACTGAGGAGGCGGCCACGATCGCGCTGAGGACCCAGCAAATACTTGCATATGAAACGGGGGTGACCGCCACAGCCGATCCACTCGGCGGCTCACACTACCTCGAGAGCCTCACCGAGGAGTTAGCCGAGCGAATGCAGACCATCATAGACGCCATCTACGATATGGGTGGAATGACCACAGCCGTAGTAAACGGCTACATCGACAGGGAGATGGAGAAGGCCTGGCTCAGAGTCCAGCACGAGCTCGAAGAGAAGAAGCGCATAATTGTAGGCGTCAACGAGTTCACGATTCCGGAAGAACAGGACATTCACGTCGAAGCCTACCATCATCAGGTAGACTTCGACCTCGTCAAACGCTACATCGACGAAGTGAGGGAGTTCAAGCGCACCCGGCCTGCGGCCAAAGCCAAGAAGGCTTTGGAGAACCTCAGGCGGGCCATTGAGACCGAGGACCCCGAGATACTGCGCTTCGAGATGGAGTGCTGTAAGGCCGACTGCACCACCGGCGAGGTGGGCGGTGTCAAGAGGTTGGGCGTGGGCCTCCCGTATGACCCTATGGGTGTAGCGCAGTATCCCTTTGACTGACGATGGCCCGAGTGATCACGTATTCGATAAGCGCCGAGTAGCGAGTTCGCTACTCGGCGCTCCATAATCTAGTCCAGAGTGTTCCCGCTCTCAGTGTTGGGGCAGCCTCTATTTGCGGGCGGATGCACCGACCAGGTTGATCAGGCTTTCGGTGTCGGCCCCAGCGCCGAACACCTCCTTGACTCCCTGTTTCCTAAGCCAGTCGATATCCTCATCGGGAATCAGGCCCCCCACCAGAACGGTCACGTCATCCAGGCCCTTCTCCTTCAGTAGGCGCACTACCGCCGGGACGTGGGCGTCGTAGGCGCCCGTCGAGAAACTCATCCCTATTACATCGACATCCTCTTCCACAGCCGCCGCCACCACCTCTTCGGGGCTCATGTACACCACATACACGACCTCGAACCCGCCATCGCGCAATATCGCGGCCACACTCTTGACGCCGCGATCGTGGCACTCCATCCAGTGCTTCACCAAGAGAACCTTAGCCCTGCCATTAGCCTTCAATTCTCCGTACCCCCTGAACTGGTTAGTGTGTTGTCCTCGTATCAGCGCAAGGCCGTTAGTGCTGCGCTAATAGGGCAGCGACACGCTGTATTGCGGCCCCCACTTGAATACCTTTCTGAGCGTCTTCGATATCTCGCCGCAGCTTGCGCGCGCCCTGGCCGCGTCCACGCAGGCTGGCATCACGTGGCCGTACTCACCCCTGTCCAGCTTCTCGGCCGCCGCAACCAGGGCATTCAGGGCCGCGTCCGTCTTGGCCTGGTCACGGTTGGCCTTGAACTCCTTGATGCGCTCGATGGCGACCCGAGCCACATCGGGGTCGGCGCGGAATGGCTTGATGACTTCCTTCTCGGGCTCGACATACTTGTTCCAGCCAACGATTATCCTCTCGCCGTTGTCCACCGATCGCCGCCACTCGGCCGCATGCTTTCGCATCGTTCCCATCAGCATGCCTGCCTTGTGCGCCTTCACGAAGCCACCCGCGTCATCGATCTCCTTCAGTATCTTCCTCGCCTCCTGCTCCATTCTGTGCGTGAGCCACTCGACATAGTAGGAGCCGGCAAGCGGATCGCTCACCTTGGTGATTCCGGTCTCGTGCCGGATCACATGCTGGATCCTCAACGCCAGGACATGCGACTCCTCGGTCGGGATGCCGATGGGCTCATCATAGGCGGGCACTTCCATAGCAGTCGTTCCCGAAAGCGCTGCCCCCAGGGCGTGGAACGAGCTTCGAATCACGTTCACCAGAGGTTGCTGCTTCGTCAGCTCGAAGCACGACGTATGGGTATGCGTCCTCAGCATCATTGACGAAGGCTTCTTGCAGCCGTACCTTTCCCGGGCGATGCTGGCCCACAGCTTGCGCCACGCCCTGAACATGCATATATACTCGAAGAAGTCATTGCCCTGGGCTATCTGGAAGCCGATTCCGGGCATGAAAGCGTCGGGCTCTATCCCCGCCGCGACGCACGAATCGGCGATCGCTATGGCCGTTCCGAGGCCGTACGCCATCTGGTGAACGGCGTCCGCGCCTGTCTCGGACATGCCATGGCCCTGAATATTGGTGTGGTTCCACTTCGGCATTTCCTTGCTGCAGAACCAGATGACGTCGGTGGCCAGCTTGAGGCCGCCCGCACTCTCCCACAGGTGATTAGGCGCATACCAGGCCCCGAACTGCCAGTTCATCGTGTTGCCACGCAACTGGTCCGGCTTCAGCCCCTGTGTCTCTGCGTACACTATGTAGTGCGCCAGATAGGGAAACGTATCCCCGTTGATGAGCACGACATTGGTCTTGCTCAGGTCGATATCGTGCAGCATGCGCCCGAAGTCCTCAAATGTCGAGCAGTTCACACCGTCCTTGCCGATATAGCCTTGTGCATCGGGGTCGTCGGGGTCCACACCGAAGTGGGTCGGCACGTCACAGACGATATTGTAGGCCCTCCCGCCGAACTGGCCCTCCATACCCGCCTGCGCCAGCATGTCCATTCGTTCCCTGGTGTGCTCGGGCAGCCCGTATCCGTGCACCGGTTGGTTGATCCACGGCTGGAACTGGTAGTGCAGAGCGTAGTTGCTGCGCATGTAGGGGTAGACGCCGGGGACACCGATGTCCTTCGCGAAGTCGATGCCCTCCAGATCCAGCGGCGTGTAGACCGGCTTGATCGGGATGCCCGACGAATCCGTTGTGGACGAGAAATCCCTGCCCTGATAGCGCTCGGCGACCATCTGGTCATACTGCTCCATCAGCTTTCGGCACTCTTCGAGTGTCTTCTCGTCAAACATCCGAAGTCTCCTCCTTGCGATCTGATTATCACTCGCGATGACCGAGAACCACCATGGCCCGCGTCCAACAGCCTTCACCAGCCCACACGGCGAAGGCCGCGCCAGCCATCCCTACTTCTTGTCTCTCGTGTCACCTTTCAAGAAGCGGGCGAAAGCGCCCTGCATGAACTGTGTCGCGAAGATGGCCGGCATCATACGTTCGGCGTCCTGATAGTCGCCGACAGCGTGATGGTTTATTGTGGACTTGATGTAAGCCTTTGCCATGCGGCTGTTGGCCGCTATGCGCCTCGCCAGTTCCTCGCATTTGGGAAGAAGCTCGTCATCCTCGAAGACGTCGATGACAATCCCCAGGCGCTTCGCTTCTTCAGGGCTCAACTCGACGGCTGACAGACACAGGTAAGCGACGACCTGCTTGCCCAACTTCTCGAGGCCCCTCGTTACGGCCCAGGCCGGCAGCGCGCCGTGGTTGATCTCCTTGAGAGCGAACTTGGCGCTCTTACCAGCGAAGCAGAGATCGCAGCAACCCGAGATCTCGAATCCGAAGCCGAAGGCCGATCCGTTCACCGCTGCAATTACGGGGGTCTCGGACAGCTCGATAGCCTTGAAGGGCTCGAAGCAGAGCTTGACGAACTCGAACCCGGCCTCCGTCTGACCCACATGCGCGAACTGCTCGACGTCCGCCCCCGCCGAGAACACGTGATAGGGAGTCCCTTTCTTCGGGTGTATGAACGTCTGCCCGGTGAGGATCATGCAGCCGATCTCTGGATCGGCATCCAACTCCTGCACAGCGGATGCCAGCTCCCGGAATATCTGGTCGTTTGCCGCATTGTACTTGTCGGGACGGTTGAATGTAATGACGGCTATGTTCCCCTCTTTCTTCTCCACCTTGAATACTTCGTATGCCATGGTCCTCCTTCTGTTTCCATCTGGTCGTGTTTGATATCGGCCTAGGCGCTGTTCCACTCCGCTTCGATGATTGAAGGAAGCTTCCCAGCCCTTTCCTTCCCGCTCATGAAATCCAGGAACCTGATGCCCTGCGGGTCGATCTGTTCGATCAGCTCGACCTCCTGCCTGGAGGGAGCTTTGGTGGTAGGTACATCGTCAGGTATCTCCACTTCGAATCCGGTATTGCTGACGACATCCTCCGGCGTCACGCCTTTGTGCAGCGACAGTACCTTCCATTTCCCACGTTCGACCATCTGCATGACACACAGATTGGTCACCACAACCAGCGGCCCGGGCCGCAGACCCTGAGCGAGTCGCTCCTCGTCCCCGAAGTAATACCTCGTCCCGGTGATGTAGTTTACCTTCGGGACGAACACCATCTTCGAGTGGCCCGCGAAGTACCCCACGCCCTTTCGATGCAGGCCGTATACCACCGGAGCCCCGGCACCTCCCGGCAGCCGAACCGCTCGCCGGTTCATCTCGCCGGTGGGGTTACCATCCGCATCCTTCACCGGCATCGGCAGCCATGAGATGTTGATGTCGCCGTTCGCATCCAGCTGCGCGCTGGACACCGCCTCCACGTCGCCCATTCCCCTGAGGTGCAGCGCCTCGATGCACTCAGTCATAGACCACAGTCCCGCCGAGAACTCGGTGCAGGAGGCCTCGGACGTGTGGAAGCTCAGTTGGAAGGGAAGAGGATCGACCCCACTGTATCCGACGATGAAGGCGCTGGGTGCATGAGTCAGCTTGGCAAGCATATACGCCGCGTAGGCCATCGGCGTGAACGACCCCAGTATTATGGAGTCGCCATCATCGATGGTCCGAGCCAGGGCGGACACCATCTGCGCCGATACATCGAAGTCGGCCGCCGCCTCGTCGCTCAGGGACTTCGGAAACTCGACGCGCTTCGTGTTCTTAGCGAGGCTCACCAGCTTCTTCTTCGTCGCGTCTCCACCAACGTTGTTCCAGTACGCCTCTTCGCTCTCGCCTATGAGACCAGGTATGTACTCCCCGGCTGCGTCCGGACTGCCGATTCCCCGCACATCCTTCATCATCTGCATGAGGTGGGCGGAATAATAAGGTACACTGCTACAAGGGGACGCCCCGAACGGGCAATGGATAACGAGGTCGACCTCGGGGCGGAACAGCACGGTCGCTGTCTTGTCCTTGCGGATCTGCTCTGACGACACGATCTCCTCTACCGTTACGACCACTGACTTCGCCGCCATGGCCATGTCGAGATCAGAGGCCGAGGTGCCGAATATCTGCACATTGCCCTGCTCATCTGCGCGCTGGGCGTGGATGATGGCAACATCGGGCGCGATAGCCTGTACAGCCGTGAGCTCCTTCCCGGTAAAAGGACAGGTGACCGTCTTGTACAACTCCGGCGCTTCCTTGATAATGTCCGAACCCTTTGGGCCGGCGAAGGCGGCAAACGGGACACCTCTCCCTGCCGCCTGCAGCCCCTTGACCATGCTGCAGCCCTCGATCTCCGTCAGCTTGATGAGGTTCTTCTCGGCTACCCTGCGGAAGTTCGGCGGCAAGCCAAAGGCCTCGAGACTCAGAAAGCTGAAAACCAGGTGATCCACCGCTCCGGCAGCCAGCAGCCACTCCATCTCCCATCCACCGACAATGGACATCACCTTCAGGCCCCTGGTCTTCTGCCTGATGATCTGGCGTATGATCGCCATCGGCTTGTTGCAGCTCCAGCCGCCGCCGATGCCCACGAAGCTCCCATCTTTGATGAAGTCCTTGATGTCGCTCAGAGTCCCGAGCTTGCTGGTCATACCTTGCCTCTTTCTTCAGATTCGGGGTGCATAGCGATATCAGCCTGATGACGCGGTAGTGTAATAACGAGAAGCAAAGGTATTTTAGGGTACTCGCGGACAAGTGTCAACGCGCACGTTCAAGCGTGCGATTGTGGCCCCATCGCCGCAGGGCCTGCAACGCTCACCGGACATAGTCAGACGTTGACATGTTGAAGAGTGCGACCTTATACTAACCTCTACAGGTTTGTTCGACGGATGCAGCCCTCCGGTGTCGTCGTGCTCTTATCAGATTCCCAACTCGAGACTGCGCCTGGCCACGGATGATGCTCGCATCATGCACTCCGCGATGAATACCTGACTCCTTGCGAGGTGATGACTATGGAGAAAAAAGACCGCTACAAGGTGCTGATTACCGATCCACTTCTCAGCCGGATGGTCGACGAGGCCAAGAAGAACTTCCCCGATGGTGCCTCCAAGATCGACTTCGAACAGATGCAGAGTATCGAGCCGTCGGAGCTCATGGACAAGATAGCCGGCGCAGACATCCTCGCCGCAGCGAGGAACAAGATAACCAAGGAGGTATTGGACAAGGCTGACAAGCTCTTCTTCATCCAGCAGTGCAGCGCCGGCTACGATAACATAGACATCAAGGCCGCGAAGGATAAGGGCATCAAGGTATCGAACGCGGGCGGAGCTGGCGTCATCCCGGTTGCCGAGCACACGCTGATGCTGATGCTGGCCATATCCAAGAACCTGCCGAAGTGCGACAGGACGATGAAGTCCGGCGAATGGATTTTCGGGGAGTGCGTTGGCAAGGTCTACGAGCTGAGGGACAAGCTCGTGGGTATCGTTGGTCTGGGCAAGATCGGTGCTCAGGTTGCGAGACTGTGCCATGCATTCGGCGCGCGACTACAGTACTTCGACCCCTACCGTAAGGATACCGGCGATCTCGAGTTCCCCATCAAGGCGGTTTCTCTCGAGGAGTTACTGAAGACGTCGGACTTCGTCAACATACACTGTCTGCTGACCCCGGAGTCAAGGGGGAGCATCGGCCGCAAGGAACTCGAAATGATGAAGGAGGCGGCGTATTTCGTCAACACTTCGAGGGGGGCAGTGGTGGACGAGGAGGCGCTGGCCGACATCCTCGAGGCAGGTCGCATCCGTGGCGCTGCCATAGACGTATACGGGGAGCACGGTGATCCACCTGACAAGTCCAGCAAGCTGTTGAAGCTGGACAATGTTGTCCTAACCCCACACATAGGCGGCGTGACGGCGGAAGACCTATACAGGAACTTCTACGTCACCTCGCTCGGCAACATAGTCGATGTGGTACAAGGTAAAGAACCCAAGTATGTAGTCAACTAGCCTCTCCTGCTACGCGTGGCAGGGGAGCACTTGCCGGGAGGTCTTGCGAATATGCTCAGAATCAGAGTCCACGGAAGGGGCGGTGAGGGCGCTGTCACCTTTGCTCATATCCTGTGTGCATCAGCGACGTACGACGGCAAGTTCGGCCAATCGTGCATGTCGCCGGCCATCGAGCGCCGGGGGGCGCCTGTTGAGGCATATGGCAGGATCGGCGACAAAAGGATCGCGGAGCGAGGCGCTGTCCTTAACCCGGACATCGTCGTGGTTCTCAACCCAACCCTGGTTGGGGCACCGACTATCGAGGCAGGTATGAACGGCCAAGGCAAGCTCATCGTCAACTCGCGGGAGAAGCCGCAGTTCTCACACGAAGCAGTATGCATCGACGCCACAGAGATCGCCATGCAGACCCTAGGACGCCCCATCACGAATACGGCCATGCTGGGCGCATTCGCGGCGGCTACGGGCCTTGTATCGATCGAATCGCTGGAAAAGGGCCTCCGCATGATCCTCTCCAGGTTCTCCGACGAGAAGCTGGCCCGCAACGTCGACGCGATCAAGGCCGGGTACGACGCTGTCAAGAAGAGCATTGCCTAGGCCTCTACCAGTCTAGCCAAGCAGAACAACACGGGGGGTGACGCTATGATCGAGACGAAACCGGGCGATACACTCGGGACTCTGCTGGACAGGGCTGCAGCCAAACACCCTAACAACGAGGCAATGGTCACCGCCAAAGAGCGCATCAGCTTCGCTACGTTGCTGGACAGGGTGAATGCAGTCGCCAACGCCCTGCTCAAGATGGGGGTGAAGGGTGGCGACAAGGTCGCCATCTGGGCGAGCAACATCCCCGAGTGGGTCTACGCCCACTACGCCTGCGTGAAGATAGGTGCCCCTGTTATTCCCCTGAACACTCGATACAAGGTCCACGAGCTTGAGTACATCCTCAAGCAGTCGGATTCGACCACGCTGTTCATGATGGACCGCTTCCTCAAGATCGACTTCATTCCCATGATCAATGAGGTCTGCCCCGAGCTGAAGGACTGCAAACCGGGCGAGCTCAAGAGCGCCAAGCTGCCCATGCTGAAGCGGGTTATCGTAGTCGGTGAGAAGAGCTATCCCGGCATGTTGGACTGGGACCAGGTCGTCGAGATGGGCAAGGATCACGCCGGCAGCAGCGAGCTGAAAAAAGCCCAGGATGCGGTAGGGCCTGACGACGTGTATATCATTCCTTTCACTTCGGGCACGACCGGCTTCCCGAAGGGTGTGGTTACCACACATTACCAGTATGTAAGAGTCGTCTCTTCGTTCAGCGAGAGGTTCCAGATGACCGACAAGGACCGCATCCTCGTCGTGTCCCCCTTCCACCACAACATGGGCAACATGACGGGCATGTCGCTGGGGGCGTCACACGGCGCTTGCATACTCCCGATGGAGTCATTCGACCCTGGTGAGGGCCTGCGCCTGATCGACGAAGAGAAGGTCACCAACTTCACCGGTTCTCCCACGATGTACATTATGATGCTCGACCACCCCGACTTCGCTAAACGCAACACCAGCAGCATCAAGAGCGCAATCATTGGAGGCTCCGACGTCTCACCGGACCTGGTCAGGACGATCATGGCCAAGATGGGCATCAAAGACCTCATATCGGGCTACGGCATGACGGAGAACTCCGGCATCAGCACATGCACCCGTCGGGGCGACCCGCCGGAACTGGTTGCGCAAACATGCGGAAAGCTGCTCTTCGACGACTGCGAGCTGAAGGTGATGGACCCGGACACTGACAAGGAGGTCCCGCCCGGAACACAGGGCGAGCTGCGGAGCCGGGGCTGGTATGTCATGAAGGAATACTACAAGCAGCCTGAGGAGACGAAGAAGGCGTTCACCAAGGATGGCTGGTTCCATACCGGCGACCTGGGTACGATGGACGAGAACGGCTACGTGAAGATCACCGGCAGGTTGAAGGACATGTTCATTACCGGTGGCGTCAACGCGTATCCCGCCGAGATCGAGAGCTTCCTCATGACGCATCCCAAGATTGCCATGGCCGCCGTATCGGGAGTGCCCGACAGGAGGATGGGTGAGGTCGCTATGGCCTTCGTCAAGCTCAGGGAGGGCGCTAGCGCCACCGAAGAGGAGATCATTGCATTCTCCAGGGAGAAGATGGCCAACTACAAGGCTCCGAAGTACGTCAAGTTCGTCGACGATTTCCCGATGACGGCGACCGGCAAGATACAGAAGTTCGTGCTGAGGGACGAGGCCATCAAGGAGCTGGGCCTGGAAGCCTAATAGCCGACTACTTAAGGCAATAACGCGGAGGCTGAGCCATATCGGGCGGCCTCCGCGCTGCGCGAGACGATCACACGAGCGCCCCGGGCCTGGCTCAGGGTAGGCACGGAGAGCAAATCGTACAGAGAAGGAGGCACTAGACAGTGGATTTCAACAAGACCGAACATCAGGAGATGTTCCAGAGAGAGGTCAAGAAGTTCACCGAGGCTAAACTCACGCCCCTGGTGGACATAATGGACAAGCAGAATGAGTTCCCCCAGGAGATCAGGCCCAAGCTGGCTGCCATGAACCTCTACGGAATCCCGTTCGACCAGAAGTATGGCGGTGCGGGCGCAGACCATGTCAGCCTGGTCCTGGCCATGGAGGAGGTCGCCAAGGTGCTGGCCCCCATGGCCATACACATGCAGGTGGGCAACGTCACGTGTGACAGGTTCAACAAGCTGGGAACCGAGAAGCAGAAGCAGGAGTGGATGATCCCGATCTGCGAAGGCGAGAAGCTCGTCTGTTTCGCCTTCACCGAGCCGGACACCGGTTCCAACCCCAAGATGATCAAGACAAGAGCTACACTCGACGGGGACAGCTACGTAGTCAACGGCCGCAAGCGCTTTATCACCAATGCGCCGTTTGCCGATGCAGCGTTCATATTCGCAAAGGACGACGACGGGGACATAAGCCTGTTCCTGGTGGAAGCCGACAGGCCGGGCTTCTCCACCGAGAAGAAGATGGACAAGCTCGGGTTGAGGGGTACAGACCTGTGTGACGTCGTTCTCGAAGACGTGCGCATCCCGACAGAGAACCTGATAGGCGAAAAGGGGGGCAAGTTCGACGCCCTCAAGGACGCCATGACTATAGGCAAGATGTGCTTGAGTGCCCAGTGCGTGGGCCTGATGCAGGCCTCGTTGGAGGAGGCCATCAAGTACTCCATGAACCGCATGCATTTCGACGAGCCGATCTTCGAGCTGCAGGCTATTCACTGGCTGCTCGCCGAGATGGCGGCACGGCTCGAGGCATCGCGCTGGCTCGTATACCGGGCCGCGTTCCTGAAGGACCAGGGCCAGGATACCATCAAGGACATGGCGATAACCAAGCTCTTCGTGACCTCGACTGCGCCGGATGTCTGCCGTTTCGGCATGCAGGTGCACGGCGCTTACGGCATCAGCAAGGAGTACAAGATCGAGCGCCTGTACAGAGATGCCAAGATGTACGAGCTTCTGGAGGGCACGTCCGAGATACAACGGGAGCTCATAGTCAAGCGGCTTCCGCGATAGCCTGTAGCGCGACACCTAACATACGAGGCCACCGGCCCTGCCGTACCGAAATGATTGCACGGCATCGCTGGCAAATCGTGTACGCCTACACCCCTCGGCGCGAAAGGACTCAGCTCACATGAATCTCGCTTTCACCGAGAAGGAAGAGAAGCTGCGAAGGGAACTGAGGGAGTTCGCGAGGAAGGAGCTTCCGCCCGACTGGCACGTAGGCGGCTACGCCGAGGAGTACTGCACGGACTACGGCTGGGAAGTCGCTCAGAGGATGACCCGGAAGCTGGCCGAGAAGGGCTGGCTGACAATGCCCTGGCCTAAAGAGTACGGCGGCCTCGGCGCGACCCGCACGGAGTACCTGATCTACCGCGAGGAGATGGCGTACAACATGATGCCGGGCGTCGACATGGGGGTGGGCGGTGTCAGCTGGATCGGCCAGACGCTGATACTGCTGGGATCAGACGAGCAGAAGCGGAAACACCTGCGTGGCATCGCCTCCGGCGAGACTTACTGGTGTACTGGCTACAGCGAGCCCGAGGCCGGCTCCGACCTCGCGGCGCTCAAGTGCCGGGCGGTCAGAAAGGGGAGCGAGTTCGTCATTAATGGGCAGAAGGTCTGGACCAGCGCCGCTCACCGCGCGCACTGGTGCTGGCTCGCCGTCAGGACGGACCCCGACGCCCCGAGACACAAGGGCATCAGCGTCCTTGTCGTGGACATGAAAACGCCGGGCGTGACGGTCAGGCCCCTGATGAATCTGGCAGGCATGCCGGAGAACAGCGAGGTCTTCTTCGACGACGTGCACGTGCCCGAAGAGTGCCTCATAGGGCAGGAGAACGATGGCTGGAAGGTCATTATGACAGCCCTCTCCTTCGAGCGCACGGCCGGCATAGAGCACCTGGGCCGGGCCCGCAGACTCCTTGAGGATCTCACGGTCTACGTACGGGAGACCAAACGGAACGGCAGACGGCTGGTCGACGATCCAATCGTCCGGCAGAAACTGGCCCAGCACTGGATCGAGTGTGAGGTCGGGCGTCTCATGTGCTACAACATCGCGGCAATGGAGGACAACGGCCTCGTGCCGGGCCACGAGGCATCGGCGGCCAAGAACTTCTGCTCCGAGATGGCCCACGAACTCTCGAACACCGCACTATCGCTCATGGGTCTCTACGGACAGCTAGGTGGAGACGAGAGAGCACCCCTCCACGCCGTTGCGCACACAGCCTATCAGTTCGGAGTCGGCGACAAGATTGGCGGCGGTACCTCAGAGATCAACCGCACTCTCATCGCCATTCGTGGTCTCGGGCTGCCCAGGTGATCGAGGCTACCCGAAGAAACTCCTTCGCATTCCGCTAGGCAACGGTCAGTATCGTTGCGTCCGCCTGGCCAAGGCCTCCACAGATCGCGCCCAGGGCGTAGCCACCACCCCGCCTCCTCAACTCATACGCCAGGTTCATCAGTATTCTGGCCCCGCTTGCCGTGTTGGGATGCCCGGTCGCTATCGCGCTCCCGTTGACGTTCGTCTTCTCCCTTATCTGCTTCACCTTGACAGCATCACCGCCGCCAATGAGCTTCGTGGAGACCAAGGGCACACAGGCGAAGGCCTCGTTTATCTCTATGACAGCCATGTCATCGATGTCCAGTTCCGCCTTGGCCAGCACCCTCTGGATTGCGAAGCCGGGCCCCTCCGCGATACGGCTGGCGTCAATCGCGATCGACACCTGCGCAATGACGGTTGCCAGCGGGCTCAGCCCGAGTTCACGGGCCTTCCCCCGGCTCATCACTGAAAGCGCCGCTGCACCGTCGTTCATGCCCGGCGCATTGCCCGCTGTTATGGCACGTGTGTTGTAGACGGTATCCAGCTTCGACAGCCTGTCGAGGCTCGTGTCCGGCCTGTACTGCTCGTCGATGTCCAGAGTCTTGGGTTCACCCTTCGCCTGCGGGATCTCCAGAGGCACAATCTCATCCTTGAACCTGCCCGCCTTCCAGGCCTCGCCGTACTTCTCGTGGCTGCGCAGGGCCCACTCATCCTGCTCCTGTCTGCCGATGCCGTACTCAGCTGCGACGTTGTCGGCGTCTACGGCAACCGGGTTGAAGTCCTTGTACCCCAACGCAACAAGCGGGTCCTCCATCCTGACGTGGCCGAGTCGATTGCCGCCGAACCTCAGCCCCCTGACTATCAGCGGCTCCTGGCTGAACGAGGTCGCGCCACCGGCGAGCGCAACGTCTATCTCGCCAAGGCGTATGGTCATCGCCGCAAGCTTCACCGCGTGCATTGCCGACACGCATGCCATGTCGAACGATATCGAAGGTGTCTCATGCGGCAGTCCCGCCTTGATCAGCGACTGCCGGGCCGCGACAGGCGTGTACGGGTCCTTGCACACGGATGTGTCCCCCACCCCCCAGAAGACCTCCCCCACGAGGTCGGGGCTCAGCCCGACCCGCTCCATCACCTGTCGCATAGGGATTGCGCCGAGGTCATAATAATCGAAGCCCCTCAGCGATCCGCCGTATCTTCCGAATGGCGTCCGAACGCCGGCCACAATCACTACGTCACTGTCACTATGCATTGCGATGTCCCGCCTTTCTCAACAGGCAATCTCAACGTCTGCTATGTTAGCACAGGGCCCTGATCGTACGCTACACAGCCGTTGCCGGAAGGCAATACCACCCACAGCACAGACCTACTGGAGCCAGCGGGCTTGTTGAAAGGAAAGCGCTCGCCAGCTATAATGTCTGACGTCCTTGGCTGAGACCCCAATCGAGGCGCGCCGCATGTCCGCAAGCGTCCGCCTCGATAACCAACTCTGGGACAAGGCCAATAGACCCTGTAGAGTCCCGTGTGCGCGCTCCCCGCGCCACCATAACACAATACTAAGGAGGAAAGGATGCACCATTTCGAGACCATTACAGTTGAGAAGCAGGACGGGGTAGCCAAGATCACCTTCAATCGCCCGGACAAGATGAACGCTTTCAATCCCAAGATGTCCGATGAGTTGAAGGAGGCAGTCGCGGACATCAAGAAGGACAAGGAGGTCAGGGTAGTAGTCATGACTGGTGCCGGCGACCGTGCCTTCATGGCTGGCGCTGACATCGACAAGACAATCCTCGCCTGGGTGGAGATGACGCGCAAGGGCGGAAGGGTCCTCGATGACCACAAGGTCTACTTCTCGCCCAACATGCTCGAGGAGCTTCCGCAGCCGGTTATTGCGGCCGTCAACGGCATCGCCTTCGGGATGGGCTGCGAGATAGCATTGGGCTGCGATATAAGGATAGCCTCAGACGCCGCGCAGTTCGGCCAGCCGGAGATCAAGCTGGGCATTATGTGCGGCGGGGGCGGCAGCGTCAGGCTGACGCGCCTCGTCGGGAGCGGCAAGGCCCTCGAGATGTGCCTCACCGGCGATCCCATAGATGCTCAAGAGGCATATCGAATCGGCCTCGTCAATCAGGTTGTCCCGGCCGCCGAGCTCGAGAACGCCGTCGCCGTCATGATCAAGAAGCTCAAGGCCAAGGGCGCTGTCGCCCTCGACTTCACGAAGCAGTCCATCTACAACACCCTGGAAGAGGGCATGAAAGAGTCGGTCGAGAAGGAGGGAGAGCTTTTCTCCGATATCTTCAAGACCGAGGATGCGCTGGAGGGTGCCAAGGCCTTCCTGGAGAAGAGGAAGCCCAACTTCCAGAACAAGTAGCCAGCAGCTTCAACACGCTAAAGAAAGGGGCCTCGTTTGAGGCCCCTTTCTTTATTCTCTCGCCTGAGCGCCTGTCTACGCACACCTGTACTTGGAGAAGTACTCGTCCTCGGTCTTGCCGGTGATCTTCTCGAAGTGCTTGTCCGGCTTGATGCCGACGACTGTCTCGGCGATCTCCTTTTTCTTGTCCATGTTCGACCGGCGTCCGATCATCATCTTCTGGGCCTGCGGCGAGCCCGCACCATGCAAAGCCTCCGGCAGGCCGGCCCCGACCGCCATGTTCTCGATCAGGCGCACCATGTGGATCCTGTCGCGCGTCGACGTGCCTTCTTTGCCACGAAAGTACTTGTCTATGTACTCACCGACCTCGGGGTTCGTGCAATCCTTCTCGGACGGCAGGGTGATCAAGAGCCCTCCGGCAATGTCCTGCGCGAGGCGCATCCACTCGTACGTGTAGCGCGTTATGTTGAGCTTAACCACGTTGGCTAACAGGGGGTTGATAGTATAGGCACCGGAGTCGGTCTTGCTGCCCTGGTAGGAGCAGGCCAGCGAGCATGACCAGCATGTCTCAGCCATGCCCACCATCTCGGCCAGCAGGTCTCTGATATACGGCGCTTTCTCGACGCCGTTGTTCTCCGCAACCCAGTAGGCCGCACCGGTTACCACATCGGCAAGCCCCACCTTGCAGCCGCCATAGTTGCTCCTGTGGAAGCCAGCGAAGACCTCCACGAGCTGGCCTGAGAAATCGTACTCGCCGCACATGAACACGCGGTCCCAGGGCACAAAGACGTCGTCGAACACGATGAGCGTCTCGCCGCCTACTATGCCGTACTTCGCATTGCCGCAATCGATCTCTCCATCCAGACGGCGCGTATCGTTTGTCTGCCGGCCGAACACCAGAGTCACGCCTTCGGCATCCACGGGCACGGCGAAGCAGACGGCGTAGTCCTTGTCCTCCTCACCCATCGTCCTGGTAGGCATGGCCAGGATCTCGTGAGAGTTGACTGTCCCTGTGATGTGCGCCTTGGCCCCCCGCACCACGATGCCATCGTCCCTTCTCTCGACAACATGCACGTACATGTCCGGGTCGGGCTGCTGGTGAGGCCTCAGGCTCCTGTCCCCCTTCGGATCAGACATCGCCCCCGCCAGCATCAGATCGTTGTCCTGAACGTACTTCAGGTACTTCTTGAACCTTTCGTGGTAGTTCGTGCCGTGCTTCTTGTCGATATCGAATGACGTGATGTAGACCGCGTTCAACCCGTCCAGCCCGACGCACCTCTGGAAGCACGTCCCCGTCTTCTGACCGAGTAGACGCATCATCCTGACCTTGTTGACCAAGTCGTCGATGCTGTGGTGAATGTGGGTGAACCGGTTCACCTTCTCTCCGCTCAAATTCGACGTCGCCGTCATGATCTCCGCATACTCAGGATCGTTGGCAAGCTCATAGGTCATTGCCGCCGCGTTGAGATGCGGCTGGAACAGGGGATAGTCGACGACGTTGTCAACCCTCTCCCCGAAAGCGAATACCTTCGGCTTCAGCTTCCGCAGGCTCTCGATGTATTCCTTACCCGAGTTGATGGCCATTTCCTCTTCCTTCCTTTCCAGCTCCCCCGCCAGGAGTCCCAGCTACTTCTTGGAGTAATCGTAGAAACCCTTGCCTGTCTTGCGCCCTAGGTGACCGGCACGGACCATCTGTCTGAGCAAGAGCGGTGGCCGGTACTTGGTGTCGCCGTACTCTCGATACAGATTCTCCATTACATGGAGAAGCGTGTCCAGCCCAACGAAATCGGCCAACTCCAGCGGACCCATGGGATGATTCATCCCCAGCTTCATTCCCTTGTCGATATCGGCTGCGCTCGCTATGCCCTCGGCGTAGGCATGTATCGCTTCATTCTGCAGCACGCCAATCAGCCTGCTCGTGGCGAAGCCCGGCGTATCGTTAACGACGATGGACTCCTTGCCCATTTTCGTGGACAGCTCTCTGATTACATTGATAGTCTCTTCACTCGTGGCGTAGCCTCGGACGATCTCCACGAGTGGCATCATGGGCACCGGGTTGAAGAAGTGCATTCCCACGAACTTGTCGGCCCGCCCCGTGCAGGACGCCATCTGCGTTATGCTCAAGCCTGACGTGTTGGAAGCAAAGATGACGCCCGCCGGGCACACTTTGTCTATCGTCTCGTAGGTCTGCTTCTTCAGGTCGAAGTCCTCGGGTATGGCCTCGATCACGATATCTACGTCCGTAGCAGCTTCCTTCAAGTCTGTCGTAACCTTGATCCGCGAGACCGCTGCGTCCGCATCCGCCTGCGTGATCTTCTCCTTCTTCACGAAACGCCCCAGGCTGGTCTTGATCCCCTCCATCCCCTTCTCCAGAAACCGGTCCTCGATGTCCCTCATTTTGACTTCGAGACCGACCTGCGCCGCCGCCTGCACTATGCCCGCACCCATCAACCCGGCACCCAGAACGCCAACTCGCTTGATCTCCATTTGCGAAGCCCTCCTCAAATGTGGATTCGTATGGCGTGAAAGTCAGACGGCCAACCAGCCGCCATCGACGAATATCGTCTGTCCGGTAACGAAATTGGACTCATCGGACGCCAGGAACACAGCCGTGCCCACGATCTCCTTGGGCCGGGCGAACCTCTTCATCGGGTTCTTGCTCTTCAGCTCTTCGTATATCCTCTCGTTGCCCCGCAGACCCTCCGTGAACTCGGTCTCAACATATGATGGGCCTATGGCGTTGACCTGTATGTTGTGTTGCGCCCACTCCGCAGCCAGCACCTTCGTCACCAGGACGATGCCGCCTTTGCTCGCGCAGTAGGCCACCAGCTTCGGCAGCGCGACCTCGCCCCCGACCGAACTCATGTTGATCACCTTGCCGCTCTTCTGCTGGATCATGACCCGTCCGGCGGCCTGGCAGCACAGGAAGGTCCCGGTGAGGTTCGTCCGTATGATCGCGTTCCACGTCTCCAGTGGAGTGTCCTCAGCCCTCTTGTAGATGGGGCTGATGCCGGCGTTGTTGACGAGTATGTCGATGCGCCCGAATTGCTTTACCACCTCGTCGAACACGTGGGCTATGCTGTCGCCGTCAGCGACATCGAGCCGCATCGCTATTGCCTTCTTGCCTTGGTCGGTCAGTTCATCGGCAAGAGCATTCGCCAAGTCGACAGACCGGCCACATACGACGACGGTTGCCCCCTCGTTCGCGTAACCTGTGGCTATCGCCTTGCCTATGCCCTTTGTGGAGCCCGTGACTATGGCAACCTTGTCCTTCAGTCTCACCGGTCGTAGTCCCTCCCTAAGCAGAACGTATTAAAGCAAACATCTTGCGGAAAGCCTGTGGTCATGAGCCCCGTGGTGGCAACGGACCTGGAGCTGGCGCTGTTCCGGTAGTGCAATTGCATCTGGTGGAGCTGGGGGGATTCGAACCCCCCACCTCTTGAATGCCATTCAAGCGCTCTCCCAACTGAGCTACAGCCCCTCGCGCCTTATCTTACTATAATCAACTACGCCAATCAACACTATACCTACCACGCGAGCTATCACCATAGAGCTGCCACCGGAGTGCGGCGAGCGCACGTTCCGTCTCCTTGCGTGCCCGTGACAAGATGAAGTAGAATAGGGCGACTACGAATTGGGGAGAGGCTATGGAGAAGTACCAGAGCGACCAGATACGCAACGTCGTCCTTCTTTCTCACTCCGGAGCCGGCAAGACGTCGCTCTCAGAGGCCGTCCTCTTCCATACGAAGGCCATCAACAGGCTGGGCAAGGTGGAAGACGGCAATACGACCTCTGACTACGATCCCGATGAGGTGAAGCGCAAGATAAGCATAAGTACTTCTCTTCTGCCCTTCGAATGGAACAAGACCAAGGTCAACTTGCTCGATACCCCCGGCTACGCGGACTTCATCGGCGAAGTCAGGGCCGCGCTGAGGGTGGCGGAGGGAGCGGTAATCGTAGTCTGCGCCGCGTCCGGCGTAGAGGTCGGCACCGAACTGACCTGGAAGTATGCCGAGGAGCACAAGCTTCCACGTATCATCTTCATCAACAAGATGGACCGCGAAAACGCCGACTTCTTCAAGACCATGGATCAGATCGAATCGGTCTTTGGCAGGAAGTGCGTACCTCTTCAGCTTCCTGTCGGAGCCGAGAGCAGCTTCGAAGGGGCATATGACCTGCTTGGCTCGGCAGATGCACCCGCATCATTGGCCGACAAGGCGTCCTCCTACCGCGAGAAGCTGATCGAAGCCATCGCCGAGTCGGATGACGATCTAACCGCCAAGTACCTCGAAGGAGAGGAGCTTACAGAGCAAGAGATCAACAGAGGCCTGCGACTCGGCACAACCCAGGGCAGCATCGTTCCGGTGCTGGTCGGATCGGTCGTGCAGAACAAGGGCGTTCCCGACCTGATGAATGCCATCTGCAACTATCTCCCGTCCCCCAAGGAGCGGGGCCCGGTTGAGGCCCACAATCCACAGGCCAACAAGGAGGAATCGCTGGAGGCCAACGAAGGTGGGCCACTGGCAGCACTAGTATTCAAGACCACCGCGGACCCATACGTAGGCAAGCTGACCTACCTCCGTGTCTACAGCGGCACGCTCTCCAGCGATTCCAGCGTCTGGAACGCCAACAAGGAGCACGCCGAGAGAATAGGCCAGCTCTTCATGGTGCGAGGCAAGAACCAGGAGGCCATTCCACAGATCGCCGCAGGCGACATCGGGGGGGTGGCGAAGCTGGCGGAGACAGGGACCGGCGACACCCTGTGCACCAAGGAGCACCCGCTCATGCTCAAGGGCGTCGAGTTCCCCAAGCCCAACCTCAGCGTAGCCGTGTACCCCAAGACCAAGGTAGACCTGGACAAGATGGGGCCGGCTCTCCAGAGGCTTGCCGAAGAGGACCATACCATCTCCGTCCACAAGGATGCGGTCACTGCCGAGACCATCCTGTCGGGACTCGGAGAGTCGCACTTCGACGTCTCGGTCGACAGGCTGAAGCGCAAGTTCGGTGTCGACGTGAACACGTCCACACCCAAGATTCCATACAAGGAGACCATCAAGTCGCAGGCAAAGGCTGAGTATAAGCACAAGAAACAGACAGGGGGTCACGGCCAGTATGGCCACGTGCTCATCGAATTGTCGCCCACGCCCCGTGGCAGTGGCTTCGAGTTCGGCGACAAGGTCGTGGGCGGGTCCGTACCGAAGAACTACATCGCGGCCGTGGAGAAGGGGGTGATCGAGGCCCTCAACGATGGGGTGCTCGCAGGCTACCCCGTGACAGACATGAAGGTCCTTCTCTACGACGGGAGCTCGCACCCCGTTGACTCGTCGGACATGGCATTCAAGATCGCTGCTCTTCACGCCACGAAGAAGGGCGTCCAACAGTCGCAGCCGGTTCTACTGGAGCCCATCATGAACGTTCAGATCACAGTCCCTGATACCTACACCGGCGATGTCATGAGCGATCTTAACGGCAAGCGGGCACGGGTCCTGGGCATGACACCAAGCGACGGCGAGAACGTGATCGATGCGCAGGTGCCGCAGGAGGAAATGCAGAAGTATGCCGTCGACCTGCGGTCGATCACGCAGGGGCGCGGCAGCTACACGATGGAGTTCAGTCACTACGAGGAAGTGCCGGCACACCTGGCGCAGAAGATCATCGACGAAGCCAAGAAGGACACCGACAGGGCCTGAAGCGAGCCAGCGACAGTAGACTCACCGCGCCACGCTGCTCCGCAGCGTGGCGCCTCTTCCTGCGTGTCCCGGCAACGCCGGACCATACGGTGTACCTATGCTTGTACGCTAACCCGGCCCGATGTACAATACCTCCCACAACCCGTCGGCGACGTCCGCCATCATGATTCACGACAGGCCCAAGCTCACCAAGGTCGACGACCGCTTCGGTTTCGCGCCATGCGCCGCTGATATCGCCGGGGACATCGCCGGCGCTCCGGCGGCCGGCATCACGGTCGGTGTATACGGCCCCCCTGGTTCGGGCAAGTCATCCTTCCTCAACTTCATGGACGAGAGACTGCACGACCTCGGCTGCCCCACCGTTCGCCTGTCCGCCCAGTCTATCCACTGCAGCAACGGCACATGTCCGGCCCTTATCGAGGAGATTCAACGGCAGCTGCGATCAGACCATCCCACACCAGACGACATCCGGCAAGACGCATCTCAACTCTCCGCCCGTCTCGGACTCGCCATCGAGGAGTTGGTCCCGGAAGACAAGAAGGCTGTGGTGATAATCGACGACCTCGACCGCTGCCAGCCGAACGACCTGGTAGGTATTCTCGACCTCCTCGGAAGTCACGCCTGCGGCGACAAGTGCGTGTTCGTGATCGCGGCGGACAGGCCGTTCATCGAGCGGTCGGTGGCATCGTACTACGGAGCAACTCAGAACGACTACGGCCGGGACTACCTCGACAGAGTGGTACATACACAGTTCGACATGCCCCCAATCAGCCTCCGCAGGCTCTCCGAGGCTTACTCGGAGGCGCTCGATGCGCTACAACTGCGTAAGCAGAACGTTAACATGATATCGGCAGCCGCCGACGGCAACCCCCGCCGCATGATACGCCTCCTGAACGCATTCGGGCACATGAGGATACCTGAGGGCTACCAGTCCGACGACCTGGCCGGAGAACTGCCGACCCTCTGGGAACGGGTCTACGTCTTCGCCACATGCCTGCGCACTTGCTTCCCCGACGCGTACCGGACCTGCGCCCAGAACCCCGAGAGCTGTGAGTCCGGGCTCGATCTACTCTCGGCCCGCGAGCTGTTCCCCTCCGAGCACTACAATCAGAGCAGTGCCGACGCCTTCGAGCCTTACAGGCGAAACACGGCTCTCCGACGCTTCCTGCAGCGCGTGGTGGATATCAGCTTCCCCGCCAGTCCACCATGGAAGGAGCCCGAGATGCTCCAGGAGGCTATAGAGCTGGTCGAGGCTTAGCAGCCCCCCACCGGCCCAGCCCCCGGGCCGGTCATCCTCCGCCCCCAGCCGCCCCAGGTATTCGCCTCGCTCCGGTGTGAACTGCTTTCCGTGCTGCCGTCAGTCCTGAATGAGACAAAAGTCACACTCTGCCCTCACGTTCGGGGATAACATAGATGGTGAGGAAAGGGACAGTGGAAGGGAAGGCAAGGCGTACAGTTGAACGCCCCGGGAAGAGGGTTGAGGAAGCGTGCAGGCATCATTGGGTGATAGAGAAGGCAAGCGGCCCCACCAGCACGGGTGTATGCAAGTACTGCGGCGTCAGGCACGAGTTCAGCAACTACGTAGAGTACAAGACACTAGGGGTGAAGTCGAAGAAAGGCTCCGTCTCCGGTGATACGGCAGGCTCGAGCGGTCGTGTCCTGCCCCGTCGTGGACGTCGCCGCTAGGAGAAGACGAACCATGACTCCAAGAAAGGCCAATAGCGGGGTCGGGCGCTCAGACGCACTAGATACCAACAATTCACCGCTTCTGACCCTGTCAGAAGCGGCGCAGGCGCTCAACGTTCACATCAGCACCCTCAGGCGGTGGAGCAACTTAGGGCTGATAACAACCTACAGAATCGGGCCCAGAGGCGACAGGCGCTTCAAGATGGATGACATCCAACAAATCCTCGGCAAACCGGCGCGCCGTGAAACACACCCGTAACAGCGGCGTAATCCCAGCGTAACCATCTCGCGCTAACCTTGATACTGGAGGCTACTACTTCAGGAGAGGAGGCCGCTATGTCACACAACTGGGGACCGTATTTCATCGTGCCTTCGGAGGTGCTGACCAAGTACTCCGGTATCGTTCAGCTGCGCGAGCAACTCGACGAGGAGCTTCTGAACAAGGAACTGGAGGAGTTGGGCCTGGCGGGGCCGATCGCGAGGATATCCAATCCGTGGTACTACCGGCGGAAGGATAGCGACACCTGGATCAAGATCGGTGAATCGCAGGACAAGGCTGACAACTTCCCTGTAACCTGGGACACCTCGAAGCTGGAGAATGGTGAGTACGAGGTGCTCGGCCTGATGCATGTCTACGTCAAGAAGGATGACTCGGAGAGGACTATCGCCCGGCAGAACATCGTGCAGATATCAATAGAGAACTAGGGTGACAGGCCAATGGCCTAATCGATCGGTGGGTACTTGCCAGTTTCCTCCACGAGCCTGAGCCACCGGCGCTTCCCGATCTTCATGACGGCCCCGGGCGAGACCTCCGTGGTCATCAACTCATCTATCCCAGTTATCGGGTCGCCAGCCGTGTCGCCGTCCGGCCACAGTCGCACTGCGCCGGTACTCATCAATGTCCGCGCCTCTGTCTTGCTCCGCACCCACCCAGTCGAAGATAGCACTTCCAGGACGTCACCTCGCCGGAGCCCGGTCCTGTGTGGAATGGGGACCTCGCGCATATCCTTGGGTGCTTCCTTCCGCTGCACAGTCCTCTCGAAGTGAGAGGCGGCCCCCTTCGCGGCGCCGGCACCGTGGAACTGCGTAACAATGTCAGCGGCAAGGCGTTTCTTCAGGTCCATGGGATTGACGGACTGAGAAGCCATCCGGCCCCGCATTTCGGCTAACTCATCGTCCGGCACGTCGGTCAGCAGCTCGAAGTAGTCCATCATCAGGTCGTCGGGCACGGACATGA
>CAZGDV010000017.1:0-15087 GCA_964524995.1 uncultured Dehalococcoidia bacterium | reverse complement strand
ACGTCGGTCAGCAGCTCGAAGTAGTCCATCATCAGGTCGTCGGGCACGGACATGAGCTTGCCGTACATGTCATTCGGCGGCTCCTCGACGGCGATGTAGTTGTCCAGGCTCTTGCTCATCTTCTGCTGGCCGTCGGTCCCCACCAGCAGCGGCATCAGGAAGACCTGCTGAGCTGGTTGCCCCACCATCTGCTGCAGTTCCCTGCCCATGAGGCAGTTGAACCTCTGGTCGCTACCACCAAACTCCACGTCCGCCTCGATGACCACAGAATCGTATGCCTGGAGGAGCGGGTACAGCAGTTCAGTGACGGCTATCGGGCGGCCAGACTCGTACCTCTTGCTGAAGTCGTCGCGGGCCAGAAGCTGTGCCACCGTGAACCTGCTCGTCAGCCTGACGACATCGGCCAGGTCGAATTTGCCGAACCACTCGCTCTGCCAGCGCAGATCGGTCTTCTCCCTGTCGACCACCTTGAAAAACTGCTGCATATAGGTCTCGGCGTTGGCACGAACCTCCTCTGCCGTGAGCATCGGCCGTGTCTGGGAAGCACCGCTCGGATCGCCGATCTGGGCAGTCCAGTCACCAACGATCAGAATAACCTGGTGCCCCAGCTCCTGGAACTGGCGCAGCTTCCGCATGCCCACCACATGGCCCAGGTGAATATCGGGCCGGCTGGGGTCGAACCCCATCTTGAGCCGCAGCCGCCTGCCCGCCTCCAGCATGCGAACCAGCTCTTCCTCTACTATGATGTCTGTTACGCCGCGCCTGAGCACGTATTCGAGTTGCCTATCCATCCTTCGCAACGCAGGCGAGGGTATCCTTTAACAGGGCCCTTGCCTGCTCTACGTCCTTTCCTATTTGAGTTGCCAGCTCCTCCGCGCTTTCGAACCTGATCTCCCCACGAAGCCGCTCCACCAGCTCAATCGTCACTTCCTCACCATAGATGTCGTCATCGAAATCGATAAGGAACACCTCAATGGTACGTCCCGTCTCGGCGAAAGTCGGCCTGAACCCTATGTTCGTAACAGACGCGTAGGCCCCTCCCTGCAGGTAGCTGATTGTGGCATACACGCCATCGACCGGCAACGCTTGCTGTTCGTCCACCCTCAGGTTGGCTGTTGGATAGCCCAGCCAATGACCGCGCTCGCGTCCACCTTCCACTGTGCCGCTCAGGCGGAACCGCCTGCCGAGTAGCTTGGTCGCCCTGGCCATGTCACCACGCGCTATGGCGCTCCGAACGGCTGTGCTGCTGACAATCGAACCATCGACGGTAACCGGGTACTCCATCTCGACCGTGAAGCCCAGCTCATCACCCAGAACTCTCAGGGTATCGAAGTCACCTTCGCGTCCCCTCCCGAGCGCGAAGTCCGGGCCGACCACCAGCCCCCGCATTCTCAGGTGTTCGACGAGCAGCAGCACGAACTGGCGAGCCCCGAGTGCCGCTAGCTCGGTAGTGAAGCTGAGCGACACCACCAGGTCCACACCCAGGCCCTTCAGCAAGTGGGTTCGCTCCTCGACGGTCGTGAGCCGTGCCAGATTGCCGTCAGGTGACAGAAGGCTCTTGGGGTGCCTGCTGAAGGTAACCACGCCGCTCAGGCAGCCCCGTGCCGATGCCTCCCCCACCAGTCTGCCTATGAGCTGTTGGTGACCCAAGTGGACGCCGTCGAAGACACCAACCGTCAACAAGGTATCGCGTTCGGGCCGATGCCTCGTCAGCTCTGCTATCGTGCGCTCGATTTCCACAGGGGATTCCATCTTGATGGTATCGTATTGTAGGCCATCGGCGAGTTGGGCGTCAAGGAAGCTCCTGTGGCGGTGCGACCCAGCGTCTATGCATTCGCTTCAGTACTCGATGCCATATCTCATATGGTACACGTGCACGAACAGCCGATACAGATATAATGCATGCGCCGATTTTCGAAGCTAGCGCTTGACAGCCCAATTCGCCGTTGCTAGACTGGATTATTAGGAAGACCCCATCGGCAATATAGAGCAACTCCTATCGGCCGTATCGGGATAGCCCTATTCATCTGATGATGCTCATTCACTCTTGTACCTAAGTATAGGCATGTCAGTCTCCCTCCCCAGGAAGCTGACGGTGCCTTTCTTTATGACAAGCCAGAAAAGGAGGAGCAAGCAGTAGTGGGCGCGATCGAGAAGTTTCAGGAAGTGCTGGCGAACAGGCACCAGTACGCAAAGGACTGGAAGAAGCGCACCGGTGGCAAGGCAATCGGCGGGCTTTGCACCTATGTCCCGGAAGAGATCCTCTACGCCTTTGGCATGCTGCCGGTGAGGGTTCTCGGCTCGCATGAGGTACAGGACATCACAGACCGATACTTGTTCCCGACGGTTTGTCCCTTCTGCCGCGACACCCTTGCTCAGGGACTGAAGGGCAGATACGACTATCTCGACGGCCTCGTGATGGGCCGCACGTGCATGCACATCCAGGGTACCTACGACAATTGGCGAAATTATGTGCCGCTCCCATATATGAAGTACATCTGGATGCCAGGCCACGCCGACAGCGAACGTGCCCAGCCATGCCTCGAGGGAGAGTACAAGGATATGATCACGGGCCTCGAGGAGTTCACGGGCAAGAAGCTGACCGATGCTGACCTGGACAAGGCCATAGACCTCTATAACACTCGCCGCAAGCTGATGAAGCAAGTCTACGAGTTCCGGAAGGAAGAGGAGCCACCTTTGACCGGTGCCGAGGCCATGGAGATGGTCGTCGCCAGCCAGATAATGGATGTGGCCGAGCACAACAAGATTCTCGAGGAGCTGCTTGCGGAGCTCCCGAACCGCAAGCTCGACCGCGAGGTCGGCGTTCGCCTGATGATGGTCGGCAGTGAGATGACTGACGTTCCGTTCGTCAGGCAGGTCGAAGAGCTCAACTGCACCTTCGTTGCCGACGAACACTGCAGCGGCAGCAGGTACTTCTGGGATGAGGTCGTACCCCAGGACGACCGTATTGCAGCTATCGCGGCGCGGTACATCACCAGATGGCCATGTCCCGCAATCGGCCGTCCTCCTAACGCGCGGTTCGAGCGCACACTGGCAATGGCCAAGGAGTGGGATGTACAAGGCATCTTGCTCTATCAGCAGAAGTGGTGCGACCCTCACGAGTTCGATATCCCGAAGATGCTCGCGATGTTCAAGGAGAACAACATCCCTACGGTCGTCCTCGAGTTCGATGTGACGGTTCCTTTCGGCCAGTTCCGTACGCGGATCGAGGCTTTCCTCGAGATGGTCGAACTCGAAGTGCTCTAGCACGCGACGGCCTTTCCGATCACTAGTTTGGAGGCATCTTTGAAATGACAACGACAGACGTTTACAAGTACAAGACCAAACCCCTGGACTGCTGGCAGTGGGGCAAGGAGCTCAGGCTGGAGGCCTACCAGGAGCTCGTGTCGGGGCATGAGCAGGGCAAGCTCATGATCCTGGGCTGCGCCGCCACTCCCTATGGCATATTGGCGGGTCTCGGCGACTTCGTCTTCCTCGCCGGCGAGCCATACGGGGCCAGCGTGGCCGCCGACCCCCCCTTCTCGATTCCATGCATGGAGACATTCGAGGCCAAGGGGTATTCTCGCGACATGTGCGGCTACATGCGCAACTTCCTTGGCTCGATGTACCTCGACAAGTATTACTTCACAGGTGGGTCTTTCCCCAAGTTCGATTTCGCCTGGAGCGTCAGGCACTGTCCCGCCGGACACCCCAAGTGGCATGAGATCGTGTCGGACTACCAGGGCATTCCGATGAACTATATCGACGACGAGTCCATGCTCGCGGAGGGTGGGGACCACCAGCACCGAATCGATTACATCGCCGGGCAGTATCTCGATACCATCGAGTGGATGGAGAAGGTCACGGGCCGGAAGTACGATGACGAAAAGGGCATCCAGGCGATGCGTAATTACTTCCGCAACGAGGCCCTGTGGGGCGAGATATGCCTTCTCAACGGTGCCATTCCTGCGCCGCTCGATATCAAGAGCATGTTCGCGTTGATGCCTATCTCGATGCTCAGGAGGCACGAAGAGGTAGCGACCCAGTTCCTTACCACTCTCAGGGACGAGATGAAGGACCGCATCGCCAGTGGCATCGCGGCCGTCCCCACGGAACGCTACCGAATGTGCATGCTTACCCCACCCCCCTGGAGCTTCCTCAAAGTGTTCCGCTACCTGGAGAACTTCGGAGTCGTCTTCGTTGGAACCTACGTCTACCTGATCAACTCGGGAGAGGTCAAGTTCCTCTACGAAGAAGACAAAGTCGTCCCGGCGACAGTCCCCGAGGAGCGGTCCGGCTGGCCCGAGATGAAGACGAGAGAGGACCTCTGCCGCACCATAGCGCGATGGCGATACGAGCACCCCTTCCAGTCGCATCTCGACACGCGTAAGAAAGAGTACATCATCATGTACAACCACTGGAAGGCAAACGCCTATCTGCTGCTTCTGAACCGCGGCTGCGTGCCCATGACCACGAACATGTACGACTTCCAGCGCGACATGCAGGCACACGGCATCCCAGTGTCGATGTTCGAGGGCAACTTCGCCGACTGCAGGGACATCGACGAGACAGGCGTGCTGGACAGGCTGGAGGCCTTTCTGGAAGGTCAGGGAATCACCAAGTTGGTGGAGACGGTCTAGAACCGTCTTCGACGACATGACCATAAGGTGTGAGGTGAACTAAATGATTGCTGCTGGCGTAGACATGGGAGCCCACTCAATTAAGGTAGTCATCGCTGACGGTGACAAGGTTCTTGCGCGCTCCATTGCCCCCACCGGCTTCGAGCCTGTCGAAGCCGCTGAGAAGGCCCTCGCGGACGCGGTCAACCAGGCGGGCATCAAGCGCGAGGACATCCAGAAGATCGTAGCCACTGGGGCGGGAAGGAAGTCGCTACCCTTCGCAGACACGTCGGTGACAGAGGTCACTGCAGATGCCAGGGGTACGACGCACCTGCACCCGTCGGTGCGAACAATCATCGACATAGGGGCAGAGGAGGCAAGGGGCATAGCTGCAGACGAACAGGGCAAGGTTGCGGACTTTGCCAAGAACGATAAGTGCGCGGCAGGCTCCGGCGCGTTTGTGGAGAGCATGGCAAGGGCGCTCGAGATCAAGGTGCCCGAGATGATCGAGCTCTCACTCAAGTCCACGAAGGACGCGCCGATCAACGCCACCTGTGCGGTCTTCGCAGAGTCTGAGGTGGTATCCCTGATACATTCGAAGATCGAGAAGGCAGACATAGCCCATGCGGTTCATGACGCCATAGCTTCGAGGGTGTCTTCTATGGTCCGCAGGCTTTCGATTCAGAACGATGTCGCTCTTATCGGCGGTGTCGCCAACAATGCCGCCATCGTAGACGTCATGAAGAAACACCTCGGCACCGACATCATAGTCCCCGAGAACGCGCAGTATGTTAGCGCACTTGGCGCTGCGCTGTCGGCGGCAGCTTAAGGAGAGAGGGAGAGACATGACGACTGAGTACTTCAGGTGGACAGAGTACGCATGGAAGAACCCCGACATCGACTGGCGCAAGGCCGACACGCTGGTCGCTGGTATCGACGTCGGGTCGGTGAGTTCCCAGGCCGTCGTCCTGGCTGACACCGATATCTATTGTTACTCCAACACACGCACCGGCTCCAACAGCCCTGATAGCGCCAACAACGCCCTGAACATGGCCCTGGCGGAAACGGACATAAAGCAAGATGACATTCAGTTCGTAGTCGGCACCGGCTACGGCAGGGTCAATATCCCGATGGCGAAGAAGGCTATAACGGAGATCGCGTGCCACGCCCGTGGTGCCAACTACATGGGCGGTCCGACCATCAAGACCATATTGGACATGGGCGGACAGGACCTCAAGGGCATCCACTGCGACGAGAGGGGCAAGGTCACCCAGTTCCTGATGAATGATAAGTGCGCTGCGGGCACCGGTCGCGGCATGGAGGTCATGGCCGAACTCCTGCAGATACCAATCGTGGACGTTGGACAGATGTCTCTCGACGTAGCTGAGGAGCCACCTCCCGTGAGCAGCACCTGTGTCATATTCGCCAAGTCCGAGGCGATCGGCCTCCTCCGCAGCGGCTGGACCAAGAATATGGTCTTGGCAGCCTACTGCGCCGCCATGGCCCACAGGGTGGTCGGTCTTCTCGAACGAATCGGTATCGAGAAGGACTTCACGATCACGGGCGGCATCTCGAAGAACATCGGGGTCACGAGCCGGATTCTGAAGGAATTGGGCATCTCCGACCCCATTCCTCTGAAGCCGGACGCTCAGATAGCCGGGGCTCTAGGCGCTTCCTGCTTCGCCAGGGACCTGCTCCTCAAGTCGCGCAAATAGAGACGATTGCGGTGATATGTATGCTTAGATGGCTGTTGCGAAGGCTAGTGGTGGCTCCGGGCTATATCGCCAACTATGGCTACACGGACGGCTCCGGCGACTATTACATCATTCTCGATAGCGACAAGTGCGACGGGTGCGGCAAGTGCGTCGAGGCCTGTCCCAAAGACGTGCTGGAGGTGATCGAGGATGACTATGGGGACATGGTCGTCATCGTTAAGGAAGAGCACAGCAAGAACCTGAAGTACGTCTGCGCACCGTGCAAGCCTGTCAGCGGGCCCGTCGAGCTGCCGTGCGCCACCGCGTGCCCGACAGACGCCATACGCCACTCGTGGTAGCAGGGGCCCGCTGCCGCCCGATAACACCGATCGATGTCCACTAACGTAACATAAGGCCGCGTCTGGCGGCCTTGTTTGCAGTTCCAGCCTCTGTTCGAAGACGGCTTGGTATCGTTGCAGTTGACAGCACAAATAGCCTGGTGTAGACTGAACCGGTCTATCCGATGATGAGTCCACGTCCTGGCGAGATGTTCCAGCACGAGGCCACGTCTCCGAGTCGTGGCCTTCCGTTTTGTACGTGCGCCAGCGCATGCCCGGTGCCATCATGAGTTCGTTGCGAGATGTAGACCCCGAGATCGCGCGCATTCTGCAGAGAGAAAACGAGCGTCAGCAGGCGCAGATCGATCTCATAGCGGCCGAGAACTGCTGCTCTCCCGCTGTGCTCGAAGCACAAGGCTCGGTCCTAACCAACAAGTACGCCGAAGGCTACCCAGGCAGGCGCTACTACGCCGGCTGTGAACACGTGGACGAAGCAGAGGAACTGGCCGTTGAACGCGCAAAGAAGCTGTTCGCCGCCGAGTACGCGAACGTCCAGCCCCACAGCGGTGCCCAGGCAAACATGGCAGCATACTTCGCGCTCCTTGAGCCCGGCGACACCGTCCTGTCCATGAGCCTTGCGCACGGCGGCCACCTGACGCATGGCGGCGGATTCAACTTCTCAGGTAAGCTGTATCGGTTTGTCACGTACGGGGTGGCCAGAGAGAGCCAGCTTATTGACTATGACGCGGTCGAGTCCCTCGCCAGGGAACACAAGCCCAAGCTGATTGTCGCGGGCGCAAGCTCCTACCCGCGCATCATGGATTTCGAGCGGTTCCGGCGGATAGCAGACAGTGTCGGTGCGAGGCTGATGGTGGACATGGCCCATCTCGCTGGTCTCGTGGCGGCCGGCGTGCACCCATCACCAGTGCCGTATGCCGACGTTGTGACATCCACGACACACAAAACTCTCCGGGGTCCCAGAGGCGGGTTCATTCTCTGTAGATCGGAGATCGCCGGTGATATCGACGCGAGCGTGTTCCCCGGAACGCAAGGGGGACCCCTCATGCATGTTATCGCCGCCAAGGCTGTCGCATTCCATGAGGCAGCACAGCCCGGTTTCGCGGCATACCAACGCACCGTCCTCGACAACGCCGCGCTTCTGGCCCGCGAACTCCAGCGGCTCGGACTACAGATAGTCACCGGAGGCACAGAGAACCACATCGTGCTCGTGGACCTCACCCGGACAGGTATCGCGGGCAGAGATGCTGAGGTTGCCCTGGAGACTGTCGGCATACCAGCCAACAGGAATGCGATACCCTTCGATCCGCGCCCGCCGCGCGTTGCCAGCGGCATCAGACTCGGCACATCCGCTGCCACTACTCGCGGCTTCGGCCAAGAAGAGATTAGGACTGTCGCCAGGATGATCGCTGACATACTGGGCAACATCGGCGACAGCTCCGTCTATGACCGCATACGGCGTGAGGTGCAGGAACTCACAGCCCGTTTCCCCGCGCCCGGCGTGACCGGATGAATTCGGCATCTCTTGCCGCAGGCAAGACGCCATGGTATAATTAGCCGACTTTCGGACAGAGACACATCTAGATTCGAGGAGCGCCCGTTTGCGAGACTACGAACTGCTAATGATCATCAGCCCTGACATCCCGGAGGAGGAAGTCCCCGAGACACTGGAGAAGGTAGGCGGGTACATTACATCCAAAGGCGGAGTGATAACCGACACAAACCGTTGGGGTATTCGGAAGCTCGCCTATCCCATCAAGCACCACCGCGAAGGCAACTACGTGCTGACGCACCTCCAGCTTGAGCCTACTGCGATTGCAGAGATTGAAGCCAACTTGAGGATTTCGGAGAAGGTCCTACGCCACGTATTGGTTCGCAAGTAGGACCAGGAGGCCGGGGAAAGGAGCTTCAGAATGGCGGGGCTGAACAAGATCATGGTCATTGGTAACGTCGGAACCGATCCAGAGATGAGGTTCACGCCCAGCGGAAGCCCGGTTACGTCGTTTCGTATGGCCACCAGCCGCAACTACACCACCGGAGACGGCGAGCGCAAGCAGGAGACCGAATGGTTCGATGTCGTTACTTGGAACAGGCTAGCCGAGACGTGCAATCAGTTCCTGACAAAGGGACAGCGCGCGTACGTCGAAGGCAGGCTGCGCACGCGCACGTGGGACGGCCAGGATGGCCAAAGGCACACCCGTGTTGAGATCGTCGCGAACCGAGTGCTCTTCCTTGACAGGAAGCCCGTCGGCACCTTGCCCGAAGTCGGAGGAGAGGCAATAGCCGAGGACGACCTTGACCCGGCGGATATTCCCTTCTAGGGATACCGCATCTTCGACAGAGACACCACTAGGCGGAAGGAATACAGCGAATGCCAAGACCTATGCGCAGAGGCGGCAGAGAGAGACGAGGCAGGGGGCGTTACATACCCAAGAGAAAGGTCTGTATCTTCTGTGCCGACAAGAACCTCAAGATCGACTACAAGGACGTTCAGCTACTGACCCGCTTCGTCTCGGACCGTGGTAGGATGGACCCCAGGCGGAAGACGGGTGTCTGCCCCAGGCACCAGCGAACGTTGAGCACAGCCCTCAAGCGGGCACGGTACATAGCTTTGCTACCTTACACACCCGAGCATGTCCGCCTGACTGGCACACTGCCCGTAAGAGAACACACTCGGTCTTACGCAGACAGACACCCGAGGCCCAGCCCCGAGAAGGCTCCCGAGCAGTAGGGAGCAGCCCCGCCCCCGGGGCGCTCAACCCAATGATCGTGCACTGATGGTCGTGTCGTGAGCAGGAAACTGAAGCCGGCGTTCAATGCAGCCGGTCCCAAGCGCCAGCCCCCCAGATGGCAACGAGACAGGAACATAGCCCGACTGATCACAATCATCGTTGTCGCAGTCGTGGTAGTCGTTGCCGCTCTGGTCGCCTACTGGGCCTATAGCAGCCAGATAGCGCCGTGGGGGGAGACCGTTATCAGAGTCAATGATACGGTCTTCGACATGGACTACTTCGTGAAGCGCATGCGAACCTACCCCAGAGATACCAGCGAGTATACTGTTGCCCGGAAAATAAAGGATGGGGAACTCGCCAAGCAGGGCGCTGCACAGTTGGGCATCAGTGTGCTCCCGGGCAACATCACGGACGCTATCGAGAGCTATCTGATAGAGAACTACGGCACCGAGACCAACCCTGATCCCACCCCGGAACAGATAGATGAATGGTACGCCCACTTCCGTGGATTCACGGGATTCACCGAGGAGGAAGTCAGGGGTCTGTTCGAAATCATCCTGCTTGAAGAGCAGGTCTGGTATCACTTCAGAGACAACGATGTCCCGGAGACCGGCAAGCATGTTCACCTGCTACGCCTGATCAGGTCCACCGAGGAGGAAGCCCTCGATGCCCTGGAGAAGTTGAACGCGGGCAACGAAACGGTCATGGCGGAGTTCCTGAGCGGAGACGCGGGATGGGTGCCCAGGGGCATCCTGCCCGACCTTGACGACGTCATATTCGACCTGGAACCAGGCAACTTGAGCGGCCCCATGTCTACGGAACAGGGTTTCGAACTGGTCAGGGTCGTCGAGGTAGAAGAGGACAGGGAGCTGAGCGAAAACCATCGCACCATTCTTACTAACGACATATACGAGCAATGGCTGGAGGACCTGTGGCTGTCTGGTACGGTCGAGGACTACCTCGACGCTGATAAGATAGCCTGGGCCCGCGACCATCTGGACTGAACATCAATGGCGGACGAATCATGGATACCCGGCGTAGCGTCAACATCGGCCTGCTTGGACTGGGCATCATAGGCAGCGGCGTCGCACGCATACTGCAGGACAAGAAGGACACCGTCGCCGGATATGCAGGCGCGCCGCTCATCCTCAAGCGAGTCGCCGACCTGGACCGCTCCAAGGAAGGCTCCCCCTTGATTCCCCCGGGGGTCTACACACCTCGTGCCGAGGATATCCTCGACGATGACGACATCGATATCCTGATCGAGCTGATAGGAGGCGAGACCCCTGCCAAGGACTACATCGAGGAAGCTCTGAGGCGTGGTAAGCACGTAGTCACGGCCAACAAGGAGGCCCTGGCCAAGCACGGCCCGGAACTGCTGTCGGTGGCAAACGCAAACAACGTGGGGCTGTACTATGAAGCAAGCGTGGGTGGCGGAATCCCTCTCATCGCCCCCATGAAGCGCAATCTCCAGGTCAACGACATCCAGGCAATTCACACGATTATCAACGGCACGACCAACTACATTCTCACCAGAATGGAACGGGAAGGGCTTGAGTTCGCCGCAGCCCTGAAGGAGGCACAATCTCTCGGCTACGCTGAGGCGGACCCGACAAGCGACATAGAGGGATACGACACCGCCTATAAGATAGCCATCCTGGCGACGATAGCATTCGACACCGACGTAAGGCCACAGGACATCTACAGGGAGGGCATCTCGCGGATGGCCTCTCAGGACTTCCGCTACGCGAGGGAACTCGGCTACGCAATCAAGCTGCTGGCGATTGCCAAGAGGGAGGACGATTCGATCCAGGTAAGGGTCCACCCGGCGATGATCCCCGACAATATGCTTTTGGCTAAGGTGGACGGGGTGTTCAACGCCGTCCAGATCGAAGGCGACCTCTCGGGCAGGGTTATCTTCTACGGCAGGGGAGCCGGGGCCGAACCCACAGCAAACGTCGTGGTAGCTGATGCCATTCACATCGCACAGAACATAGTGCTCGGCCTCGGCGAGAAGCCCGAGCACCCACCCCGGTCGCCGAAGCTGATCAAGCCCATGGAGGACATCCGTACTCGCTACTACATCAGGATGACGATTGCGGACCGTCCCGGCGTCCTATCCCAGATAACCAGAATACTCGGCGACCACGAGATAAGCATCTCCTCCGCGATCCAAAAGGAGACCGACGACAGGTCACAGACTGCAGAGATCGTGATCATGACCCATCAATCAAGCGAGGCATCGATGCAGAGGGCGATCGGTCGAGTCCAGGAGTTGGATGTGGTGAAGGAAGTCAGCAACATGATTCGAGTCGAGGACTGACCGTCGTGTCTTGCATCCTCGAGAAGTACCGTGACTTCCTCCCCGTCACGGAGCGAACCCCGATAATCACCATAGGCGAAGCCAACACGCCTCTTGTGCGTTCGCGTGAGATCGAGCGCCAGGTCGGTTGTGGAGAGCTGTACTTCAAACTCGAGGGCTGCAACCCCACCGGCTCGTTCAAGGACCGCGGAATGGTCGTGGCGGTCTCCAAGGCCGTGGAAGAAGGCAGCAAGGCCATCGCCTGTGCTTCCACGGGCAACACCAGCGCCTCCGCGGCCGCCTATGGGGCCCGAGCCGGCATGAAGGTCTTCGTCCTCGTTCCCAAGGGGAATATCGCCCTCGGCAAGCTGGCCCAGGCCATGGTGTTCGGGGCCAAGGTAATAGGCATCGACGGCAACTTCGACCAGGCGCTCAAGATGGTGCGGACGATCACCGAGCAGCACCCCATCACCCTGGTGAACTCGTTGAATCCGTACCGGATAGAGGGGCAGAAGACGTCAGCCTTCGAGATCGTCGACGTTCTCGGGCAGTCCCCTGACTATCTGTTTATCCCTTTGGGGAACGCCGGCAACATCACGGCTTATTGGAAGGGCTTCGTTGAGTACCAAAAAGCAGGACGCACACCCAATGTCCCCAAGATGATGGCCTTCGAGGCCGCCGGTGCAGCTCCGATCGTGCTCGATAGGGTTGTCGAGAACCCGGAGACGGTGGCGACGGCCATCCGTATCGGCAACCCTGCCAGTTGGAAGGGAGCAGTCAACGCCAGGGACGAGTCGGGAGGTGTAATCGACTGCGTTACCGATGACGAGATCCTCAGCGCCTACAGCCTGTTGGCCGCCAAGGAGGGCATCTTTGGCGAGCCGGCGTCCGCGGCCTCTGTGTCCGGCCTCATCAAACACACAAGTCAGGGGTTGGACCTGGCCAACAAGAGGGTTGTCTGCATAATCACCGGAAACGGGCTCAAGGACCCCGATACGGCGTTGAGGCAGGCACCCCCGATTACCGAGATACCGGCAGACCTCGAGTCGGTGGAGCGAATCATGTTAGGGGACTAGCGTTGTCGTATTCCACGTTTCGCTGATCGCGTCCCCATGGAGCGAACATTGATAGACCAGGACACCATCAAGAAGGCAGTCGAGTCGATCATCAGGGCCATCGGTGAAGACCCGGAACGTGAAGGACTTCTCGGCACGCCCCGCCGGATCGCCGAGATGTACGCCGAGGTCTTCGCAGGTATAGAGCATGACCCGAAGGAGCATCTTCGCGTCGGGTTCGCGGAGGACCACCATGAGATGGTGATCTTCAAAGACATACCGTTCTACTCGATGTGCGAGCACCATTTTCTGCCTTTCCACGGTCTGGCCCATGTCGGCTACATCCCGAACGGCTGGGTTGTCGGAGCAAGCAAGATGGCCAGGGTGGTCGACGTCTTGGCCAAGCGACCCCAGCTCCAGGAGCGTCTCACGAGCCAGATCGCGGACACCATTGTTGATGTACTCGCGCCGAAGGGCGTCGCCGTCGTCGTCGAGGCGGAACATCTGTGCATGACAATGCGGGGGGTCGAGAAGCCCGGCAGCAACATCGTCACGTCAGCGACCCGGGGCCTGTTCAGGCGAAACCCCGCTACACGATCCGAGTTCCTTGCTTTGATCAAAGGCAGGTGAAAGGGGAACCATACGAGCACATGGCCATGTTTCCCGATCTCAGAATGCGCCGGCTCAGGCGGACGCCCAATCTGAGGCGACTGCTCCGAGAAACTACCCTGACCGTAGACGATCTCGTGTATCCCATGTTCGTCGTTCCCGGACACGACGTCAGGGCCGAGATCAACTCGATGCCCGGACAGTTCCATCTCTCCGTCGATCGTCTGGCCCGCGAGGCAGAGGCAGTCCACGGTCTCGGCATACCGGCGATTCTCCTCTTCGGACTCCCCGAAGCCAAGGATGAGCAAGGCTCGGCCGCGTACGATCCCGAAGGAGTTGTCCAACAGGCCGTACGCACCGTCAAGAGATCACTCCCTGACCTCGTCGTTATCACCGACGTCTGTTTGTGCCAGTATACGAGCCATGGCCATTGCGGCGTGGTGTCGGAGGGCTGCATAGACAACGACAAGACGCTCGAACTCCTCGCGCGGACAGCGCTGTCCCATGCCGAAGCCGGTGCCGATATCGTCGCGCCCTCCGACATGATGGACGGAAGGGTCGCCGCCATCCGGGAGACACTCGACGAGAACGACCTTCAGGACGTCATAGTGATGTCATACGCAGCCAAGTACGCATCGGCCTTCTTCGGGCCGTTCCGCGAGGCCGCCGACTCACCACCAAAGTTCGGTGACAGGCGCAGCTACCAGATGGACCCTGCCAACTCCCGCGAAGCGCTCCGAGAGGTCGAGCTCGACATATCAGAGGGGGCCGACATCGTCATGATCAAACCAGCCCTCGCCTATCTGGATGTAATAAGATCGGTCAGGGACACCTTCGCCCATCCCATAGCTGCGTACAGCGTCAGCGGGGAATACTCGATGATCAAGGCTGCGGCGCAGCGCGGCTGGCTCGACGAACGGCAGGTGACCCTGGAGATGTTGACGGCTGTACGAAGGGCCGGGGCTGATATCGTCATCACCTACCATGCCAGGGACGTCGCCGACTGGCTCCGCTCAACCTGAGGACAGGGCGTGAGGCCCACACCCCCGAGTCTCGACGAAGTGCATTAACTTGACAACGCTCGAACCCAAATGCTATATTGTCCCAAATCAGCAGTCCCCGACTGCTTCGACCCGCCGCCCACGTTCGCCGGATGCGTATCACCATAACTAGGAGGACGCCTAAATGAGTGCCCAGCAGTTCAAGTATCTCTTCACCCCGATCCAGATCGGACCGTTTACCGTCAAGAACAGGATCATGGTATCTCCCCATGGTCCACTGATGAACAAGGATGGCATACCAACGGACGAATTCATCCACTACGAGATCGAGAAGGCTAGAGGCGGTGCGGGATGGGTGGGCATATCAGTCGGCTACACCGAGCCGCGTGACATAATCTTCATGAGGCACAACGGCGGTCACTACGACAGGCACATCTGGACATGGAAGAAGGAGATCATACCCGGCTTCAAGAGGATAGCGGATGGCATTCACGAGCAGGGTGCCTACTGCAGCTTCCAGTTCATGGGCATGACTCTGGGCAACAAGCGGGGCCCTTCCCTGAAGCCCGACCCCAACTTCGGAGACCAGATGTGGGAGGAGATGACCGAGGAGGACTTCAAGCGCTTCTTCGAGTATTGGGCGATATGCTGCGAGAACCTCAAGGAAGCCGGAGTCGATGCCATAGACATTCACAACCACTCCGGCATGGTCGCGGACT
>CAZGDV010000016.1:0-38603 GCA_964524995.1 uncultured Dehalococcoidia bacterium | reverse complement strand
AGCCCTGTATGGCGCTCAGCGGGTTGTTCAGCTCGTGCGCAACTCCGGCTGCGAGTTCGCCGACGGCAGCCAGTCGTCCCGCGAGCTGGAGCTGCTGCTCCATTCGGCGTCTCTCCTCGTCGGCCCTCTTTCGCTCGGTGATGTCGCGGGCAATGCCTATGATTTCGATTCGGTTGCCCTGCCCCATTGGATAGGTGGAGACCTCCATGAAGACGCGGGAGCCGTCCTTCCTGATGACTTCGATCTCACTAGGGCCGGTTGGCTCTCCGGCCGCCAGGCGCTGTGTCACCCCGGCTGCTCCTTCAAGGTACTCCGGTGGCACCAGATCGATGTCTAATATGTTTCTGCCGAGAAGCTCCTCCTTCTGATATCCTGTGATCCTTTCGGCTGCACGGTTGCCGTAGAACAGCGTGCCCGTCGGATCCATCGTGAAGATGGCATCCGGGCTGCTGTCGAGGTAATGTTTCAGCTTCTGCTCCGACCTCCTCAGCGCATCTTCAGCCTTCTTCTGCTCTGTTATGTCCGTGATGACGGCGATGGAGCCCGTTACCTGCCCCTCCGGGCCCTTCAGGACGCTCAGGGATAGGTCTACGTCAACGACCTCCCCGTTCTTTCTGGTGATTCTGGTCTCCAGATGCTGCTGTATGCCCTTGTGTCTCACGTTCTCGGCCCGAATCCTCTTCCACTCTACCTCGGGATACAGCGAGCTGACCGGGCGCTGATAGAGGTCTTCCTTCTCCATGCCGAGGAGAACCTCGGCCAGCCGGTTCCAGGCGATGATGTTCTCGTTTTCGTCGGTCACCGTTATGGCTGAGGCCGAGTTCTCGAATATCGTCCGGTATTTCTCCTCGGCGATCTGGAGCCGGTCTTGAGCTGACTTCCTCTCTGTGATATCGGTGATCATCCCGATTGACCCGAGGACTTGGTCTTTGGGCCCCTTGAGCACGCTCAACGACAGGTCGACGTCGATGAGGTCACCATCCTTCTTGATCATCTGTGTCTCCAGATGGTGTTGCATGCCCTTCTGGCGCACGTTCTCGGACCTTATCCTCTTCCACTCTTCGGCGGGATACAGGGACTTCACGGGTTTCATGTACAGATCATCCCAGCTTCTGCCGAGGAGCACCTCCGCGAACCTGTTCCAATGGACTATCTTCTCGTCGGCATCGGTTACCGTTATGGCAACCGCCGAGTTCTGGAAGACGGACCTGTACATCTCGTCGGCAAGAAAGGACTCTACCGTTGGCCCCTTGGGTTTGGCGGAATCAAGTGGGGCTGCGCCGTTCTCGCTTGACTTGTCCCTGGCCTTCTTTGTCATGCCTCTACCTCGCGCCCTAGAGTGCAGTCTGAGCCGGATCAGGTATTCGTATCCGACATCACAGTAGAAGTTACCATAGGCGTGAGTTGCCCCACAATGGCTATATTAGGCATATGCAAGTAGGAAAATGGTACGGTTGGTTGGATAACCTAAGGTATGGGGGGGGAGTGGCAGGACGATCTCGCCGGGCTGGGCGATTCGAGCGTTGCGCCTGCTCAACTGAGGGGTGAACGCGCACTAGCCACGGGAGTTGTTGAGCTTGGCCGTGAGCATTGGCAGGACCTTGAACAGGTCGCCCACGATGCCGTAGGTCGCGATCTCGAAGATCGGCGCGTTGGGGTCCTCGTTGATGGCGACGATCACCTCTGAGGTCTGCATGCCAGCCATGTGCTGGACGGACCCCGAAATCCCGCACGCTATGTAGACCTTTGGACAGACGGTCTTCCCGGTCTGGCCGACCTGATGCGAGTATGGTATCCAGCCCTCGTCTACCGGCGGACGTGAGGAGCCTACGGCCGCCCCCAGAGCATCGGCCAGCTCCTTCACTATGGCGAAGTTGTCCGGCCCGCCGAGCCCCCGGCCGCCGGATACTATGATCTCAGCGTCGTCAAGCTTGACCTTCTCGGAGAGGTCCTCCACGAACTCCAGCATCTTCGTCCGGGCGGTCACGGCTTCCTTATTGAAGTCGACCTTGACTACCTCGCCGTTGCGCTGCTGGTCCGGTGTGCCCTTCTTGAACACGTGGGGGCGCACAGTCGACATCTGCGGTCGCTTGGCCTGGCACATTATCGTGGCCATGACGTTGCCACCGAACGTGGGACGAGTCTGCAGCAGCAGACTCGTCTCGGGGTCTATGTCAAGGCCGGTGCAGTCTGCAGTGAGCCCGGTGTGCAGGATAGACGCTACCCTCGGGATGAAGGACCGTCCCATGGCGGTTGCCCCGGCGAGCATTATCTCGGGCCTGTACTCCCGCACCAGGTCCACCAGCAGGCTCGTGTAATAGTCCTCCTGGTGATCAGCCAGCGCCGGGTCATCGGCCAGGTACACCTTGTCGGCACCGTAGGCGATGAGCTGGTCAACGGCATTGACATTGTGGCCCAGGCACACGGCAGCCAAATGTGTTCCCAGTTTGTCCGCAAGCTTGCGGCCCTCGGTCACCAACTCGAATGACACGGCCTTGAGGTTGCCGCCGCGCTGCTCGGCGAACACCCAGACCCCGCTGTAGCCCTCACTGGCTTCCTGCTCCACCTGCTCTATGACGATTGCCTCAAAGCCACATACGTCTTTGCAGGCACCACACAGATTGCAGCCTTCCTTTATGACCGCCAGATCGTCGATGACCTCTATCAATCCGAACGGGCAGACCCCGACGCAGGAACCGCACCCGGTGCACTTCTCGGCATCTATGTGTATGGCCATGCTTGTCCTCTCTCAGCTATTCATCGACTGACGTTGGGCCGGGGCATGCGGCGAGTCCCACAGACACGGTGTTAGACGGTCTCGCCCAGCCTGTCCGCGAGCGCACTGACTTGCTCCTCCAATGTGCCGGTCAGCATTTCGCTTTTGCGCTCCCTCTTGGGGAAGAAGATCCTCACCACCCGGGTTGGCGAACCGGCTATGCCGGCCTTGTCGGGATCGACACCCATCTCCTCCGCGGACCACACGGGGACCTGCGCCGTCTTGGCCTTCATGGAGCCGCGCAATGAAGGCACGCGCGGCACGTTGATTTCCTTCACCACCGTGATTATTGCGGGCAACTGTATCTCGAAGGTCTCGTAGCCCTCCTCGACCATTCGCTGCACCCTTATTCGGCCATCCTGAATGTCATCGATCCTGCTGACGTAGGCGACGAACGGCAGCTTGAGCATCTCGGCAAGTCCCGGCCCTACCTGCCCTGTGTCACCGTCGAGGGTCTGCTTGCCGAGGATCACGAGGTCGTAGCCGCCCATCTTGGTGAGTCCTCTGGACAGAACATAGGCCGTGGCCCAGGTGTCGGAGCCGGCGAATACCCGGTCACTGAACAGGACCGCCTCGTCAGCACCCAGGGAAATTGCCTCTCTGAGCGCGGTATCGGCCTGCGGAGGGCCCATGGTCGTGACTGTCACCTTCCCGCCGAACCTCTCCCTGAGACGGACTCCCTCCTCCAGTGCGTATGTGTCGAACGGGTTTATGATGCTCTCGACCCCCTCGCGCACCAGCGTGTTGGTCTCGGGGTGAATCTGTATCTCAGTAGTACCGGGCACCTGCTTGATGCAGACTACGATATTCATGGAACCTGCGCCTTCCTTTTCAGGACGTCGAGGGCTATCACATTGCGCAGCACCTGGTTGGTGCCCTCGTAGATCTGGTTGATCTTTGCATCTCGCATCATTTTCTCCACGGGGTAATCGCGCATGTAGCCGACTCCACCGAACACCTGCACGGCGTCGGTGGTTACCTTCATGGCCATGTCGGTGGCGAAGACCTTGGCCATCGCGCCTTCTTCGGAGTAGTTCTTCACACCGGCGTCGACCGTCCGGGCGGTAGCGTAGACCAGGGCGCGCGCTGCCTCCAGCTCCATCGCCATGTTGGCTATAATATGCTGGACGGCCTGGATGGCCGAGATCGGGTGTCCGAACTGCTCCCGCTGCTTTGCATAGGCTACAGCGGCCTCGAGAGCTCCTTGAGCCAGGCCTATTGCGAGAGCCGCCACACCGGGCCTCGATGTGTCCAACGTCTTCATCGTTACCAGGAAACCCATGCCCTCCTTGCCGATCAGGTTCTCTTTGGGCACCCGGCAGTTGCGGAACACGAGCTCACGCGTTGCCGACGTCCGGATGCCCATCTTCTTCTCCTTCTTGCCGAAGGTGAATCCGGGGGTATCCTTTTCGACAATGAACGCGCTGGCCCCTCGACTCCCCTTTGCGGGATTGGTGAGCGCTATGACTGTGTATATCTCGGCCTCGCCGCCGTTGGTCATGAACTGCTTCGTGCCGTTGATTACGTACTCGTTGCCCTCAGGGGTGGCCGTGGTCTTGATAGCGCCTGCGTCGCTGCCTGCGCCCGATTCGGTCAGGCCGAAGGCCGTGAGCCTCTCACCGCTAGCTATGCTGGGGAGATACTTACTCTTCTGCTCGTCGCTCCCGTACAGAAGTATGGGCATAGCGCCGAGTGCGTTTGCGGCGTAGGTGAGCGCGACGCCGCAGCAGGCGCGGCTGAGTTCCTCTACGGCCACGCAGAGAGAGAGACAGCCCTCCCCGAGCCCTTCATACTCCTCGGGAATGAACACCCGGAAGAGGTCCGCATCGGCCATGTCCTTCACCAGGTCCCAGGGGAACTCCTCCTTCTCATCGAGTTCGGCCCGCACCGGCACTATTCGCTCGTCGGCGATCCTTCTTGCGATGCTCCTGATGAGCTTCTGCTGTTCGCTGAAGAAGTACTCCAAAGCTTTGCTCCTTGTCTGGTTTCAGGATGAGGTAATTGTAGCCGTTTTTCGTGACTTATCAACCCTTCCGTGAGCATTGCAGGCGAGAGCTGCTACGTCCTAAGCCTAAGCATAGTGAACCTCGGGCTGATCGAAGAATCACGCAAGAGCGTGAACGACAATAGTAGGTGTGCATAGCTAAGACAGTGCATGGTTATACTGGTATACTAGCTAGCTGTTGTAGAGGGCTTTGACCGTATCCTCGGCCTGCGCAACCAGGCGATCGATGATCTCTTTGGTGCTGAGCACCTCCTCGACCAGACCGACGGACGGGCCGCAAGCTACCACCCCGGCCTCTACATCGTCTCCGAAAAGCACCTTCTGGAGGGCCTCGCCCCCTATGAGCGACAGCAGTTCGAGCATGCTAATGCCCTTCTTCTCGAGTTCGAGGACCTGCTCGGCGGCCGCATTCCTGCGCACGCGGTAAGCCCTGTTGAGCGAGCGCTCGATGTAGACTGTGTCCGTTGCGTCGGTCTGGACCAGCCACTCCTTGAAGCCATTTGTTGCCGGGCACTCGACGGATGCCATCAGCCTGGTGCCGATCTGCACTCCGGCGGCGCCCAGCGCGAGGTGCGCTACGAAGGCGCGACCATCGGCGACGCCGCCCGCGGCGACAACGGGTATCTTCAGAGCGTCGACGGCCAACGGGATCATAATCGACAATGGGAGATCGTCGAGCCCGGTGTGCCCGGCCGCCTCGAAGCCAACGAGCGTCACTGCATCGACCCCGACGCGTTCGGCGGACCTGGCGTGCCGTACCGTGGCGCACTTGTGCAGTACGGTGATGTCATGCTTCTTGAGCCGTTCGACATGCTCGGCGGGGTTAAGCGCGGCTGTCTCCACGACTCGTATGCCTTCCTCGATGACGACCTCCAGGTCCTGGTCGATCTTGTTGGGGTCGCGATGAATCAGAGCGACGTTCACGCCGAACGGCTTGTCGGTGAGACTGCGGCAGATGTGTATCTGCTCCGTCAATTCCTCACGAGAGAACGTCACCGCTGAGATGAGACCGAAGCCGCCAGCGTTCGACACGGCTGCGGCCAGTTCTCCGCCACTGAGATAGGCCATAGCGCCGCCGATAATAGGGTATCGCACGCCCAGAAGCTCCGTTAGCTTCGTCTTGAACATGGTGTCGCTCCTTTCGGGGGAGGCGCGAATAATCCAGAATAGCATCTGCCTGATAGAACCGTCAAACAGTGCTGTGGTGGGAGTGAGACCTGCGCGCATGGAGAGGGGAGGGGGCCTGCGGACGTCAAGACATCTAGCCAGTTGAACAGCAGACTACTCAGACAGCAAACCACTCAGCTGTCGGGCAGTTTAGCCATCCGCCCGGCCGGTTTTCAGAGCCGGGTTGGCCGGGGCAAGAGCATGCCGGATGGCGGATTTGGGGCCTCACGATGGCGAGGCGCTGAGAGCGAAATCTGGGGGCCGTTGAGCACTTCCGTTACCAATGCGACACAGCGCAACACAGTAGGGCACTTTTCAGTCATTTCAGAGGTTGGGCCGTCGGAAGGGTGGTGAGAGCTGGTTTTGGGGCTTATCTGTTGGATGATTTATGGCGAGGACCACAGTTGCGGGGTGGGGTGGGACTGTGTGTTGTGGGGCACACAAAGTAGACCCAGTAGGGCCGAGGGGGTATAGCGCTGTTCGTAGAGGGAGGTGTGGATTGGCTGGCATGAGGATTGTGTAGCATGTAGTGGCGAGGCCTTGTGTGAAATTTGACATTGTGATATCAGTGTACACAGTGTCAACTGTGGTTGTGTGGTTGGGCGTTGTGTTATAAAGGTCTGTTGTGATATGCTGTTGTGCGTAGCTAGTGAAGGAGGGCGGCAGTGTTCAGGTGCAAGGAGTGCGGGAAGGAGTTCGAGGATTGGCACGCTCTGGGCGGGCATATGAGGACGCATTGGGGGAAGCGGGCGAAACCGCAGGAGGTGGAGCGACGCGATATGGGGGAGGGGGAGCGGTTGTCGCAGGCGCTGGGCGTGCTCAGCGATTTGAGCCCTGCAGAAGCCTGGGGCATTGTCGTGAACTGGATAATCGATATGCATCGACAGCTACGCGAGAAGGATGAGCAGCTACAGAGCTACAGGCTGAGGCTGCGCGAAAGCGAGTCGCGGGTGGAGGTGGTACGGAGGGACCTCAGAGGGCTGGGCGAGGCGTTGGGCCGGGGGACAGGTATGCCTGAGCCTGTGCGTCGCCAGGATTCCGATTCTGGGGCCTCGTAGTTCGGGTACGCATCACTGGGCTTGGGCCGGGATCACACCCGTTCGCTGACGAGTTGCACAAGGACATCCGCATGACACGGCCGTGGCTTGCACCAGCACCCCAGTCGCTTCTCCTTTAGCTCCGGGAGAGCACCCAACAAATCTGGATTCTGCAGAATGTGATTGCGGTATGACTCCAGTCCTGTTGACCTGTCGTATTCGGTCTCGGGGTAGGGGTTGTGCCATTTCGACTTGGGAAAGAAGCCCCTCGGGCCCGTGTAGAACTTGCCTACGTATACATCATTGGGGTTGTTCGCCGGATCGAAATCCGGACAGCTGTCGATGTTGACTACTTTCGTCATGCATCCCTCCGAGATTCGAGCACACAGCACGATAGGATAGCAGCAAGTATGGCGTGTGGCAAGACTTTCGCTGTCCTCCGGCTCGTGTTTACAAGGCTGAGCGCCATCAGCTATAATCATCGCCGTGACCAGATACAGAACGCACCACTGCGGTGAGCTCCGGAAGGACGACGCTGACCGGGAGGTAACCCTCTCGGGGTGGGTAAACCGAAGGCGGGACCACGGCGGCCTCGTCTTCATCGATCTCCGTGATCGCGATGGGATTACCCAGACGGTCTTCAACCCGGAGGTGTCGAGTGAGGCTCATGCCATAGCCACGCAGTTGCGCAACGAGTACGTTGTTCGAGTCACGGGCACTGTGGCGATGCGCCCCCCCGGCACGGAGAACGCGAGCCTTGCCACCGGCGACATAGAGCTGATCGCGAAAGACGCGGAGATCCTCAACAGGGCGAACACCCCTCCTTTCTATATCAACGAGGATGTCGAAGTCGAGGAGCCGCTTCGCCTCAAGTATCGCTATCTCGACCTCAGGCGAGAGCGCATGCAGCGGAATGTGGTTCTGCGTCACCGCGTGGTCAAGTTCATGCGCGACTTCCTCGACGCGAAAGGCTTCCTTGAGATCGAGACGCCCATGCTGATCAAGAGCACGCCGGAGGGAGCGCGGGATTACCTGGTGCCCAGCCGTGTCCACGAGGGCAGGTTCTACGCGCTGCCCCAATCGCCGCAGCAGCTCAAGCAGCTACTGATGATTGCCGGCTACGACAAATACTTCCAGATAGCCCGCTGCTTCCGCGACGAGGACCTTCGAGCGGACCGCCAGCCGGAGTTCACCCAGCTCGATCTGGAGATGAGCTTCGTTGATGAGGAAGACGTACTCGATCTCATGGAGGAGCTGTTCACCGCGCTGGTGGAGACCCTGACGCCCGAGAAGACGATCACCAAACCGTTCCCGCGCTTCTCGTACGCTGAGGTCATGGAAAGGTATGGCAGCGACAAGCCCGACATAAGGTATGGCCTGGAGCTTGCCGATCTCTCGGACATCTTCGCCGACAGCGAGTTCTCTGTCTTCCGCACGGTCCTCGGCGCTGGTGGCAAGGTCAGGGGAATGGCTGCTCCCGGCTGCGCCGGGTACTCTCGCAGCCAGCTCGGCGAGCTGACTGACTTCGTACGCGCTCGCGGCGCCAAGGGCCTCGTGACCATGTCCCTCGAAGGGAACGCCGGGGACCCGCTCGATGACCTGACGCCGGATAGAGTGAAGTCGGTCGTGGCCAAGTTCCTCGATGCGGATCAGGTCCGGGATATCGCCCGGAGACTGAACGCGGGAATAGGAGACCTCCTGCTGATAGTGGCGGATCAGCCCAAGGTTGTGGATAATGCATTGAGCGCCCTGCGCAGCGAGATGGCCCGGCGTCTCGAATTGGCTGCCCCCAACCTGATGGCGTTCTGCTTCATCGTGGACTACCCGCTCTTCGAGCTGAACGACGAGGGACGGTGGGAGTCGATGCACCACCCGTTCACCGCGCCGAGGGATGAGGACGTACCCCTGCTCGACACCGATCCGGGGAAGGTACACGCCAGGCACTACGATTTCGTCTGCAACGGCTCGGAGATATCCAGCGGGTCGATAAGGATACACAATCGTGAGGTGCAAGAGAAGGTCTTCCGGCTGCTCGGCTACTCGAAGGAGGAGACAGACGCCAGGTTCGGACATCTGTTGGAGGCGTTGGAGTCAGGCGCGCCGCCGCACGGCGGCATAGCCCCGGGAATAGACCGCTTCGTCATGCTGCTTGCGGGCGAGGAGAACATCAGGGAGGTCATCGCGTTCCCCAAGACCCAGAGCGGCGTTGACCTGATGCTGGACTCGCCGTCTCCAGTCTCCCCGGAGCAGCTTCACGAGCTGCACCTCAGGCTCGTCGAGGAATGATGCGTAGTGCCTGGTGGGCGGAGGCTCGCAAGCTCACGGAGATGGATGACCGTGCTATAATGGCTCGAACAGAGGCAGAATGAAGGTTACGAACGAGAGGATCGAACGAAGCAGGGTCGTACTGAACATAGAGGTCGACTCTGATGAGATGGAGGAGGCCGTCAAGAAAGCCTACCGTCGTGTCGGGGCGAAGGCTTCCATTCCCGGCTTCCGCAAAGGCAAAGTGCCTTCGGCCATCCTGGAGCAGTACATCGGACGGGAGGCGGTGGTAGAGGAGGCCGTTGAGCATCTCCTGCCGGAGGTCTACGAGCGAGCCCTTGACGAGCAGCAGGTGGACGCTATAGCCAGGCCCGAGGTCGAGATACTGCAGGTCGAGCCGCTGTCTTTCAAGGCCACCGTGCCCGTACGCCCCACGGTGGAGTTGGGCGACTACCATGAGATCAAGTTCAGCCCCGAGCCGGTCGAGGTAACTGAGGAGGAGGTCAGCGAGTCGCTGGAACATCTTCGCGTTATGCAGGCTCCGTGGGCACCGGTGGACGGTCCCGCTGAGCTCGAGGACCTGCTTTCGGTCAGCGTGGAGGGCGTCGTGGACGGGGAGGTGGTGATAGACGAGAAGGACGGCGTCTACCAGATGTCTGAGAGCACCCCCGGTGCGTTGCCCGGCTTCGCCGAGCAGCTGGTAGGCGCCAAGAAAGAGGAGGAGCGCAGCTTCACGCTCACGATCCCGGAGGGACGGGGTGATCTGGGCGGCAAGGAATGCGCATTCACGGTGCAGGTCAAGGAGATCAAGCGGAAGACTCCGCCGGCGCTGGATGACGAGTTCGCCAAGGGTCTGGGCGATGGATTCGACAGTCTCAATGCCCTGAAGGAGCGGCTGACCGAGAGTCTGAAGACAAGGAAGGAGCAGGAGGCGAAGAGCAACCTCGAGGAGAAGGCAATCAAGGCCCTGGTCGACATGGCGACTGTCGAGTATCCGGACGTCATGGTGGACAGTGAACTGGAACACTTGGTGGAGGAGAACAGGCGTCAGCACGGTGACAAGGAAGCGCTCGACAGCTATCTGGACAGCATCGGCAAGACCGAGGATGAGTTCAGGGCTGAACTCAGGCCGATGGCTGAGCGCGTCGTTATCCGTTCAATCGTTATCCAGAAGTTCGCCGAGTTAGAGGGCATACAGGTCGGCCTTGACGAGATAAACGCTGAGGTCGAGCAAATGATGCAGCACGTCTCGGACGACTCGGTACGCCAGCTCTTCGACACGCCCCAGGCCCGCGTGTCGCTCGGCAGGAACCTCTTCGTCAAGAAGGCGATAGACCGTCTATACGGGGTTGTTACCGGCGAGGTATCACCGGCGGTTGAGGCCGACTCTAAGGACGACGCAGCACCTGATGAGACATCACCAGCAAAGGAAGAGGAGGGCGAAGATGCTCAAGGATCCGAGTAGCGTAATCCCATTCGTAATCGAGAGCAGTGCACGGGGAGAGAGGGCTTTCGATATCTACTCCCTGTTGTTGAAGGAGCGCATCATCTTTCTGGGGATGCCGATCAACGATCAGGTAGCCAATCTGGTCATAGCGCAGCTCCTGTATCTGGAGCGTGAGGACCCTGACAAGGACATCAGCCTATATATTCATAGCCCTGGGGGCATCATCAATGCCGGGCTCGCGATCTACGACACGGTGCAGCTCATTCGCTGCGATGTGTCCACGATCTGCGTCGGTCTCGCTGCGAGCATGGGCACCGTGCTGCTGACTGCCGGAGCCAAGGGCAAGAGGTACGCGCTTCCCAACGCCACGATCCACATGCACCAGCCAATGGGTGGGGCCCAGGGGCAGGCCGCCGATATCGAGATCGCCGCCCGTGAGATATTGAGGCTGCAGGATGTCATTCGCAACATACTCGTGAAGCACACAGGCCAGTCCCTCGAGAGGATCATCCAGGATACCGACCGCGACTACTACATGAGCGCTGACGGAGCGCTCGAGTACGGCGTCATCGACGAGATACTGAGAGGGCCGGCGGCGGAGAAGAAGGACTGACGGTTTCCATATAGAGATGGGGCCTAATCGGGGGAATCGCTCTTGAGCATTCCCTCGATTTCTTCTGTCAGCGAGTAGGCCTGAATGCGATGCCCACCTGCGTCCACCAGGTTGCCACCCTCGACGCGCACCTTCCCCTCGCTGAAGGCCTTGAGCGTTGCCACAACAAGCGGCTGTTCCCTGCGCACTCCCTCGGCCCGGATCAGCTTGAATAGGGGGTTGTCCTCTCCCTGCCGGGTCTTTACCTCTTGAGCCGGTGACTCCTTGATCTCCGCCCAGAGAGGATCGTACCGGCCGCCGCGAATCGGAAAGGCGCAGTAGGTAACCGGCGGTCCCATGTCCAGCTCAGGTGTAACCAGGTGCATCATGGCGCCGGTCTCGTTGGCTCCCGTGTCGATGAGCTCCCAGATGACCTCGCGCCACGTGCCTTTGGGGCCACCGGGGAGGGCCGGATGAAGGTTGATCATGTCGAAATGGCTGCACATCTCCTCGCCCACTATCAGCATGTAGCCGGCGAGCACGCATATGTCCGGCCTGAAGTCGCCCAACAGACGCATCGCTTCCCGATCGAACTCGGCGCGGCAGTCGTCGATCGACGCGACACCCCGGTCCTGTTTGAACCTCCTGGATGAGAGGCACACCAGCGGCATGCCGTACGACTCTACCTGGTCGAGGAACAGATCGGTCTGCTCCGTCTGGCCCCTTTCCCGGCTGCAGAAGACGAACTCGACTCGGGCCCTGATGCTGCCCTCGTCAATGCCCCGCCTCACGGTCGCCAGCAGGGAGCGAGACCCCTCGCCGCGCCCGGTGGAGAACCAACCGATCCTATACACGTACCATCAACCTCTTCCCAGGCGTTTGATCAGGCGGTTCCTGATATTGTAGAAGTGGATGAGAACGCTCGTCTTTTCGCTGACCACCCTTGCCTGTCTCAGGGCGGCCAGGAACTCTTGCGGCGTCTCGAAACCAGGCATCTCCACGTAAGTCTTCCCGATCTCCCGCACTACGTGTGCATCGCTACCGGCCGTGCCCGGGAGGCCGTTGACGCGGGCGAGTTCCAGGGCACGCCTGCTGTCCCTCGACAGGTAGGTCCTGGAGTTGGCGACCTCGATCATGTCGACCTGTGGCAGGACTCTCTCGAGCGCGTCCCTGCGTAGCTTGGAGTGGGGACGGAACCGATCGCATGGGTGTGGGATACATACGAGCCCCCCCTGCTCCTTGATCCGGGCTATCGTCTCCTCCGGGGACAGGTGGGGTGGCACCTCCTCGTTCAGGAAATACCCGATGATCTCCCCGCGATTGGTCAGTATCTCCTCGCTGATGATGACCTTGAATGGGGCGATACGCTTGACCTCGATCGCTCCAGCTGTGGTGTCGTGGTCGGTGATGGCAAGACAGTTGATGCCGGTATCCAGACAGTGCCGGACTATCTCTTCAGGTGGGGAGGTAGAGTCCTTCGAATAGCGAGTGTGGACGTGAAGGTCTGCCTTGAGCAAAATCGTCCGCCTGTGGCCTTATGCCCTCTCCATATAGCTGCCATCGCGCGTGTCTACGCGGACCACATCACCCGTATTGACGAAGAAGGGCACCTGGATCGTAAGGCCGGTCTCCAGGATGGCTGGCTTTGTGCCACCGGACGACGTATCGCCCTTGTGGCCCGGGCCCGTCTCGGTCACCTCCAGCTCGACTGTGATCGGCATCTCGATTCCGACTGCTTCGTCCCCGTGCCTCGAAATCATGAGGCTCATGCCTTCCTTGAGGTAGTTGAGCGCATCTCCCAGCTGCTCCTTGCTCAACGGGGTCTGCTCGAATGTCTCGTTGTCCATGAAGTAGTAGAAGTCGCCGTCTTGATAGAGATACTGCGCCGACTTCTGCTCGACACGTACGCGGTTGAATCTCTCGCCGGCCTGGAAGGTGCGCTCTATCGTGTGACCGGCCCTAACATCACGCAGCCTGAGACGGATTTGAGCACTGCCCCGGCCCATCTTGATGTGCTGGAAATCGAGAATGGTGTAAAGCTGTCCGTCCAGCTCTATCGTGAAGCCTTTCCTGAGATCGCCGGCGTCCATCATCTGAGCTACCTCCAGACCTTCCTCGCCCTGGTCAGTGGCCGGACCTTTCCCTCTTCGAGCACCACCGTGTCCTCTATCCTGACCCCGCCCCACCCCGAGATGTATATGCCTGGTTCGAGAGTGAACACCATGCCATCTGCCAGTACGCTTGGGGACCCCGGACCGAGACGAGGTTCCTCGTGGGCAGCAAGGCCGACTCCGTGCCCCAGCCCGTGGCCGAAGGCATCGCCGTAGCCTGCCTCCGAGATCACGGTTCGGGCAAGCTGGTCGACCTGCTCACCCGTCATGCCCGCCTGCAGAGTCTCCATGGCGGTGAGCTGGGCCCCTAAGACTATATCATATATGCGATGGAAGGTGCTATCGCCTTCGCCCAGGCAGCAGGTCCTCGTGATGTCGCTGCAGTAGCCGTGGGTGCGCGCCCCCAAATCGATGACGATTGGCTCGCTGGCCGCGATGGGCCGGTCCGTTGGCTTGGCGTGGGGGAGGGCCGCATTCGGTCCGGAGGCGACGATCACCTCGAACGGAAGCGGCTCGCTTCCGTTCTGTCGGAGGTGGGACTCCAGTCTCCAGGCCAGCTCCTTCTCAGTCATACCGGTCTCAATGCCGGGCACGATCTCGTCGAGTGCCGCGTCGGCCAACTCCGCAGCCTTCTCCAGGCACGCGAGTTCGCCCTTGTCCTTGATAGCGCGCAGCCCGTCGATGACGCCCTTGCTTGCGATCAGAGCGGTATTCGTCACGCCTTCTTTCAGCGCCGCGACGAACTCCTGATAGGCAGCGTAGGTGATGTGGTCCTGCTCGAAGCCGATCCGGCGTGCTCCGGTCTGGGACGCCAGCCGTGGCAGCCATCCTTCGGGCGGGCCCGCTACCCGCTCGATATCGAAGCTGGGGGCCTCGGCCTGGGCCTGCTCGACATAACGAAAGTCGGTGGCCAGGATCGCCGCGTCTCGAGATATGAGTAGGAAACCTGCCGAGCCGGTGAAGCCTGAGAGATAGCGGCGGTTCTCGGGCTGCGATACTAGCAGGGCGTCGAGTCTATTCTGGGGCAGGAGCTCACGGAGTGCCGCCAGTCGGCTGGTCATGGTTGCCTATGCCTCTGCAGCCACAATGAGTTCGAGGGCAGCGACATAGCCATGCCAGCCGAAGCCGGATATCTGCCCCCGTGCGATGGGGGCGACGACCGAATAACGCCGGAACTCCTCCCGGGCATAGATGTTGGACAGGTGAACCTCGACCACCGGAAGGGAAGTGTCCGCCAGGGCATCGCGCAGGGAGAGGCCATAGTGCGTTAACCCACCCGGGTTGATGATTATGCCAGCGGCATCTCGCGACTTCTCCTGGATGAAGTCGATCAACGCGCCTTCGTGGTTCGACTGGAATGTCTCTACCTCTACACCAAGCTCGCGCGCCCTGTCACGGACCTTCGAATCGATCTCGGACAGGGTCTGCTTGCCGTAGACCTCGGGATCGCGCGAGCCGAGCATGTTGAGGTTGGGGCCGTGCAGAACGAGTATCTTCATTCCTCCCCCTTGTGAGCGCTGCTTCTGGGATGGGCTGCGAGGTAGGAGCGGCGGATCTGGTTCTGGGTCACGTGAGTGTACACCTGCGTCGTGGACAGCTTGGCGTGGCCGAGCAGGTCTTGGACTACCCTGAGATCGGCCCCGCCGTCCAGCAGATGCGTAGCGTACGTATGGCGCATCATGTGCGGGTGGACTCCCATGTCCAGACCGGCCCGTCGGGCATGCTCCGCGATCAACCTCTGAACGCTACGCTCCGATATGCGCCCTCCGCTACGGTTGAGGAACAGCGCACGTGTTTCCTTCCGTCCCATTAGCTTGACACGCCCGTGCTCAAGGTAGACCTTCAAGACCTCTGCCGCCGGCTTGCCTATTAGCCCCATTCGCTCCTTTGATCCCTTGCCCCAGACCCTGATCTGCCGCGACACCAGGTCGATATCGCCGGTGTCCAAGCCAACGATTTCGCTCACGCGCAGCCCAGCGGCATAGAGTAACTCGAGCATCGCCTTGTCCCTGAGCCCTTTGGGTGTCGAGGCGTCCGGGGCTTCGACCAGCCTCGATGCTTCCTCTTTGCTCAGGAACTTCGGCAGGCGCTTCTCGATCTTGGGTGCCGAAAGGGCCGACAGCGGTTCGGAACCGACCAGACCCTGGCGTGAGAGATAGCGATAGAACGACCTAAGCGCGCTCAGCTTGCGGCTGATGCTTCCCCTGGAGAAACCCTGTGCGTGCAGTTGGCCTAGATAGCGGCGCACAACCGACCGGTCGACGGCCTCGAGGTTCTCGATACCATTCTGGTCCAGGTAATCGAGAAAACCCTGTATGTCGGACGTGTAGTTCCGTACGGTCAGCGGGGATACGCCGCGCTCCACCGCCAGATGCCTCACGAACTTTTCCAGGAGTTCCTTCAAGGCCTATGCCTCCGGACCCGGTTCGCCCCGGTAGTCGCACTTCGTGCACTTGGCCTTGCCCTTCGAGAGCGTCAGCAGGCCCCCGCATTGCGGACAAGGCTCGGCCAGCGGTTTGTCCCATGTGGCGAACTTGCACTTCGGATATCGCGAGCACCCGTAGAAGGTACGCCCCTTCCTGGTCCTCTTCTCCGCAAGCTCCCCGCTGCACTTGGGTTCGGGGCATTTCACGCCCGTCGTGACCAGGATGGAGCGGGTGTTCTTGCACCGCTTGGACTTGTCGGTGTCGCTGAAGCCCGTGCAGGCCAGGAACCTGCCCCAGCGCCCGCTCTTGATAACCATTGGCTTGCCGCACTTCTCACATACCTCGTCTGTGGGCTCGTCCGCCACGGCGGCGGCGGTCTTGGCACCCGAGGCTCCGTTGCCATCGATTGACTTGGCGTTCGTGCAGCGGTTGGACTCGTCGGGCTCAGTGTAGCCGGTGCAGGACAGGAACTTGCCTCTCCGCCCCCACTTGATGACCATCGGCCTGCCGCACTTCTCGCATATCTCGTCAGTAGGCTCGCTTATCTTGGGGATTGCTATGTTAGCCTTGGACACGGTCTCCGAAAACGGACCGTAGAACTCGCGGAGCATTGGCACCCACTGCAGTTCCCCGCTCGCTATCATGTCCAGCTTCTCTTCCATCTGAGCCGTGAAGCCGACGTTGACTATGTCCGTGAAGTGCTCGCTCAGAAGGCCGGACACTATCGCCCCCAGCTCGGTTGGCTCCAGCCTGCCGTTCTGCCGCTGCACATAGCCCCGGTCCTGTATCAGCGAAAGAGTGGGGGCGTATGTGCTCGGGCGACCGATTCCGAGTTCCTCCAGCGCCTTGATCAGCGTGGCCTCGGTGTAGTGGGGGGGAGGCTGAGTGAAATGCTGCTTGGGCAGGACCTCCAGCAAGGTAAGGGTCTCGCCCTTGGCGAGTGGTGGGAGCGGCTTCTTCTCGTCCTCTTCTTCGTCTTTGCCTTCCTGATAGAGCGTGAGGAATCCGGGGAAGGTCAATACCGACCCGGACGCCCTCAGCAGGTACTTCCTGTCGCTTCCGTCGGGCGTTGCCTCGATCTCCGCTGTGGTAGTGCTTATCTGGGCTGCCGCCATCTGGCTGGCTACCATTCTCTGCCAAATCAGGGTGTATAGCTTCAATTGGTCTTTGGTGAGATAGGAGGCGACCTCGGACGGCTGCCTCTGAACGGAGGTGGGTCGGATCGCCTCGTGTGCTTCCTGCGCTCCTTTCACCTTCTTCGCGAACTGGCGCGCCGAAGCGGGAAGATATTCCTTGCCGTATTTCTCCTCGATGTATGACCGCGCCTCGGAGACCGCGGCGGGCGTGACACGTGTGGAGTCGGTTCGCATATAGGTGATCAGGCCTACGGGGCCCTTCTTCCCCAGCGGCAGCCCCTCGTAGAGCTGCTGCGCTATGGCCATCGTCTGCTTTCCGCTCAACCTGAGCTTGCGCCATGCCTCTTGTTGGAGCGTGCTCGTGATAAAGGGAGGCGCGGGCTGGCGGCTGGTCTTCTTGTGCCTCACCGCGGACACGGCGTAGCTGGCTTTCTCCAGTTCGGACGCGACGGCGGTCGATTGACTCTCATCCTTGAGTTCGACCTTCTCGTTGCCGTTGACGGCGGCGAGCGTTGCCGTGAATCGACCCTTCTTGTCGCCTTTCTTCGATAGCTCGACCTCGATGGACCAGTACTCCTCAGGAACGAAGGCCGCGATCTCAGCCTCGCGGTCCACGACCAGCTTGAGTGCCACCGACTGCACCCGTCCCGCCGAGAGACCGGGCCTCACCCTTTTCCACAGCAGGGGGCTGATCTTGTAGCCGACCAGCCTGTCCAGAATCCGGCGCGCCTGCTGGGCATCGACGAGCCTGGAGTCTATGGCACGCGGATGGCGGAAGGCATCCACGATTGCGTCCTTGGTTATCTCATGAAAGACGACGCGCTTGAGCGGCATCCCCGACAGCTTTGCTGCCTGCACGAGATGCCAGGAGATCGCTTCGCCCTCACGGTCCGGGTCAGTGGCGAGATAGATGGCCGAGGCGTTGGCGGCGGACTGTTTGATATCCTTGACTATCTTGCTCTTGGTACGACTGACAACATACTTCGGCGTGAAGTCATTGTCGACGTCAACACCGAGGGTCTTCTCGGGGAGGTCGCGCACATGTCCCAGTGAGGCCTTGACAGCATAGTCCTTACCCAGGAACTGGCCCAGTGTCCTGGCCTTCGCCGGGGATTCGACAATCACTAGTTTCCTTGCCATCGGCACCCAATCCCTATTCTAGGTGCGGTTCGATTCGTCGCGGGACTGCTGGCCCTCCTGGAGCCAACCCCTCCGCACCGTCAGCATACACTACACACAAGCGTGGAAGTCGTCAAGGGCCGATGTCACCATTGGTACTAGTACTATCGACTTGACGTGGTGGTGACAATGGTCATGTTGCTTTGTTTGTGGTGACTTCCCTCGTACTCGTCCAGACAATGGGAAAGATGCACTGCTGTTATGGCCCTGCACGGCCGCGCTGGTGCTACTTCCCGCTGCTCTGCGGGCCACAAAGTACAATGGAGCGGGCGCCGAGTCTGTGCTATATTATGATCGATGGTAGCGCCCTCACCTGGGCACTAGTCTGGACAGCGATAGGGGGATGGCATGAAGAGCTTAGCGATTATGATCTGCCTGCTGCTACTCATGAGCATCGGCATGGTTGGATGTACTGCAGAGGAGGAAACGCCCGGGTCGACGCAGACACCCGCCGCAACAGCGACGCCTGAGGCGACAGCGACACCGGCGGGCACCCCAGAGGCGACCGGAACGCCGGTTCCATCGCCGGGCGCGACCGGGCTTTTTCTTGACATAACAGCGCCGGAAGACGAGGCTATTGTCGAGACCGGAACGGTCACGGTGGTTGGCACAACCATTGCCGATGCGGTAGTGACCGTCTTGATAGGAGAGACCATCGCTTTCCCCACGGTTGACGAGACCGGAGGCTTCTCTGTCGACGTGGCGCTTGAAGAGGGGCTCAACGAGATCGAAGTCGTGGCGAGCGACTGGCAGGGGAACGAGGTTGATGCGTTCCTGACAGTGATATACCTGCCGTGAAACCCGAAACAGGGAGCTAACCAAAAGCCGGTTGCATCGTTATTAGTAAATGATAGGTCAGAGCTGGGAATATGCTGAAGGGGGTCTATAATGCGGTACATCAGATGTTTAGCCATTATTGCGCTGGTTGGGGTGCTGATCGTCGGGAGCGTGAGCACAGCTGCCGCCAAAGGGCCACCCGAGGACAATCCGGGAAAAGGTCCGCAAGGCCACGGCAAGAACCAGAACTTCGTCGGCAATGTGACATCCGCGTGTGAGGGGAACATCACATTCACGGGAAAGCAGGGTTGGGAAGTGACCCTGGCATTGACCGACGGTACGACTTACATGGTTCCTTCGGTCGCCAAGGGGAAGGTGGACTTCGCAGGATTCATCGAGGCTGTTGGAGGGAACATCACGGCTCTGGAAGACAACAGGATTGCGGCGAAAGGCACTGGAGTCGTTGAAGACCCTGAGGGCGTATACACCGGTGACGCGACACGGATCTTGGTGTACCCAGGCGCGTTTCAGAAGCAGCTTCGAGCGCGGTTGCATGCTCATCGGACCGGGGTCGTGACGGCGTTCTCCACGGCTGGGGATGGCAGCATTACCATCGCCGATGTCCACGGAGTCAGCCACACGTTCACCATGAGTGGCAATCAGACTGTCTACCGCCCTCAAGGGATGACGGCCTCCGACGTGGAGGTCAACGAGAGCTTCGTCACCGTTGTCACGACGGGCGATCCGAAGCTGGGGCCACCCGCCAAGGCCGTTGTGATTCATCAGGGCGGTATTCCCGAGGGCTGGCCCGGGTGGACTCCTACGCTGACGCCTGAGCCGGGTGAGCCTGACCTCATCATCTCCGACAAATACGAGGAATGGACGGGCAGCGGCGGCAATGCCACCTATACTGTCTCCTACACGGTCAAGAACGTGGGCAACGCTACCGCCGCCGCTGGCTATAGCGTCGGCCTCACGGTGGACGGTTCCAGTATGGAGACCAAGGAGGTCACGCTATCGCTCGCGCCTGGCGAGGAGCACAGCGACAGCTTCGCAGCCGCGCTGACGCTGAGCGAAGGGTCGGACGACGTCGAGGTCTGTGCGGATGTGGATTCCGATGTTGCGGAATCAGACGAGGCCAACAACTGTCTGACGAACGTCGTCGTTGAGCCTACGCCGACGCCAACTACGTAGCTGAATGATTCGGAGATAGGCCAGGGCGGCCCTCGTTCGAGGGCCGCCCTTCTCTTGGTCGTCGTCGCGCGAGTCCGCGCCTGTTGGTGGCATAGGCCTTGATATTGGGCGGCTACTCTGTTTGCATTTCACATATCAAGGGTTTATAATCCCGCTCAAGCCGAAGCTGGGACAAGTCCTCCGTGAGAGTAGTGCCGGGGACGGGTGCTTGGCGCCGGCGGCGGAATCGATCACTCTGGTCAAGAAGGTGAGCACGCGAATGAGGATGGCCAGACCTGCGTGGAGCCTGCTTCTCACCGTCATCCTCGCCGCTTCGTTGTTGCTCCTCGCGTTCCCGTCGGTTGCCTTCTCCGCCGTAAATCAGATCACAGTCTCCCTGCAGAACCTCCAGCCTGCGCCGGTCTATGGCCGCGTGGAGGCTGGCAGCACATCCTCGCATTTCGTGTACCTGAACAACACCGATCCTCGTTTCCATGTCTATCTTCTCGAGTTGGCGGTATCAACCGGCTCGGCTGACAGCTACGGCGTAAGGGTATACGATTCGGGTGGTGCGCTCCTGGATAAGGCAACCATCGGTGGAGAGGGGAGCACTTCGCTCGAGTTGGATCTCCGCCCCGAACGGTCGAAGGCCGACTACACCGGCTGGCAGTTCCTCGTGCTGCTGGACAATACGCCCAACTCCGTGGGACAGGACTTCACCCTCTCGCTGGAGGGACACGCGAGCACTGCCCTGCGGGGGCAGGTACGATTCGACGATGGCTCCCCGATGACCGATGCCGCCGTGGAGGTTCGGTGTGAGGAAAGCGGGGAGACCATGTACGTCGCCACGGATTCCGAAGGGACGTACACCGCGGAGCGTTGCCCGCTCGGCGAGCTCCGTGCCTCCGTCGGCTACAAGGGGGAGTGGCAGGCGATATGGCCTTCCCTGGACATAGGGGAATGCACGGACTGCGGTCTCGAGTACACGAGATGGGACCTGAGCACGTCCTATCCGCCGCCGGAGGCGATCAGCGTTCCCACCGCGCCATATGGCGCGTCCAACGCTATCGCCGGTGAAAGCCTTACGTATTCCACCGGGGGAGCGGTATCGAATCTCGGCCATAGCCTGGAGTACCGTTTCGATTGGGGCAACGGCACGTATTCGGAGTGGTCTTCGTCGACCAGCGCCAGCTACGCGTGGCCGAGTGCAGGCAGCTACAAAGTGAGGGCGCAGGCCAGGTGTGCGGCCCACGTCAGCGTGCTGTCAGACTGGTCCGAGGCGCGTACGGTAAGCGTGAGCTCTCCTCCAGAGGAGGTCAGCACGCCCGATGTGCCTCTGGGCCCTTCCAAGGGAGAGGTCGGTCTGAGCCTGACGTATACCACCGGAGGAGCAGCCTCCAATCTCGGACATGACCTGCAGTATCGCTTCGACTGGGGAGACAAGAGGGAGTCGGAGTGGTCGAGTTCGACCAAGGCCTCCCATGTGTGGTCTGTTCCCGGGACCTACGAGGTCAGGGCACAGGCCAGATGCGCCTCGCACACAAACGTAGTCTCAATCTGGTCGGCGGCCACAGAAGTTGTCGTGAGCCCGCCTCCCGAGACCGTGGGCATCCCGAACACGCCTGTGGGGCCCTCGAGCGGCGAGGCCGGCAAGGGGCTCGCTTACTCGACCGGCGGGGCGGTCTCGAGCCTGGGTCACGATGTTGAATATCGTCTCGACTGGGGCGACGGGAGCCGCTCGCAGTGGTCCCGGGAAGTAGTAGCGACACATGCCTGGTCGAGCGAAGGGCCCTTCAAGGTTCGTGCGCAGGCGAGAAGCAGCTATGATACCAGCGTGGTGTCGGACTGGTCCGCCGGTACTGTCGTCACGATCGCTCCGCCGCCGGAGACGATCAGCACGCCGACGACACCCTCGGGTCCCTCGGGCGGCCAGCTGGGTCAGAGCATTGCGTTCTCCACTGGAGGGGCCGTCTCCAACCTCGGTCATCGTGTCCAGTACCGGTTCGATTGGGGAGATGGGACCCTGTCCGATTGGTCTTCGTCGACAGAGGCATCCCATACATGGGGGGGTGCCGGCAGCTATGGCGTGAAGGCTCAAGCCAGGTGCGGGGCGCACCCCGACGTAGTCTCCGCGTGGTCGGCGGAGCACATCGTCACGATTGGCCATCCCCCGGAGAGCGTGAGCGCTCCGGACATCCCGACGGGCCCGTCTGCCAACGAGGTTGGCCAGAGCCTGACCTACACCACGGGCGGGGCCGTATCCAATCGCGGACACAATGTGCAGTACCGCTTCGACTGGGGTGACGGGACGCAGTCAGAATGGGCTTCATCGGCGATCGCTTCGAAGTCGTGGGCTGACCCCGGTGCCTACACTGTGAAGGCGCAGGCAAGGAGCGCTGCGAACCCGGACGTGGTCTCCGGTTGGTCGCAAGGCAAGGGCGTTGTAATCAATTTGCCGCCGGAGTCTGTCAGCACGCCCCGGACGCCCAGCGGGCCCGCAGCTGGCGAGATCGGCGAGGAGCTCACCTACACGTCGGAAGGCGCGATGTCCAACCAGGGCAACCCTGTACAGTACCGCTTCGACTGGGGTGACGGGACCAGGTCCGAGTGGTCGGCTTCATCGACAGCCACCCATGTGTGGTCCGACCAGGGACCGCATAATGTCAGAGCGCAGGCGAGGAGCGCCACACGGACGGGGGTATTGTCTGGCTGGTCCGGTGGCTGGATGGTGGTGCTGAGTCCGCCCGCCGAGAGCGTGAGCTCTCCTGACACTCCGATAGGGCTGAGCAGCACCCGTGCCGGAAGGAGCATGGCATTCACGACGGGTGGTGCCTCGTCCAGTGCCGGGCGAAGCGTGCAATACCGGTTTGATTGGGGCGACGGCACCCAGTCCGGCTGGCTGTCGGTAGGCGGTGCGTCACACACGTGGTCGTCTGCAGGCATGTACGCCGTGAGGGCGATGGCAAGGAGCTCCGCCAACCCGGATGCCGTCTCCGGCTGGTCCGACGCCAAGTTCGTCTACGTCGAGGCTCCGCCTGAGACGGTGAGTATGCCGAACGCGCCCGCCGGGCCCTCCAGCAACGAAGTCGGCACTGGTCTGGTGTTCTCGACCAGCGGCGCCATCTCGAACCTGGGGAGCGGGCTGGAATACCGGTTCGACTGGGGGGATAGAACGCAGTCCGAATGGTCATCCTCGCCTGTCGCCAGCCATAGCTGGGATTCACCCGGGACCTACACCGTACGGGCCCAGGCCCGAAGCGGCGACCGCAACGACGTCGTGTCCGTGTGGTCGGCTGCGCGGTCTGTGGTCGTACTTCCCGCTTCCGCCGTGGCTGCCGCTTCGCCGCAGAGTATGATTGACATGAGTGACAAGGTCGGCCAGGGTGGCCTGGTGCAGATATCGGTTGCTCTGATGCACCCCGAGGTGGACAGCAGGCTGGAAGTCCTGGAGGGAACAAGGGCGACGACACAGGAGGGCGCGCCGGTCGGCAGCCTGGAGATAGGTATCGCGGAGAGCCCGCCTTCACCGCCAGCCGGACGCTGTCTGGCCGGGGATGCTGTTTTGATCGGTCCTGAAGGAGCGACCTTCTCGCCGCCCGCTCTCCTCACCCTCAAGTACGATCCAACGCTGTGTTCCGGGAACGAGTCGACAAACTCGACCACGCCGGCCAGGGTGGCTCGCTATGATGCCGGCAGCGGGCGTTGGGTGGAGTTGGAGTCGATAGTTGACATCAAAGCGGGCACGGTCCTTGCCGAGATAGACGGTGGCGGTCTGTTCGTGGTTCTCGCAGACGGCCCTGGCTCGTCCCAGATCGCCGTCGCATGGGTCCTGACCGGTGTCATCGTGGGGATCATGCTGCTGATCGGCCTGGCCACCTATCTGTACATGAACAGGCGGGAGCAGGTCTCCCTGGTACTTGCCAGGCTCAGGGATGTCATTCTGAGGCGGCGGCAGGAGGTCGAACCCGAGCTCTAGCGATAGGGACTCGCGGGCTACACCGCGTCAACCGGCCCCCCACATGGCTCATCGAGGTTACTGACTGCAGTTCTCGTGTCCCCACTTGACCCTGCCTCCCTGTGTCCACGGTGGCGTGTCGGCCCCCCCCCGTGAGGATGGACCAATCAGGGAGCATTGACAAAGCTGATTAAACGTGATACATGGTTGATGTATCATCGATAACTTGAAGCTACGGAGGCTGTGACTGCGAATGCGTCAACGGCATGTCCCCCTCAGGATTCATGACAGGCTGGAGCTGGACCGGCGCAAGAGGGACTACGAGGAGCGTACCGGGGACGTCGGTGACTGGGGCGAATTCCTGGGGGTGGTTACCCTCGCCGGAATGGCGGCCCTGGGTATCTACTCAGTGGCGCAGATGGACAGGCTTGCTTCGGTGATATGGCAGGTCAGATGCTCGTCCTGCGGCGTGCGTTTTCCCGTGAAGGCCCCGAGCCCTGCGCCTTGGAGGCTGTCTCGCGTCACGTGCGTCAAGTGTGAGGCCGAGCTGGTGCTGGACTTCGTCAAGGCTTCGGACAACGCCGGCGACACGCCGAGCCAGAAACCGGTTGTCTTGCGCTGCCACTACTGTGAGCAGGAGGTCGACCCCAACGCTACGGCGGTCAATCCGCACGAGGTCGAGTATCTGAAGTGCCCGCGATGCGATCGGGTAATACGATTGCTGCTGTAATCGCGGGCAGTCCGTCGAGCCTGCGCCGCTCGGGTCACGTCCCATGGACGCCGCGAGCCAGCGCGTAGTTCATTCCCCCTAGCTGGCGCACCACGCCCTTGAGTTCCATCATCGCCAGGGTACTCGAGACCCTGGCGATCGGAAGGTGCGAAAGTCGGCAGATTTCGTCTATGTGCGTCGGCTGTTCCCCCAGGAACTGGATCAGGTTTGACTCGGTCTCGTTGGCAGGAACGATCTCCCGCATCTCCAGCTGTCTGGGGATCATCGACAGGTTCAGCTCCTCGAGCACATCCTGGGCGTTGCACACAAGTTTTGCCCCTGCCTGGATGAGCATGTTGGTGCTGTAGCTCGAGGGGGACTGGATGCTCCCCGGCACGGCGAACACCTCGCGGTTCTGCTCATTGGCGTAGTTGGCCGTGATCAATGCGCCGCTGCGCTTGCCAGCCTCCGTTACGAGCACGCCGAGACTCAAGCCGGACAGGATGCGGTTTCGTCGGAAGAAGTTATCCGCCTTGGGCCTGGTGCCCAAGGGGTACTCGCTGACCAGAGCACCATTCTCGATGATGGACTGGGCCAGCTTCGTGTTCTCCGCCGGGTAGACCATATCCAGGCCGCAGGCTGAGACCGCTATGGTGCGGCCCCCGTTGTCCAGAGTTGCCCGGTGCGCTACCGCGTCGATGCCGCGGGCCAGTCCGCTGACGATCGTGATCCTGTTGTGGACGAGCTCCTCGACGAGCTGTTCGGTTACGTCTCTACCGTAGACGGTTGCCTGTCTCGTTCCCACGACTGCTATCGCCCATTCATCCTCATCGACCACGCTGCCTCTGATGTAGAGGACGGGCGGAACGTCGTATATCTCCTTGAGCCTGGGAGGGAAGGCCGGGTCGTTACAGGTCAACACCCTCACACCGTGTCGCCGCAGCCTGTCCATCTCATCGTCCAGGGATATGGTCGGCCGGTGGGTCATGATCTTATCAACGGTGCCTCTATCCAACCCCGCCGACCGCAGCTCGCCACGATCAGCCTCCCAGGCATTCTGAAGGCGACCGAAGTGAGACTGAAGCTGTTGGAACCTGACCCGGCCGATCCCCGGGATTCTGCTGAACCCGACCCAATATGGAACGTCGGACATGCTAGCCTCGCAGACGAGGTATTGTAGCATGTGCGCACTTGAGAAGGCAACGTTGAAGGGATTCTGAAGGGATGCGGGGCGCTAGTTGGCCTGGGACTGCTCGAATGCGATCCGCATCTTGCGGAACAGGTCCGTCAGCTGCTCCACGTCCATGGTGGCGGTCTCCGGTGTCAGGGCCAGTACCACGGGAAAGGGAGCGCCGACGACTGGAACGGAGTCGGTGCTTTGGGAGTGCTGATCAGCCGGGCCGCGACGGAGCGCACTGTGCTGCTGGCGCGCCCTTCTCCTGCCACCCGAGGAGGTCTGGCTCGGGTCCGGCGCTATCTCTATCTCCGCCTGCCTGCAGAGCTTGAGGAGGAAGCGGGTGGCCTTCGTAGCCATTTCGGAGCCGAGGCCTCCCTCAGTCACGAAATGGTTGTAGATGCCATCCCGCGTGAGATCGTTGCCGCGAAGCCCGCGGAACACGCCTGAATAGGCGTTGCGGACGATGTCCTGCAGGGCCAGGGTGTAGGTAGCGCCCTTGGTCTTGAGCATGCGGCTGCTCTCGGTGGGGTGGCCCTCGTCGTCTATCAGGCCGAGAAACCTGAGGGCGCCGACCACCTTGTACTCGTTGCCCGGCGCGAGGCGATTGACGCGGAGGAAGTCAGTATCGATGCGGGATGGTGTAGTCCTCCGCAGCATCTGCAACGCCTGCAATGTGCCCTTGGTAGGGCCGTAGGGAGGTATCAGCCCCCGCTCCTCTATCTCGTAGTCCCGCGTAGCCATCGGCTGGAGAGTGGACTCCTTGTGCTTGGACTGCGCCCAGCAGTCCAGCGGGCGGATTATAGCACGAAAACGGCGGGACTGTCAACAGTCCGCCCTTATCCAGTCCAAATCCATGAGCAGGTTGCACCGGCGAGGTTGGCGGGCCTGCTCTTGCGCGTCGGACTGCCTGGGGCCGGACAGTCCTCAGTCCTGCCCGCCACGGGCCTACGATGCCAGGGCGGACGGAACTCCCACGGTTAGTCCTGCCATTCAGGCCTGTGGACTGCGAACCCTGCCGGCCACGGCGGGCTGGGGCTCTACACGCTAGCGGGTACACATGGTCCGGGCCGCGACGTCTCGCGCAGGCGAGATACGCAGCCTGACTCGATCCGGCTCCAGGACAGGTGCCTTGACTTCTTACACGGAAAAGTGTATGCTGCCCGCCGATGGCTCAGAAGGGCAAAAGTGGGTCGAGGGGGGTCGTCTGGGACAGCGACCGGGTGCGGGCGCTGAGAGGGCACCTCGGCATGACTCAGCGCGAGCTGGCGGACGAGCTCGGTATCCGGCAGCAGACCGTCAGTGAGTGGGAGACGGGTGCCTATGCACCACGGGGGACCTCGTCTACCCTGCTCGGCATCATCGCCGAGCGCTCGAGATTCAGGTACCACGCGCGTGCGCCGGAGGAAAGCGGCCCGAGGTCCCCGTGATGAGAATCGTCCTTCAGGCGGCGCGATGAGACCGGTCAGGGGCTCTGAACGCATTCTGACCGAGATGTGGAAGGCACGATCCGTGCCCGGGGCGGGCTCGATGACCAGCGATGGCAGAGGCGTTGAGGTGTTGTATCCCGGCAGGAGGAACACCGACCGTGGGCCCGATTTCGTCGGGGCGGTCATCAGATTGGGTGGTGCTACCGAGAGTAGGGGGGACGTCGAGCTGCACATGCGGGCCTCGGACTGGCGGAGCCATGGGCACCACCTGGACCCCGAGTACAATCGGGTGATCCTGCATGTTGCCTGTCGGGGGCGAGCCCCTGTGTCCCTGGAGAACGGCGGCCTGGCTCCTACACTCGAGTTGGGTTGGCTCCCGAACGGCGACACGGGCGGCGCGGTAGGGGAGGCACCGGCCTGTCCAGCCCGCCGCGAGCCCTGCCGGGGGGCGGCCGGCGTGCTCGGCGAGAACGCGATCGGCAAGCTACTCGACGAGGCCGGCGACGAGAGGTTCCGCTTGAAGGCGGACGACCTCCTTGTGCGGTTGGCCTTCGAGGGTGCCGAACAGCTGCTGTACAGCGATGTCCTGGGCGCTCTGGGCTACTCAAAGAACAGAAAGCCCTTCCTGGAGCTGGCGGGCAGGCTGCCGTACGCTGATCTCATGGGCGCCTGTGGTGATGAAGGGCCGGCGGGCTCCGTAGTGAAGCTGGAGGCGTTGCTGTTCGGCATGGCCGGGTTGCTCACGGTCGCTGGCGACGAGCGGCACGTGCGCCTCTGGCGGGCATGTGGCGGAGGCGAGCCCATGCCTCGTTCAGCCTGGCGCCTTTTCCGCGTACGACCAGCGAACCATCCGGTCAACCGCATCAAGGGTGTTGCGCGTCTGCTGTCCCGCGCACGAGAAGAAGGCGGGCTTCTCGACTACGCGATGCGGGCCGTTGCGAGCGCGGTAGCGGGCCAACACGGCCTGGAACGTGACTTCATGGTGACCGCTGCTCCATCGCCAGAGGCGAACAGGTCGCCTCTCATCGGCCGTGGCAGGGCGCGTGACCTGATCGTCAATGTCGTGCTGCCGTTCGTGCACGCATGGGGCTCGGCGAACTGCAGGGCTGCCCTGTGCGAGAGGGCGCTGTATCTCTACAGGAGCCACCCACCGGGAGCGGAGAACAACGTGACTCGCGAGCTGGATGCGCTGCTGGGGTCGAGGGCAGGACGTACAGCGGCTTCGGCGCGCCGCCAGCAGGGCCTGATTCATATAGCGAAGACATACTGTCACAGGGGAGACTGTCGGGGCTGTCCCGTAGCCGCCCAACTCGCCGATCGTATAGCGGACTCGCGGGCGCAGGTTTACACCAGCGTACTGGTGTAGTCTCGGCAGATAAGACAGTGTAATGGTGTACGGGTGTATACCACGGCGCGGCGGTCGTTCAGCCCCGCCGCCGTTTGCCGGTGAGACCCTGCCTGAGGGTGCTGCTCTGGGGGTCCGTGTCGTGTGCATCGAGGCCCGACTTCAGGAGCACGCTCACGATCTCCGATTTGTTGCACCGGATGCCCTGCTCCATCAGCCGAAGCCAGGTCTTCTCGAGCTGTACGAGGTCATCGGGATCGAAGTAGAAGGTGGCCTTCTCGAACTTCTTGGCCGCAATACTGGTAGACGGGTGTGCTGGTGTAGTGCTGAACAGGGCGTCTATGCCCCGCTTCTCCAGGTCATCAGCTAAGCGCTTTCCCACGCTTACTCTTCTTGCCATTGTGTACCTCTCTTGCTAGCTTGCGATAGGCGGCCGCGGCGGGCGATGAGCCGCTGTATGTGAGGATGGACTCGCCTGCCAAAGTCGTGTCGGCGAACTTGATCGTGGATGGAATCGGGATGTCGATTACCTTGTCTCCGTAGTACTCCTTGAGTTGGTGGACCACTTCCTGAGAGTGCCTGGTCCGCCTGTCGTAGAACGTGGGCAATATGCCCATGATCTCGAGGTCGGGATTGAGCCGGGTCTTGACCTTGGCGATCGTGTTCAGGAGCATCTGCATTCCCCTGAAGGCCAGATAGTGCGCCTGAACCGGGATCAGAATGCTCCGCGCCGCTGTGAACGAATTCAATGTCAGCATTCCCAGGGAAGGGGGGCAGTCGAGGAGGACGTAGTCGTAACGATCGTCGACCTCCGCCAGCTTCCCCTTGAGGATGAACTCTCTCCCGGGCTCGTTTATGAGCTCGATGTCCGCCCCGGCGAGATGGATGTTGCTCGGAGCGAGATCGCAGTTGGTCGCTGTGGGAAGGAGGATGCTGTCGATGGCCATGTCCGTGTCGCGGAGGACGTCATACATCGTGCCGTTGAGGCCGTTCACCCCCAGAGCGATGGAGAGGGTGCCCTGGGAGTCCATGTCTATAAGAAGTACCCTGGCCCCCAACTCGGCCAGGGCTGCGCCCAACGAGATCGTGGTAGTAGTCTTGCCAACCCCTCCTTTCTGATTGGCGATAGCGATCACCATGCTCATGTGATCACCTCCACTGGTGTACCGGTATACAGGTACACCATCCTGCCAGCTAAGTCACCAGAGCAATTATAACATGAGTGTCAACAGCTTCAACCACTTTGTATAGTGTTAACGGAGGATGATTCTGATTCTTGCAGGTATTATGAACTTCCTTCGAGTGAGGCGCTGGCCCCTGGTGGGGCCGGGCGGCGGCCGGAGTTCTCAGTCGAGACGCAGGCCCGGGGCCACTTCCAGGTCCCAACCCGACGTTATGCCCCGGAGCAGGTGGAAGTGGCCACACGCGGCCACCATCGCGGCATTGTCGGTGCAGAGTGCAGGTGGGGGCAGCATGACCGGGATCGGCGAGCGCTCCACGAATGTCCGGCGGAGAAGCCCGTTGGCCGCCACTCCTCCTGCCAGGAGTATCTGCCGGGCGGCGTGGTGCTCGGCGGCGGCGATCGTCTTGGTGACCAGGACGTCGACCACGGATTCCTGAAAGCCTGCGGCCATATCGGTGGCAACGGCTCCTGTATCGGCGTGGGGTGAGGTCTGGCGCTTCTCTACCTGTCTCAGCACCGCCGTCTTCAGGCCGCTGAAGCTGAAATCGTGAGTGCCCCTCAGCCAGGCACGGGGGAAGCGATAGCTCGACCCGGCGTCTTTCGAAGCCCGCTCTATGGCGGGCCCCCCCGGATAGCCCAGGCCGAGTATGCGGGCCACCTTGTCGAAGGCCTCTCCGGCGGCGTCGTCGCGGGTACCTCCCAGGCATGTGGTATCGCCATGCCCCTTCACCAGCACGAGCTCCGTGTGCCCCCCCGATACGATAAGCGTCACGAACGGAAACTTGGGCACATCCCCTTCCAGCCAGTTCGAGTAGATGTGCGCCTCCAGATGGTTGACACCGATCAGAGGCAGGGACCAGGCCAGAGCGAGGGACTTGGCGAAGTTGACTCCAACGAGCAGGGACCCGGCGAGCCCCGGCCCGTGGGTCACCGCTATCGCATCCAGATCGGTGGACTCGACGCCGCTGTCCTCGAGCGCCGTCTGGACGATCGGGACGATAGAGAGCATATGCTGGCGCGAGGCGACCTCGGGCACGATGCCGCCGTAGCGGCGGTGGATGTCCACCTGCGACGCCACAACGTTGGACAGGATGCTGACGCCGTCTTCCACGACGGCTGCTGCTGTCTCATCGCATGAGGTCTCTATGCCCAGTATCTTCATGTACTAGCCGATGAAGGTGCAGATGTCCTCCAGGGACTTGCGCGGCGCGCGCTCCTGCGGTTCCTTCGATGGCACGCCGAGTGAGATGATCCCCATGAGGAACCACGGTGGCTCGACGCCCAGCATGGCCTCCAGCTCGGTGCGGGCGAACTCAGCCGGCGCGCTGGAGAAGCAGCTGCCGTACCCCAGAGCGGAGGCCGCGAGCAGGATGTGAGAGGCTGCCATGGAGGCGCTCTCTATACCCAGGTCGCGGTGGCCCTGCTCAGGCGGCTCCGAGCTGTAGCGCGCGCCCTCCCAGGGGCGGGCCAGCACCGCTATGGCCACCGGGGCGTTGGCGAAGTGGGTGCTGTAGATCTTCATCCTCGCCAGCCGCTGCTTGCGCGCCCGGTCATCGGTCGATTCGAGGCCTCCCCTGATGATGGCGTTGATGGTATCCCGCATCGCGTTTTTGAGCTCCCGGTCGCGCACTATGACAAAGTGCCAGGGCTGCTCGTTGGTGGCGCTGGGCGCTAGTCTGGCGGCCTCGATCATGCTCAGCACGTCCTCTCGGGGAACGTCACGGTCCGCGAACCGGCGTGTGCTCTTTCTGGCCCTTATAGTGTCGAAGAAGTCCATCCGTCCTCCGGAACGTGACAATTATACCACTGCAGCTATGCAGCGTCTCGTGGAGCGCACTGCCATCGGGCGTTGGGTGGTGCCCACCCGCCAGCAGGAGTGCAACTCCTGCTCTCTCGCTTTTCGGCAAGGTAGGGCGTTCGCCCTCGGATGCCAGCGGGTAGGCAGGGAGCATCGGCTCCCTGCCGTGGCATGTGAGGGCTGTGGAAGCAAAGCCGGTTGTTGGGAGTTCGGCGCGGAGTAAGGTTATTGTAAGGGCGCATGGCCATGCGCCCTTACGGTTGTCCTTGTACCAACGTCAACCATTCGCGGCTGCCTCCCATCGGGCGTTGGGTGGTGCCCACCCGCCCGCCCACTGGAGCTGTGCTCCCGGACCCTTGCTCTGTATGGGTAGCCAGGGAGCATCCGCTCCCTGGGCCATGTCTACAGGCGTAGCCGCTGCATTGTGGTGCTATAATCTCACCGGACATCTAGAGCGATGAGGTGACAGGAGATGGTGACGAGCACGCGCATCCACGTTCAGACGAGGGGCGATTGCGACATCCTCGACATAACAGGGCAGGTGGCAAAGGAGGTCGAGGATTCAGGTGTGAAGGATGGGACGGTGACCGTTTTCGTGGCCGGGTCGACCGCAGGCCTGACCACGATCGAGTTCGAGAGGGGAGTGCTGGGGGACTTCGCCGACATGTGGGACCGGACTGTGCCCAGGGACATCCGCTATAAGCACGATGCCGCGTGGGGGGATGGGAATGGGCACTCCCACGTGCGTTCGTCCATACTGGGGCCGTCGCTGGTGGTTCCGTTCGTCAACAAGAGGCTGACGCTGGGCACATGGCAGCAGATCGTCCTGGTCGATTTCGACAACCGACCCCGCTCGCGGGATATCGTGTTGCAGATCATGGGGGAGTAGCGTTTCTGCCAGTACACGTGCCTACCGGCATACCAGCATACTGGTGTAGCCGCAGGCCTCATGACTACTCGATTACAGCCTCGTCGCGCATGGCCCGGATGTCCGCCTCGGTAGCGCCCATGACCTCCTTCAGCACATCCAGCGTGTTCTCGCCGTAAAGCGGCGGGCGTTTTCTGGGCTCCACCGGCGTCTCCGAGAACTTGAACGGGCTCTTGATCAGCTTGACCTTGCCCATCTTCGGGTGGTCAACCTCCACCACCAGCCCCCGGTGCACGATGTGCGGGTCGGCTACGGCCTCCTCGATGTTGTTGACGCCGGCGCCGGCCACATCGGCCTCATCGAACAGCCTCAGCCACTCGCCCCTGTCTTTGGTCGCGAATACCTCGCAGAGGGTGTCGTACATCTTCTGCTGGTCCTCTATGGCAGCGAACTGCAGGGGCACGAAGTCCTCACGATCGATCAGCTTGCAGAGGTTGGCCCAGGCGTACGTCTCCAGGCAGGATACGGCGATGTAGGTGCCGTCCTTGCACTTGTACACGTTGAGCCAGGCATTGTCGCTGCCCGTGGGCAGGGTGCTCCGCTCGGCGATGAACCCGTTGGCGAAGTAGCGGATTGCCATCACCCAGTTGAAGAAGAACATGCCGTCCGCGATGGAAAGCTCGATGAACTGGCCCTTGCCCGTCTTCTCCCGCGCGTACAGGGAAGCCATGATCGAGGCCAGCGCCTGCGCGTTGCCACCAGCCATGTCTGCCATCTGGGGCGATATCACCTGGATCGGTGGCCTGTCCTTGCTGCCGGTGGCTCCCAGGATGCCCGTCAGAGCCACCACGTTGATGTCGTGGGCCCCCCGGTTGACGTAGGGGCTGTCCAGCCCGTATCCGGTGATTGAGCAGTAGATCAGCCGCGGATTGCGCTTCTTCAGCGTCTCGTAGTCCATGCCCATCCGCGCCGCCGCGCCGGGGCGGAATCCCTCGATGAGCACGTCCGCGTCGTCGATCAGGCGGTAGACCACCTCGCGCCCCTTCTCATGCTTGAGGTTGACCGCGATGCTCTTCTTATTGCAGTTCATGCCGACATAGCGGAACCATGTGTCGTCGGTGAACATGAAGGACAGCTTACTGCCGGGCGTGCGCGGTGTCTCCACCGTGTAGACCTCCGCGCCGAAGTCGGCCATTATCATCGACGTGTACCTGCCGGGGCTGTTCCGCGACAGGTCGATCACCCTCACTCCGTCCAGTGGGCCCATATCGTCACCTCACTACGTGTGTGAGACCACTATATCAGCGCGGCTCGTAATGGGGCAAGGGGCCTGGGAGGGTCGGGGACGATAATGCGATCCGGCGAGGGTCATACCTACTCGACTATGCCTTGTCCGGCAAGCTCATCGATCTCCTTGTCGGAGTAGCCGAGCAGTTGGCCCAGCACTTGGCGCGTATGCTCCGCCCAGAGTGGGGGCCTGGTTCGCACCTCTGCAGGGGTGCCCGACAGCTTGAACGGCGTATTCAGCAGCCTGGTGCGTCCGAGCTTCGGATGGTCAACCTCTACGACCACCTTTCGGTGCTCGAAGTGCGGGTCTTCGAACATCTCCTCAAAGTTGTAAGCCGGGGCGACACACACGTCGGCGTCATCCAGCAACTTCACCCATTCATCCCGCGCCCTGGTGGCGAACACCTCCGACAGGGCGTCGTACATCTCTTTCTGTCTCTCGGAGGGGCCGAAGTGGTGGGGGATGAAGTCCTCGCGCTCTACGAGCTTGCAGATGTTTGCCCACAGCCACGGCTCAAAGCAACCGAGCGTGAAGTACTTGCCGTCCTTGGCCCTGTAGACGTTCATCCAGGCAACGTCGCTGCCGGTCCGTGACTCCCCCCGCTCCGGGGAGACTCCGTCTTTGAAGAACTGAGGTGCATGGACCCAATGGTAGAACACGGCCCCGTCCGTGCTGGACACATCGATGTACTGGCCCTCTCCGGTCTTCTCGCGGGCGAAGAGCGCCGCCATTATGCCCATGGCCGCCTGCGTCGTGCCGCCGAGCACGTCGGCTATCATGGGAGAGACGACATAAGTGGGTGGGTCGTGCCTGCTGCCGCTCAACCCCAGAATGCCCGAGAACGCGACGAAGTTGATGTCATGCCCGGGTCTCTGGGCGTAGGGCCCATCCTGACCATAGCCTGTGATCGAGCAGTAGATGAGCCGGGGGTTCAGGGCCTTGAGTGTCTCGTAGTCCACACCGAGGCGCTTCGATGTGCCGGGCCGGTTCGTCTCGACAACAACGTCGACTTGCCTGGCAAGCCTGTAGAGGACTTCCTTCCCTTCCGTGGCCTTCAGATTGATAGCGATGCTTCTCTTGTTGCGGTTGAGCCCGATGTAGTGTGCTTCGGTGTCGTCGATCATCATGGCCGGTGCCTGTCCGGTGGAACGAGGGGTCTCTACCGTGATGACCTCCGCCCCGAGGTCGCCGAGAATCATGGTGCAGTATCTCCCCGGACCGTATCGCGAGAGATCGAGAACCCTGATGCCTTCGAATGGGCCCATGGACTCACCTCCGGGATAGCGCGTGACGCAAGTCTAGCACCCACGGCTCGAAGGCAGCAAGCTGGCTGGGAGTATCGAAGACGAACCGGCTACTCGACAATCCCCTGTCTGGCAAGCTCGTCGATCTCCTTGTCGGAGTAGCCGAGCAGCTGGCCCAGCACCTCGCGCGTATGCTCCGCCCAGAGTGGGGGCCTGGTCCGCACCTCCGCCGGTGTATCGGACAGCTTGAACGGTGTATCGAGAAGCCTGATCGTCCCCAGCTTCGGGTGGTCCACCTCCACCACCGCGCCTCGATGCTGCAGGTGCGGATCGGTGAAGACCTCGTCGAGCGAATACACCGGTGCTATGGGCACATCGCCGGTGTCGGCCAGCTTCACCCACTCGTCCCTGTCGCGGGTGGCGAAGACCTGGCTCAGCTCATCGTACAGCAGGCGCTGATCATCGGGGCTGGTGAACAGCCTGTCGGTGAGGTCTTCGCGGTCTATTGCCTTGCACAGGTTCTTCCACAGTCCCGGCTCCATGCAAGCCAGCGTTAAGTAGCCGCCGTCCTTCGTCCGGTAGATGTTCATCCAGGCCATGTCGCTCCCGGTGGGGAGGACAGGCCGCTTCGGCACCTCGCCGCCCGTGAAGTACATCATCGCGTAGTGCCACAGGTGGAAGACGAGGCTGTCCACCATCGACGCGTCTATGTATTGGCCCTTGCCCGTCTTGTCCCGGGCTAGCAGGGCAGCCAGAATGCTCGTTGTGGCCAGGCTTATGCCGGCGATGTCGCCGATCTGGAACGGGAGATGGGCGGGCGTTCCGTTGCTGCTTCCTGTGAGGCTCAGGACTCCGGCGACCCCTGCGAAATTGATGTCGTGGCCTGGTCTCTGCGAATATGGGCCATCCTGGCCGTACCCTGTTATCGAGCAGTACACGATGCGCGGGTTGATCCGGCTGATGCTCTCGTAGTCGACTCCCAAACGCTTGACGACGCCGGGGCGGAAGGTCTCCACAATGACGTCTGCCTTTTCGGCCAAACGGCAGAAGACCTCCTTTCCCGCCTCCTGCTTGAGGTCGACTGCCATGCTCCTCTTGTTACGGTTGACACCCAGATGGCGGAAGCTGGTGTCGTCGCTCATGACGCTGTGCAGGTTGAGAGTGCGGCGCGGCGCCTCCACAGTAATCACGTCGGCACCAAGGTCGCCCAGGATCATGGTACAGTACCTGCCGGTACCGTACCGAGAGAGATCGATCACAAGCGTTCCTTCAAGGGGGCCCATCTGAGTACCTCGCAGGTGTTTTGATCACAGTATAGCATCGGCGACGCGCTTAGGGCGCTGACCGGGCCACCGATATTGCCGGTGGCTGCCATCCTCCGGGCATGTTAGAATTGCGCCGTTGTGAGCGAGCAACTTGCGTTGAAGGTGAGGCGTCTGCGGCCGGGGGCGCGGCTCCCGGAGCGGGCTACTCCCGAATCGACCGGGCTCGACCTGTATGCCTGCCTCGAGGGTGAGGGCGTTCTCCGTCTGGCGATGAGGCCCCGACTGGTCCCCACCGGGATCGCCATCGAGATCCCTGGAGGGTACGATGTCCAGATCAGGCCGAGGTCCGGTCTGTCGGCGAAGGGTGTGGGCGTCACCCTGGGGACGGTGGACAGCGACTATAGGGGCGAGGTCATGGTGACCATGTACCTCTTCGACCCTGAAGCCAGCTTCGAGATCAGGCATGGCGACAGGATAGCCCAAATGGTCATCTCCAGGGCCGCCGATCTGCCGGTATTGGAGGTCGAGGAGCTTACGCAGACCAAACGTGGTGCCGGAGGACACGGCTCCACTGGGAGATAAGGCTGGTTCTCAGGGTACTGCCGATACCCCCCGGGGGTAGTGCTGGTACCCTCTCTTGAACTGGGGGCTGGAGGCGCGAGGCGCCGCACGCCCCCCCGAAAGCGAGCGCGATTCGGTTTGAGTTGGGTCTATGCCGCGCTTGCGGCTGCAGCAATTGCGGCGCTGGTCAATGTGGTTGACAGCCACATCATATCCAAGCGCGTCCCCAGCCTGTGGTCCTTTCTCATTCCTGCTGGCATCCTGCACACCATCTTTGGCCTGATCCTCATCGGCGTGTTCCCCTTGCCCTCCGATGTAGCGGCCTTCCCATGGTTCATAGCGGTGCTTTCCGCCATCCTGCGCACCGGGGCTGTGGTGCTGATGCTCGGCACCATGCGCACCGAGGAGGTCTCGCGAATCATCCCGGTAGTCCACACATACCCGGTCTTCGTGGCGCTGATCGCCGTGCCCGCCCTCGATGAGACGCTGAGCTTACTGCAATGGCTGGCCGTATTCATGGTGGTCGGCGGAGCCGTCCTGATCTCGATTCGAAGGGGCGGCGAAGGCAAGAAGACCCGGCTCCGCAGGTCCTTCACCATCCTGCTCGCGTCCAGCGTCCTCTTCGGGGTGGCCAACGTTGCCAGCAAGTACGCTCTGGGCTACATCTCCTTCTGGAACATGTACTCGATAACAGGGATCTGTCTCGGGCTCGGCTTCTGCCTCATCTCGGTGCGACCGGCGGTGCTCGGGGAGCTGCGCGGCCTGCCGGGCAAGGCCAAGATCGCCACGCTGATCTTCTCGAACGAGAGCCTGGCGTTTTTCGGCGTCGTGCTGTCTTTCATGGCTATGGAGAGGGGCCCGATCTCGCTGGCGTCGACGGTAATGGCAATCCGGCCCCTCTTCGTCTTTGTGTATGCTCTGGTGCTGAGCGTGGTCCTGCCCGCGGTGCTGCGTGAGCGCTTCACGTCGCGCGTGGTGGTTCTGAAGATCGTGTCAATCGGGCTCATCGTAGGCGGCGTGGCTATCATCAACTTGGTCGGACAGTAGTCATGCCGTGGCCGATACGCCAAAGTCAGCAGTCAAACAAGACAGGAAATGGGGTATACTATGGGGTATACTTCAGGGTAGCTATATCAGTGTGCTCTGCATCTCCATCAACAGCGTAGCTATAGCCCGTGACGTACACATCGTCATCACTGTCGATTGCCGCGTCGATGGCGACGTCAGCAAGGCCTGCCGGCCCGTTGTAGCGTGAGAACCACAGCAGAGTCCCTTCGCTGTCGTACTTCAGAAGCATGTAGTCATTGTATGATCCAATCTCCACGCTCGATCCCGCGGCGTACACGTTGCCTGCCGAATCGACTACCACGTCGTTTGCCCCATCGTTCATCCGCACAGGGCTGTCGTAGCGCGCCACCCAGGCCTCATCTCCGTCGGTGCTGTACTTGATCGTTATGGCGTCGCTCTGGGTGTAGTCCCTTACCGTGAAGGTAGCGCTACCTGCGACGTACACATATCCTGACGGGTCCAGCGTTATCGCATTGGCTCTCGCCCTGCCGCCCTCGGGCACGTTGTAGTGCACTGCCCATCTCTGATCGCCGGCAGCGCTGTAGCTGACAATGGCGAGTTCGGTTGTGGTGTTGGCTCCGTGCCCGCCCAACGACGTTTGTCCGGTTACGTACACATTGCCGC
>CAZGDV010000015.1:0-40087 GCA_964524995.1 uncultured Dehalococcoidia bacterium | reverse complement strand
TCAGCTTGGCCACGCATGGAATGCCGACCAGGGCCTTTCCGGCGTGCTTCTCCTTCATCATCTGCCGGAGGTTGGTGACGTCATAGGCGTCGAAGTCACAGTAGAGCACCAGGACGGTCGGGCTGCCGTTTCTGGACTTGGCCTCGTCGATAGCGGCCTTGATGCGAGGTTGAATCTCGGCGACGCCCAGCATACGGAATACGATGGCGTCACCGGGGCAGGCGGGATAGCAGATGCCGCAGCCCTGGCACTGATCGAACCGGATGTCCACACGCCCGCCATCGGTAACCACCGGCACGCCGTAAGGGCAGACACGCACGCAGTTCAGGCAGAAGGCGCACTTGCCACGTATCCACTCGGCCCCGGCACCACAGCTCATGCAGCGGCGCGCCTCGCGAACGGCCTGCTCCGGCGTGAAGCCGCTCTCGATCTCAGTGAAGTTGTCGATCCGGTCCTTGACCGGCAACATGGGCAGCTCCTGCCGGTCCTGATGCTTGACGTGTGATCGGGTGGGCTCCTCCAACTCACCGATGGCGACGGGCTCTGCTTCTGCCGCAGGCTCGACGCCGCGAAGATAAGCGTCAACGGCCCTGGCCGCTTTGCGGGCATGTGCCATCGCTTCCACGGCCGCACCCGGGCCCTTGATGATCTCGCCGCCCGAGAAGACACCCTTGCGGTTGGTCATGAAGGTCTTGCGATCGATGGGGAGCAGACCCCGCTCGGTAAGCTCGATCCCCATGTCCTTCAAGTAGTTGATGATCGACCCCTGGCCTATGGCGAAGATGATGGTGTCCCCTTCCGCCGTCTGGGTGTTCTCATCGTTGTATGTCGGATTGAACTTGCCCGCTTCATCGAATACGGAGCAGCACTCACGGCATTCGAGACCACAGACACCCCCCTTGTCGTCGAGCACGACCCCGGTCGGACCCCACCCGCAGAAGTCCATCTCGATGCCTTCCTCGAGAGCCTCCTCGACTTCCCAGGGCGATGCGGGCAGCTCATGTGACTTCTCGAGACACGCGATCTTCACTTTGCCTGCTCCGAATCGGACCGCTGTTCGGGCCACATCCATTGCCACGTTGCCCGACCCGATCACAACTACGTTGGCTCCCGGTCTGATCAGCGACTCCCCTTCACGGGCGGCCTTGAGGAACGGCAGGGCCATCAGTACATCCTGGTGGTCCTTATTGGCTATGGGCAGGCCCCGGCTGTCGGAGAGGCCCATCATCAGCATGATAGCATCGTAGCCCTGCTTTTCGAGGTCGTCGATAGTGAGGTTGACCCCCAGTTCCGTTCCCGTCTTGAACTCGACGCCCATCTCCCGGATCGCATCTATGTCCTTCTTGATGGTCTCGACCGGCAGGCGATACGACGGCACGCCCCAGCGCACAGCGCCCCCGAAATCCTCCGCCCGCTCGAATACGGTAACGCTGTGGCCGGCCAAGGCCAGATCATGAGCGGCGGTGAGACCTCCGGGCCCGGAGCCGATGATGGCCACCTTCTTGCCGGTAGCCGGCGCGGTCTCCTTGGGTGCGTAGGGATTCGGGGCATTCTCCATCACGTAGCGCTTGAGCCCCCGGATAGACAGCGCATTATCAACCGTCAGACGCCTGCAGTCTTCCTCACAGGGATGCGCGCAGATCGAGCCGCAGATGGAAGGAAGGGGGTTGTCCTTCCCGATTAGAGCCGCCGCTTCATCCAGCCTGCCCTGTGCGATGAGAGCGATATACCCTCTAATGTCCTGATGAATCGGACACCTGTACTGGCAGGGAGGCATTACCTGAGGCTCGGCGGAAGCCTGTGTCTCTACCACGTCCTGTATCATTCTCGAATCCTCTCTGGATAGAGTCCGGCGGCGGCCGGGGTGTCGGTCGGGTATTACCCCGTCACGCCTGGTGGCCGTAATGTGCACACCATATCGACATGGCCGCAGTCAAGATGATACAACTCAACCGCTCGGACTGGCAAGCTCCACGGTGCTCTACCAAATTCGGATGGAGGTGGGACACTATCCTGTGCTCCGGCCACACTTGACACCCCCCGCGTTCGCGCCATATGATGGCCGGGTCGAGAGAGGTTCAAGAAGCGAGCAATTACTGTGGGAGGCGGTGTCGATGGTAAGCGTGCGCTGGACGGGTGCTGCGGGGCTGGAATTCACGCACGGCGACAGCACCATCCTGATAGACCCGTATGTATCGAGACCGGGAAAGATCGAGGTCTTCTTCAAGCGCCCAAGGCCGAAGAGCGACGTCGTCGCGAAATATGCGCAAGGGCTCCCCGGCGAGCTCTCGGCCGTGGTCGTCAGTCACACGCATCTCGACCACGCACTCGACATCCCGGAGTTCTCCAGGCACTTCGACGGGCCGCTGGTGGGGAGCAAGAGCCTCGAAGCGCTGATGGCCATGCATGGTGTGCCGGACCGGGTCACGGTCTGCGAAGGAGGCGAACGGGTGGAACTGCCCGGCGGTGCGGCGGTGACCATGATACGTTCGCAGCACGGGCTCGTCGTGTTCGGTCGCGTACCCTATGCAGGGGAGATCGACCCGAATCTGAAGCCGCCCCTGCGGGTGCGAGACTACCGGCACGGTACCGTGTTCACCGTGAAGCTGGAGATCGGCGGCGTTACCTTCATGCACGCCGGCTCCGCCAATTTCGTCGAGTCGGAGCTGGAGGGGCATCACTGCGACGTGCTGTTCATGTGCGTGCCGGGCTGGAAGAGGTCGCCGGGCTACTCAACCCTCCTGCCCGAGATCGTGAAGCCGCGAGTCATCATGCCGTTTCACTATGATGACTTCTCGGCACCGATACGCCCTGGAATGAAGGCTCCGAGGGTGCCTGTCGTGGACATGCCCGGGTTCATCAGGCAAGTGGCTCTCAGCGCGCCGCAGGCGCGGGTAAGGCCCGCTCAAACCCTCGAGCCCATGACGTTTCCCGAGAGCTAGCTCTTCTGTGGGTAGATTCTCCACCACGTACGCGCTATCCAGGGGATAGCGTATGTCCCCCTCACTCGTGGCAGGCGCAGTTCACTTCGAAGGTGTGAACGTCGTGGCAGTCCAGGCAGTCTATGGTCATGTGGGTGACGTGCAGCGTATCCGTCCCATGGCAGGCCGTGCAGTCATCGCCGCTGCCGCCGTGCCCCACGCTCTCTCCCGATGGCTGGTGGCACTGGGTACACACTTTGCGGTTCCTGGCTGAGAGAAGGCGGCTATCGTAGGCCCCTCCCGAGGTAGCCATCGGGTCGGGAAGGTTCACAGCGCTGCTGTATGCACCCATTATGGCCGTGGTACCGTGCGCCACATGGCAGCGGACGCAGCCGCCCGAGATGTCGGTGTTGTGCCGGAAGCTGAAAACTGCGTCGCCCGAGTGGGTATTCCCTCCGCCTGCCCCTGCGGCATACCTCGTGTGGCACTGCGAGCACCATTCATCGAGATCGTCAGGTACGTAGGAAACGTCGCGGTAGTACTGGCCGGTGCCGTTGCCGGAATTGTAGGTTATCTCATAGGTAGGCGTACCTGACTCGTTCGGCACGTCGACGGGTGGAAGCGTCCCCTCACTCTCCATGCCGTCCGGATTACCTCTCAGGATACGGTAGTTGCCGTTGCCGTGGGGATTGTGGCAGTCGCCGCAGGCGAGGTCGACCGTGATGCCGTAGTCAGCCGTTGCATTGACGGGCCCGCTGCCCCAGATAGTACCGGCCGTGGTCCCGTCTGCCGTGTGGGTCGAGGTGACGAGTCGGCTGGTCACGTTGCCTGTGACGTCGGGGTCCATGACCGCCCGCACGAAGCCGCCTCCCCGCAAACCGGCCCCCAGCATGCCGTAGGTGGTGCCGTCGAGCTCCCCGTCCACGACGTCGGTCTCCGCGCCGGTGCCGTCGTGACAGCTGAAGCAGAAATCGCTCTGAGTGGGGCCTATGGTCAGAAGCTTGGAGGCTTGCGCCGTGTGTGCCCGGTGACACCCGGCGCAGGAGTCGGCGCCGGTCTGGAAGTTGTCCTTGTCGTGCAGGTCGTTGTCCGCCAGGGCCGGGCCTGCAGACAGAACGAGGGCAAGCAACAACAGTAGAAGCGGTAGGAGTCTCTGCAAAGGTCTCCTCATGCACAGTGCCCGAAACAATAGCGTACCTGAAAAGGGCCGGACGTGGCAAACGCGCGAGTTCACATAACTTCCCATTATCACTGAGACACCACGAGTTCGAATGATGCTGGCTGATGTGGACTGCCACGACCGGGTGTGGTATAATTCCGAAGCTACAGGGGTGTAGCTCAGCCTGGTAGAGCGGCGGTCTCCAAAACCGTTGGTCGTGGGTTCGAATCCTGCCACCCCTGCCAGATGCCGAGGTGGTGGAATAGGCAGACACGCCATCTTGAGGGGGTGGTGGGCGACAGCCCGTAGGAGTTCAAATCTCCTCCTCGGCACCATTTGACCTTGAAAAGCGGTGAGTCGGCGGCTAGAATGAAGCTGGCGGGCCGTTTTGCCGGGTCTCCGCTGGAGACCGATACGAGCGGAAGTAGTTCAGTGGTAGAATGCCTCCTTGCCAAGGAGGAGGTCGGGGGTTCGAATCCCCTCTTCCGCTCCAGTAAGGCGACGTAGCCAAGTGGTTAAGGCGGAGGTCTGCAAAACCTCTATTCACCGGTTCGAATCCGGTCGTCGCCTCCAATGACAGACAGAGGCCCCTGCACGGGCAGGGGCCCTTTTTCGTGATACCGAAGATCGGAGAGGAGTCGTCTGACAGTTGATATCCCGTACAGCTGAGATCGTAGTCCGTGGCTATCACCTGGATGTCTTCGGCGTTGTCAACAATGCGCGCTATCTGGAGTTCCTCGAAGAGGGGCGCTGGGTGTTCTTCGACGAGACGCTCGACGTCGGGGGATGGAAGGAGCGTGGCTACTCATTCTTCGTCGTGAACATCAACATCAACTTCAGGCGTGCGGCTGTGCTGGGGGATGTGCTGGAGGTCCGCACCTGGCTTTCCCGCCTGGGCCGCAAGAGCGCTGTCGCCCATCAGGAGATCGTGCTGAAGGAGACGGACGCTATAGTTGCGGATGCGGATGTCACGTTCGTCGTCGCGGACTCGAAGACCAACCGGGCCGTGGCTCTCGAGGGCGACCTGCTAGCTGCTCTGGAAAGCATTGCCGAGCTCGGGGATGAGCGAGGGCAGGAGCGAAAGGGCAAGCGCGGGTGAGCCAGCTAGCCCGGTTTCTGGTACACGGCCTCGTACTGATGGATGGGTAGTAGCATTGTGCCTGGATTCGTGGCGTAGAGTCCCCGTAGTCCATGACGCTGTTTGAAGGACTCTATGCCTTCCAGAGTGGGGAAACCGTACGCCCTGGCCAGCGTTCTGCCCAACCGCGATTCGCCCCACCCGGCGGCCCAGCCGGCGTAGATGATGTCCCAATAGACGAAGTGCCCTCCCGGCCTCAACACCCTGGCGATCTCCTCGAGCGCATCCAGCCATTCACGTATATGGTGCATGACGCCTGAGGAGAGCACGATGTCGAAAGTAGCATCGTCAAACGGAAGCTCCGTGGCATCGAGCACCATGAAACACAGGTTCGGTGTGTCCTCTGCATCCTTTTGCGCGCGCTCGATCTGATCGGGAGCGACGTCCACGCCTGTCACGTCCATCCGGTATTCCCTGACCATGTGCTTGCAGAGCGTGCCGTTGCCGCAACCGACCTCGAGGTACTTCTGGCCTTCGCCCGCATTCGCGAAGCTGAGCAGGTGCTCGCACTTACTCACCATCCGCTCGTTGTGGGCTCTGGTGTTCATGAACCATGTCTCGAACATTCCCATCTTCATGACAATGCCTCACCGGTCCGGGTGCTGCAATACTATATCACACTAGCGGCATTCCGCAACGATCGGCACGCTACTTGCCTTCCCGTCCCATATCCTCAGCATAGTACATTCTTCGCCTCCGATGCCGAGCCAAAATACCATGGCACGGCGCGCCCGTCGGGACTTTCGGGCCATAGGATTGCCCCGTCGGCGAACCTAGAATGGGGCTGGTGTTCCTCAAGGGCTAGGGCGGATGGAGGGGGGCTCGTACGATGGTCAAGCAAAGATACGAGATCGTCGAGTGTGATACCAACACGCGGGAAGAGATACTGTCCCAGGTCATCGGGCAGCACCTGATGCAGGGCATCGCCTACTTCTGCCTGCTCGAGTCCGGCGAGCCCATGTACCCGAAGGACATGACGGAGTTCCTCGGACTGACCGACTCAGCGTTCACGGAGTGGTTCTGTGAGGCCGTCGTCGATCTCGCCGAGAGAGGCCTCGTCAGAGGCGTGGCGTAACCCGACCGGCTGGATGCCTTCCCACGGCTGCAGCCGCCTGAGACCCCTGGTTGTCTGACTGCTGACCATCATTCCCACCTTTTATTCATTCGACACAGGACTATTGGGGCATGTCGATTCCCGGACGGTAGTCTAAAATGCGTTGTGCATTGAACGAAACAGGTGGGGGGAGTTGGGAAATGAGCACTACCAGGTACGAAATCGTCGAGAAGGACAAGGAGGCACGAGACTCCATTCTGTCCACTCTCGTCGAGAACCCGACCCAAGGCGTGGCGTTTCTCTTCCTGATGGCCGGTGAGCCCATGTCGGCTGCGGAAATGGTTGACTTCCTCTCGCTGTCGGATTCGTGGTTCACCCAGAGGTTCAATAGCGCTGTGGTGGAGCTGGCTGATAAGGGGCTGATCCGTGAAGCGGGGGACGAGGACGAGTAGGCTGGTCGGTTACCTGAGCGAATCGTCCGTCAACGTAACCGGGGATGTGGTTGAGATACCCCTGTCGAGAAGGGAGTGGAAGGCTTGTGGCTGAGGTTAGATACGAGATAGTCGAGAAGACCGGAGAGACCCCCGACAAGATCCTATCCTCCCTGGTCAGGAATCCCACCGAGAGCGTTGCCTACCTGTGTCTCATGACTCGCGGTCCCATGACGGCGTCTGAGATGCTGGAGTCACTTGGCTACTATTCGGATACCTGGTTCACCGACCAGTTCAACGATGCCGTGAACCTGCTCGCTGACAGAGGTCTGATCAGGCGCGCTATCGACGATTAGGTCGACAGGTCCTTAATCACTCCTTCTGCATCCTCGAGAGTATGTGAGCTACATGCGGGAAGAGAGGGACTTCCTCTCTTCCGTCCCACCAGATGAAGTCCTCGATCTCTAGACGCCTCAGGATCGGTTCGCCATCTGCCTCCACCAGACAGACCTTGTGAGCGTTGATCATTCCGTCGAAGTCCAGCTTCGGCAGTCGCGTCACCTGCGTAAGCTCCATGCGGAGTTCCTCGTGCAGCTCTCGAGCCACGGCGCTGATCGTGGGCTCGCCGCGCTTGATCCCGCCACCGGGCAACGCGTACCTGCGCTGGCCTCTGTCACGTGTGAGCAGGACCCTGCCTTCCCTTATCAGCACGGCGGTTGCCCTGGGGCGCAAGCGCCTGCCTGCCATATCAGCCCTCGCGCCTCGCTTCTAGAGCACCGGTCATATGGATAGTCCTCGTTTCTCTCTCAACTGCGTTCGCACGATCTCGACAACCCTGCCATTGAGGTGGACCTGGTCAGCCGCATACTCCTCGCGCCTCATTCCCCGATCGTCCGAAACCAGCGGGTACAGATTGATGTAGGTCCAGCCGTTGCGTTCGCAGAGGGCTTCGAGCCCATCGTTGAATGCCCCGGTTATCTCGCTTCTCAGCTCCGGCGTCGCGTAGTAGGGGAAGTTGTACTCGTTGCCGACCGTGGTGGCCGGGGCCACGCTCAGTATACACGGATCGATTCCACGATCACGAATCTGATCGATCACTTCTCCGTAGTTGCGAAGTGTCAGGTCGATTATCTCTTCCAACGTCCGCTGCTCGTTGCTCTTTCTGTACTGATAGTAGGCATGAATCCTGCAGTCGATCTCTCCGAAGACCAGAAGCACGTTAGCGGCTTTCGGCAGTCTGTCGATAATGTGAAACAGCTTCTCATTCGATCCTGTCGCGCTTCCCCTCTTCTTCAAGTTGTGCGCGGTGGCGGCACCGATATGATGGACAATGAACCCCTTGTGCCGCCGGAATGTCTTGGAATGGCTGTCCCCGATGACGTGGACCACCGGCCCCTTGGACAGCCTCGATCGCAGCATCCACTGCAGGTCATGAAGGGGCGCAACCAGCGGCTCGAAGATGCTGGTGACAAGGTAGAGTATTGCCCGGAGACGGCCTTCCCCCCGGGCTACCACCCCGGCCACCTCCAGCCTTTTTCCCAACCTCTCCGACAGCCTGGACGGTCTCAAAGCTCTCTACCGCAGATGGGAGTCGGGTTTACACGGAGCCGCCTGCATCGTGCGGCCGGGTCCGTTCAACCGGCCCAGGGCCGGTTAGTTGGCCTGAGGGGGGCTGCTGTTTGGGTGGGGAGCTACCCTGAGCGGTATGCGAACCATTTCGCTGCCCTGGATCACCAGATGGAGCGAGTAGACGCCGTACCTCGGGAACTCGATATTGTTGAACGCCATGGCGAGGCGGCCCTTGGTCTCGAATGCCCCCGCCGGTGTCGGGATCTCGACCTTCTTCTTCAGCGGCGGGATGACATCCGCCCCGTCCGCATCAATTAGGTGGAACTCGACTTCTTTGCCGCCGGCTTCGGCAACGCTCATTCTGAGCTGTGCGACGAGGTAGAACGTGCGGGGACGCACAGGCACCTCACGGGCATAGATAGTGTCAAAGCCGATGCCGAGCGCGTTGATCTTGCCGCTGACGTCTGCGTAGTCGCAGATGAATGCGAAGTCGATGTCCATGTCCCATCTCCTCTAAGGCTGTCGCTTGTCCTCGCCTGGCCCGTGAGCGTTATGCGGAAGGTCGTGGGTCGTGCTGCAAGAAAAGGCGGCAAACCGCTGACTCGTGCTCTCTGTGCCCGGCCCACTCAGTTGGCAGCGTTCGAGCGGCTATATCTTACGTAACGCAGTACGCCGTTGTCAAATGTGGGGCTAGAGAGGCGCTCGTATTGGGCGGTGGTGTCGCGGCGGCGGAATGTTGCTGAGGATGAGTACAGACATTACCTGCAATCACCAGCCATTGGCGCTGTTACTCTGTTCTCGTATCACGCAGATACTTGGTCCTCCCTGACAACCAGCCTACGCGCTCTGCCGGTCGCCAGTCGAAATCAGGCACATAGGGCTTCACGTCCAGAAGCGGCGTGCCATCGATGATGTCTACGTCCTCGATCTGGAGAGTGCATCCCTGGACCTCAACCAGCCTTACCACGGATATGCCAATGGCATTCGGGCGCGCGGGGCCACGCATGGCGAACACCCCGCGCTTGACATCGTCCAGGAATGGCCTGGCCTCCAGCGAGTAGCGCTTCGACAGGTGGAAGTGATAGACCAGCCATATGTGCGAGAAACCGTCGATATCCTTGAGGCCGGCGCAGTACTTCTCATATACCTCGACTTTTCCTTTCACTCCTTCGGCACCGGCAGGTTGTATCGGCATCCCGCTGACATCCGTGAATGGAGAACGGATAACGCCTATGGCTTCATACTTGATTTCCTTCATTGCCTGCCCCCGACCAATCATGCTGAGCTGCAGACCTCTGCGCCAACAGTATACTCGCGGGGCAGGATAGGGGGGAAGCGAGGTATGCCAGATTCGCACCGATCAACATACCTCGAGGAGGCTGGACATGTATCGTGGTGCGCGTTGACTGTGGCTGGGGGCGCTGCTACACTGGTGGCGTTTTCCGCGAGCCGAGGTGGCGGAACCGGCAGACGCGACGGACTTAAAATCCGTTGGACTTCGGTCCATGCGGGTTCGAATCCCGCCCTCGGCAGGGTTTGAGTAGACGGCCTCTCTTGCCTTCGTATCCTCATCACGGCATCGTAATGCCACCGCAATACCCTCGTAAGGTCCGTTTGCTGTTTCGTCATCCCCGCCTTAACGATCTCCCGACACAATGGGAATCGGGGAAGCAGGTATCTCAGGTGGGGAGGGATGTTAGGCACTGCCGTAGGAGAATGGAGGTTAGCGGATAGACAACGTAAATAGTGAAGATGCGGTTGTTCGGAGAGCTAGAGGCACCGTCAGAGTGGTAGGCGGCTACCACAACACACGCAAGACGATCAGCCGCACGGACCTGCCGCAACAGGTGGTCACAGGTGTCGCAGGGCCGAGGAAGCCTGGCCTGCCTCACCGGGCGATGGAGATCACGGTGAGGCTGGTCACAGCCTGCACGAGCGCGTACCACTGCCGGGCGCCTCGCCGGCAGAGGCAGGATATTCGCGGGCATCCGTCATAGCCCGTGGGTGCGTGGCTCAGGAGCGTCTTATCACATAACGCCGGCGCACATGGCTGATTCCTGTGGCAGGAGTTCCTCCCAGGAGACCAGCCACTCGGGCTCATCGTCCGCTCCGGCTGGATGGTCCTCCAACGCTCTAATCAGTCCCTCTGCCTCGAGTTGCACGACTGCCCGCTGGAACTGATCGGTGAACAGCCTGTCCGAGAGGGTGAGGAAGCTGGTTATGTCGGCAGCCGAGAGGGACTCGCCCGACATCAGGAGCATGTATACGGTGCCGTGCGCCGGAGTGCTGACCAGTCCGTTGAGGACCTTGTACTGTGCGTCCTTGTCCTTCTCGACGATTTCGTATCTTCTCTCAATCATCTACTTCCTCCTTCGGGTGCGGGGATGAGATCTTGGGGGTACTACTGTCCAACCAGAGAGATAACGATGGTACCGGGCCGAGCGTTACGCTTGTACCTAACCCTATCCGGGCGGAGCTTGCGCCGGACATGCAAGCGGGGAGGCAACCGGCTGGTCGTTCCCCCACAGTTCGACAACCGTGTCTATGCCGTGTGACATCCCGTGGCCTGGAAGGTGATGTCATGGACTAGGCTGGCGGTCTGGTGCTGTCTGGCAGACTCTATCCAGTCCTCCCACCGATACGCCCTCTTGAGGCATTCCTCGGCTCTTCTTTGGAGCGCTTCACTTCGATGAGGAGGCAGGCAGCCTCTTGCGATTGTCCCGTTCAAGACATACGCTGTCATGTGGCTCCCTTGCTTCCACTCTGTGCTAACCAGATACGTAACGAGCAAGCGACCGAGGTGTTACATCTGTCGGCTAGTCGTGCAGGTATTACGCTCACGTATCACATAGTACCATCTGACTATCGGGGCTAGCCAATTATATCTATTGCGCGGGGTCGAGGACGTGAGCAACAATTGTCCCAGAGTTATCTATGTATGATGACGACCGCCTACGATTTTGTATGCTTGTACTAGATTGAAAGGGGACATAGTGCTCGGACGGAATCCGGGCATTAGCAGATGGGGGTGAGGAGGATGAAAGGTCGAGTGAGCGACACGCAACTGAGCGGCATGCTGACGACTCGTCAGGTCGCATCGTTCCTGCAGGTCAGTATCTGCACGGTAAGGCGATGGGGCGACCACGGCTTGCTCAAGTACTACAAGATAGGCAACCGGGGTGACAGAAGATATCTCCTGAGAGACGTGCAGAGCTTCGTCGGTTTGCCGCCTCGCATGCGCGGTAACTGACTCGGGGGCCTACCATACCGCGGCGCACTCCAGTCTGGTGCCATACTATCGTCCTGCAGTGCTTGAAGCGGTCTTGGAAGGGCAAAGCATAGGGGGACGGCATTTGGCCTTCCCCCTACTGTTGTCGACGTTCTCCGAGGGCCGGCGAAGAGGGAGCTTGCTGTGGATTGTGGTCAGGGGTTGGTACCTGGAACGGTGTTCTGCACCTTGCTGGCCCGGCTTCGCCAGCCAGCCTGGATGCTCAGCGCGCTCCAGGCACGCGGGAACTGCCTGATCTCGCCGCACTTCCTGCAAACACCGCAGTTCTTCTGGTCTATCAGCCAGTGATGGATGCACTCCTCACAATGGTCGTCATTTGTCTCGTGCTTGTTCCCCATCTCACCCCCTTTGACAGGATGCGGGGAGTCCTGCATGACTGCTATTGGCTATGTGTCGCTCAACCATCTGATAATGGCTTGGCCGGGTTGGTTCTCGTCCGTCTGTCGCGTTGCCGTGGTGCTGCGGTGCCAATACTCCTGTGGCGAACCCGGGGTCAAAGAGACTCCGTCATCGCTCCTGAAGCAAACGCCAAGGGATCGGCGGAAGCGATGACCACATTGAGAGGCGCGAATCACAGATCGGTTTCGGGGAGGAATCGGGCACCATTCCCAACTGCCCGCCATCCTCGCCTCAGTCCTACCCCCAAAACCGATTGAGGGCCTTAGAAGCTGATTGCCTGCTGTTCTGTCTACCGCCGCATTTGGGAATAGCAGTCGGAGCAGTAGACGGGTCGCCCGGTCCGTGGCTCGAACGGTACCTCGGTGTTCTTGCCACAAGAGGCACACACAGCAGGGTGCATAACCCTGTCCTGTCTGTAGCCTCCGCCTCTACCGTATCCGCCGCGCTCGGCCTTTCTGGCTGCTCGGCAGTCAGGACAGCGACCTGGCTCGTTGGCGAAGCCCTTCGAAGCGAAGAACTCCTGCTCGGAAGCGCTGAAGGTGAAGGCTGTGCCGCAATCCGAGCATGTAAGGGTCTTGTCCGTGTAGCTCATGGATGACCTCCTTCTTCTTTAACCTGGTTGGAGTTTGTCATCCATGGCCTGGGGAATGGCCGAACGGTTGAACAGGTCCGGGGAATAGCAAACTTGCAACAGGCTATCTACCTCATCATACAGTTTGACGGAGGTTTGTCAAGCAGGATAAGTGTATTGGTGTTGTGCCAGGCCGAACTCCAACCGTAATGGGGTTGCTTATGTTCCGGTGTGGAGCGTCTATGCGGCTACCGTCTCCGCTCTCTCTTCGTCTCAAGCGGACTCGATAGGCTCCGCTTGCTCATCTTGGGGCTCGTGCTCTGAGACGATCGGCAGTTCTACGACGAATGTGGTACCTTCGCCTAACTTGCTTCGGACGTAGAGTTGCCCCTTGTGGGCTTGCGCAATCCCGTAGCAGATGCTGAGACCGAGGCCGGTCCCCTTCCCCACCGTCTTGGTGGTGAAGAATGGATCGAAGATCTTGGTCAGTTCGTCTGGGGGGATACCAGGGCCCGTATCGGTGAAGGTGGCTTGTATTGTGTTGGACATCGTTCGAGTTCGAACGGTTAGCCTCCCGCCTCCGTGGGTCTCTGTCATCGCCTGCTCGGCGTTGACGATAAGGTTCACGAAGACCTGCTGCATCTGGTGGAAATCTGCCATGGTGAACGGCATATCAGGATCGAGGTGGGTGACCACCTCGATGTTGTTCACGTTCATGCGGTATGTGTGGAGCTCGAGGCTCTCCTCGATGACGTCGTTTATGCAGATGTAGGCCATCTGCGGCCTGTGTTTCCTGGCGAAGGACAGGAGGTTTGCGGTGATCCGGGAGGCACGCTGCGCTTCCTTGTAGATGGTCTGGACATCGGAGCGGAGTGCATCATCGAGGCCCTCGCGCGATGACACGAACTGGGCATACGCCTGCACGGCTGCGAGTGGGTTGTTGAGTTCGTGGGCAACCCCGGCGGCCAGCTCGCCGACCGAGGCCAGCCTCGCGGTGAGCTGGAGTTGCTCCTGCATGTTGGCCCTCTCCTGCTCTGCTCTCTTGCGCTCTGTTACATCCCGCAGGACGATTGAAAGGCCCGGGCTTCCTTCGTAAGTTATGACCCTGGTACTGAGTTCGACAGTGCGCTCATGGCCGTTCTTGTCGACCACCTTGGTCTCATATTGAGATGGAACAGCTTCGCCGCGCTTCCGTCTCTGTCGCATCATCGATAGATCGCGCAGCACTCGGGACGGTAGCAGCTCCTGGATTGTCTTTCCAACTATCTCATCGCGAGCATAGCCGAAGAGATCAGCGCACTGGGCGTTGGCAAAGGCGACTGTCACGCCCACGACTACACAATAGCCATCGTTCATCTCTTCGACCAAGCTTCTGAACTTGCGCTCTGATTCTCGAAGGGCTTCCTCCGCGCGCTTACCCTCGGTCACGTCGAGGAACCACGATATGGTCTGTATCGGTTTGCCCCTGTCGTCTTTTACCAGGCCGGTGAAGACCCTGACACTGACGTCTTCGCCGTCCTTGTTCTTCGCCTGTACCTCACCCTCCCATGAACCAGTCTCGATCACCGATGTGGCTATCTGCTCTGCCACGGATGCGTTGTCTTCCATCCACAGCAAGTGCCAATATGGCTTGCCGATTATGTCCGCCTCAAGGTCACCGCCCCACATCTGCATGCACGCATTATTGAGATAGGTGATATTGCCTGCCATGTCGGCCATGGCTAGGGCGATTATGGAGTTGTCGAGGGCACTGCTCTTTATCCGCAATTCGTCTCCAGCCATTCTACGTTCGGTGACGTCGCGGAAGTTGACTACAATGCCGTTGATCCTGGGGTCGTGCAGCAGACTGGTCGCTATCGCCTCCACATTGCGCCATGAGCCGTCCTTGTGGCGGATTCGAGCTTCCACGTCGACCGACTGGCCTGGGTTCACCACAAGAGGTCCGAGCGCCTCTGCCACAGTCGCGAGATCATCCGGGTGAACGAACTCCTGCATCGACAGCCCGATCAGTCCGTCCGGCTGGTAGCCGGCGATGCGTTCTACCGAGGGACTCTCGTAGCGTATGTTGCCAGCCGAGTCCAGGACGGTGATGCCATCTTCGGAATTTTCGATGAGTGCGCGGAAGTGCTCTTCTCTCTCCCTTAGCGCTGCCTCGGCGAGCTTGCGCTCTGTGATATCCCGCATGTTTGCCACGACACCGTTCACTGCCGGGTTGTCCAGCAGGTTCCTGCCTGTGACTTCCAGGTAACGCCAGGAGCCGTCCTTATGCTGTGCGCGCACCTCGGCGTGGATGGTGCTTCCCTTGTCCTTGATCAGCCGCGCAAATGCATTCGCCGCGTCTGACATGTCGTCTGGGTGCACAGCCGCGAAGCCGCTTTCGCCAGTCTTCTCATCGGGCTCTGATCCCAACATTCTTGCGAGAGCCGGGCTCTCGTAGATGACTGTTCCCGACTCGTCGAGAACAGTGATGGCGTCGAGGGCGTTCTCAATGAGCGAGCGGTAGTGTTCTTCGCTCTTTCTGAGAGCGTCCTCCATCTTCTTGCGCTCGGCGATGTCCCTGATCAGCACCGATAACGCTGGCTTGCCCTCGAATTCGACCGTACGCACGCCCAACTCGACCGGATGTGCATTTCCCTTCTTGTCTTGAATGGTTGTCTCATACTGCTGGGGCGCTGCCTCACCTGTTGCCCTCTTGGAGCGGACTTTGGCGAACTGGCTCGCAATCTCCTTCGGGAGGAACTCGCCGACGTTCTTGCCGATTACCTCCTCGGACTTGTAGCCGAACGTCTTCAAGCTGGTGGCGTTTGCGAACACGAGGGTTGAGCCCTGGATAACACAGAGGCCATCGTTCATGTTGTCGACGAGGTGTCTGAGGCGCTCCTCTGATTGCTGGAGCGCTTCTGCCCTGGCCTTCTCGTACTCGAGACGCTTCACCTCGGTTACATCGCGGAATGTGACGACGATGCCTTCAACCGCAGGATTATCCTGCAGATTGGAGGCGACGACCTGATAGACACGCCAGGAGCCATCTCTGTGCTGCCCCCTGATTTCCCTGTAGATGGTGGAGCCCGGGTCTTCCAGCAGTTGGCTGAAGGTCTCGGTGGCGCTTACAACATCATCGGGGTGGACGAACTCGAAGGGGCTTCTGCTGCTCCGTGACTCGCCGACCATACGGTCGAATGTAGGGGTCTTGTACCGGATCGTGGCGTCGGGGTTCAGGACTACGACGACATCGAGTATGTGGTCGGCGACCGCCTTGAAATACGCTTCGCTGCGGCGCAGGGCTTCGTTCGCAGCCTCATGCGCTGTTACGTCCCGTGCGACGGTGACGAACTCGGGCGGTTCCCTGCCGACCACGCGTGTCGTGGCGAATTCGATGTCCGCCAGGCTGCCGTTCTTCTTCCTCACCTTGGTCGTGCCGCGAAAGGTCCCGTGCTTCTCTGCGGCGGCGTAGACGTTATTGGTCCACGCTGAAGAGTCGATATCATCGGGCAAGAAGCGGGCTGCATCCTTGCCCAGCAGTTCCTCACTGGTGTAGCCGAAGACTTCCTCAACCCTCTCGTTACACCAGATGATCTTGTTGCCGGACACGAAGACGGCGTCTGCCAGACTGCTCAACAGGGCTGAGTAGTAGCCGGCTTGGTGCGCGGGGTCTCTCGGCACCTTGCGCTTCTTGGCTTCGCCTTTGCTCGCCATATCGTCTCCGGCAGGCTAACGGATGGGAGCGCAACAAGTGCCTGAGTCATATGGTCTCAGGCAGCAGAGTCCTATTCTCCCATGATAGCCACGTACAACTTAGCATAAGTGCACGTAGGCCTGAATGGCTCTTTCAGGGGAGTAGGGATGGTAGAATCGTACGGCTGCGTGTCATGGAGCCGCGAAAGACTGTTGTGGCCCTCGTTCTACTCGTAGTACGTGGGAGGTGGTCACATGGGTGACGTGGCCATGACTCCAGGTAAGCTCGGAGAAGAAGGAATGGGCGCTGCTATTGCAGCGCCCATTCCTCTGCGAACCAGCTCTGTTGACTAACTAAACGGCTGCCTCGACCAGCCAGTCCGGTCGTTCCCAGTCGGGATCGGGGAGCGGCAAACCTGACTCCGTGAAGAACGCCTCGATGGGCAGGATTATCTGTCTGACGTCTTCCTTGGCGTCCTCAATGTGCTCCAACTCCTCGAGCGGCAGGATGAATCGGCCGGCCTGCATGGCTGCGTCGATCCTTCTCTCGAGGTCTTCTATGTCGGTTGCCCTCTGTCTGGCGTCGTGAAGCGTGTGCTCCAAAGTGGACAGGTATTTGCACTGCTCCTCACTGTTCATGGCAGCCCCCCAACACACGCCCGTGCCCTTGGTATCATGTTAGCGATTCGGCTTCGCTTTACAACTGACTCAACTTAACCGAAGCCCTCGATTTGTGCATTGCCCCGGCCATCGGTGTCGGACATGGCGGGCCGCAGGTGCGAGACAAGATTCGGAGGTAAGGTGGAGGTAGGTTCGGTAATAGTACCTTGACCGGTCCGATAGTACTGTGTATCGTGAGGATTACATAACGAAATCGTACTAGCATGAGCCGACGACGATCGTACTACAGCGGAGACGGGACTGAGAGCGTGACGATGTGCCCCGAATGCGACGGCAAAGGGTACATCGCACGGACATGCCCCCGGTGCAAGGGCAGCGGCGAGGAACTCTCGTTCAGCTACATGTTCGTGCCGTGCCTGGATTGTGGGGGTGCGCGCAAGCTGTACTACGTGTGCCCACATATCCAATCTGAGGTCTACGCCGGAGCGGGCAACTAGAAAGTGTCGAATTGCCCCTATTCATTGGCTATCCTGATTTGGATTAGAGTGCGTCAGTGGACCTGGTCGAGATAAACGGCAAAAGATTCCTGAAGTGCAATAGAGAGGACTGCCAATGGAACCTGAGGTATGTCTCGGGGACCGAAAAGGCCAGGGTCTGCAACTACGGCGTCTTCGCCTTCTCCGTGAAGGGTGAGATGCCGAAGGACTGCCCTCATCTCGTGGCACTCAGCAGTCTGATAACCATGGAATTGCTTGAACAGAGCCTCAGGGATGACAGGAACATCCCCCAGATTGCCCTCCGTCCTCTCGATGGTCTCGGCTAGTCTACCTCAGCTCCTCCATCTTCAGCCCACACGATCCGTGGCCCCAAATGGTGCCGCAGTCGAGCAATCCGTACCTGTGTGCGTTGCACTGAACGCCTGTGCCCACTTGCCAGATCGACGGGCCTGGTGATAGAATCGCGCAAACAGCACGCCGCCAGTCGTCGCACGACGATCAGGGGTTGTCTTGCAGTGTTTGTGTGTGATATTTGCCAGAAGGAGTTGCTTCCGGGGCAGTCGATACCCGTGTCGATGGATGAGATAGCGAGAATCATTCAGAATGGCTTCTCGCCTATGAGGGTCGACATCAGGGTGTACGAGAACGGTGTTCAGACCACTTCGTACCGGCAGATGGTGAGGAACATGGCTCCTGATGCCAGCGTAGAGGAACTCGAGGACATATGGCGGAGAACGGCGCTCACTCAGACTCAAGGGGGTTGGGCGCTATGTACGGAGTGCTACTCCCATGCGCGCCCCTACAGGTAGACCATCTCTATTCCTCTTCATCGTACCAGATGCTGATCACTAGCTTCCACTTGCCCTCTCGATGGCCCAGTGACTGAGTTATCTCCTTGATCGTAGGGTTTCGCCCCTCCAGCCATTCGTTTATTTCCGCTTCCATGGCTTCGAGGTGGTGTGAGATGAACGTCTTCACTCTCATTCCTGCCGCCCCCCATATGTCAAGTGTTCATCTATCTTTGCACAGCCTCGGGGGTTTATCAAGAGGGGTGGGGAAGGGGCTGGCGATGGGGAGGGCTCATACGGCGAGTCGCTCGGAACCGTGCCCGACCCCATGCAGCGGTGTCGGAGCGATTGGGAGGAAAGTACTGTTGTGGGCAGTACCTAAATGGGATTGTTATCCCCCTATAGCTACCGCAGAATGTGACCGAGGGTGCTCGAAGCTGAGTCGAGGCTGCGAGCACGTCTATCGGAGAGATCTCATGGCAGAGGTATTGCTCGCAGTAGGCTTCTCACTGTCAACCGGTGCCCTCGTTCTGTTCGCAGTCCTCGGTCTGATTCGTGTTCCTCCAGTCAGCCGCAGGGTACTGCGCCGCATGTCGTCGCCTGACTGCCTGGGGCAGATCAGGGAGAAAAACTGCGAGTACTGCAGTACGGTGTGCCCTCTGGCGTATCGCTGCGCTCTCATAGCCATGGACGAGTATATCCGCAACAATCCGGGGTTGCTCTCCTCTCAAGACCCTTCCGAGCAGGTATAGCTTACAGCTGATTCCGAAAACGTCACCGTCTTCACCTCGCTCTGGAATCCCCTCACAGCTGGCCATCAACTGCGTACCCCGTGTTGTGTTGCGCTCTGGTGTGCCTCCAGCTTTGTTGACAACGTAGGAGCTACGTATTTAAAATTACCAGGGCAAAAACAACTGGGGGTGGCCGAGAGGAATGTCCGACCAAAACGATGTCAGCCTATCGCAGGCCGTTACGATGTACCTGGCGACTTTGACACAAGAGCAGAAGCAGGACTGCCAGCTGGAGTTGAACCGGCTAGTCAGGTGGTTTGGCGGAGAACGCGTGCTGAGAGAGATCAAGGCGGCGGAAGTAGGGAAGTACAGCGACGGGATCGGCTTCGCAGTCACTGACATGGCCAAACGGCTGGAGCCGGTGCGAGGCTTCTTCGCATATGCTTCCAAGAACAAGCTGACGGAGCGGAACTTGGCGACACACGTCAGGGTAACCAAGGCCAAGCAGAGCCGGTCAACCAGGAAGCGCTCCGTAGAGGTAGCCCAGGTGACGCTAACGCCGGAGGGATATGCAGCTCTGGAGGCGGAGCTGGAGGCACTGAAGGCCGAGCGGCCGCGTATATCAGAGCAGATACGTGTCGCTGCCGCGGACAAGGATTTCAGGGAGAATGCGCCGCTCGAGGCTGCGAGGGAGCATCAGGGACAGGTTGAGGCCAGGATTCGAGATCTTGAGGCGGTTCTCAAGGGCGCGAGCATGGTCGAGCAGCAGGAGAAGACGGGCCGTGGGATAGGCGTCGGCTGCACCGTGAGCCTCTGCGATCTTGCCTCTGGCGAGGAGGAGCGCTACACCCTGGTCAGCCCGAGCGAGGCCAATCCGATGAAGGGCAAGCTCTCCATCGCGTCGCCGATCGGCAGGGCGCTGCTCGATCAAGAGGTTGGTGCGATCGTGGAGGTGGAGGCCCCGGTCGGCAAGCTGCGATATCGCATCGAACGGGTTGAAGGCTAGCGGACGATTCAGCGTGATAAGACGGGCCTGATGATACCCATCAGGCCCGTTTCCTGTCCCCCGGGTGTGCCAGCGAGGTCTACAGTTCGGCTTCGAAGTCCGTCAGCTCGCCCCGTGTGAAGCCCAGCGACTCGAAGAATGAGAGCATCAGCCAGTCACGCCAGCTGATCATGACGTGTACCTTCTTGATCCCCTTCTGACGACAATGCTCCTTCCATGCATCGACCAGCTTCCTGCCGATGCCTTGACGATTATACTCGGGGAGCACGCCGATCAGCTCTATCCAGGCAACGTCCAACAGCTGTATGGGGGAGCGGGCGACGCGTCCGAGCACGAATCCGACTATCTCTCCGTCGATCTCGGCTACCACACTGTTGTCGACCTCGCCGCCGATGCAGCTGTCCGGCACAGGAGCGTAGGTGGGAGCCCGGTTCGGACCCGTGACCCTGCGCTCGATGGCAAGCACCCCCTCGACATCCTCCCCCGACATCGGACGGATGTTCACATTGGCCTTGGCGGAGTCACTCATGCCCTGATTCCTTTCTTCGGGTTTCTTGCCCGCGCCAGACTGCAAATCAGCGTGGGAATACGTGGCGCAACGTGAATGTATACCATGCGTCAAGAGCGTTGTCAACAGCGTGGCGCTTCACCCGCTTACCTGTGCCAATGTCGCCCCGATCGCGCCTCGCCTAGGCCGACTCGATCTCGAACCTGAAGTTCTCTATCACTGTGTTGGCAAGCAGCTTGTCGCACATCGCACGGACTTGCTCTTCGGCCCTGGAGCGGTCGTCCTCGTCGACACGGATCTCGATGAACTTGCCGACCCTGACGCTCTGCACGTTCTCAAAGCCGAGTGTGTGGAGCCCACCCTTGACGGTTAGACCCTGCGGGTCGTTGACGGTCGGCTTCAGCGTAACGTATATCTTTGCCAGATACATTCAGAGTTCCTTTCCGGTGAGCCTCGTGTAGACCTGCTGGTATCTGCTGGCGGTGCTGGCGACTATCTCAGGGGGTAGCGGTGGGGCTGGTGGGGTCTTGTCCCATCCGGTGCCGGACAGCCAGTCGCGAATAGGCTGCTTGTCGAAGCTGGGCTGTGATTGCCCCGGCACATATGCCTGGATATCCCAGAAGCGGCTGGAGTCCGGCGTCAGGATTTCGTCGATCAGGATGAGTTCTCCGTCGACGGTACCAAACTCGAACTTGGTGTCGGCGATTATAAAGCCGCGAGTGAGGGCGTATTCGGCGGCGCTGTTGTAGACAGCCAGGCTCTTCTCGATGATCTGCCTGGTCAGGGACTTCCCGACCAGGTCCTTCATCTCGTCGACAGTCATAGGCTCGTCGTGCCCCGCGTCGGCCTTTGTAGTGGGGGTGAAGATGGGCTCGGGCAGCTTGTCGGACTCGGACAGGCCCTCCGGGAGCTTGATTCCGCACACGGAGCCGCTCTTCTGATAGTCGGTCCACCCCGACCCTGATATGTAGCCTCGGACGATACACTCGACATCAACACGTTTCGCCTTCTTCACTATCATCGACCTGCGTTCCACGTACGCCGGGAAGGAGTAGTAGGTAGTGCAGACGCGCTCGCCGTATGTGGCGTTGAGCCAGTTCACGTCGTCCACGACCTTGATAACGTGGTTGGGAATGATGTGGGACGTCTTGTCGAACCAGAACGCCGAGATCTGGCTCAGCACGATGCCCTTGTCCGGAATCCCGTTGGGCAGGACGACGTCGAATGCGGACACGCGGTCGGTGGCAATGAGCAGCAACTGGTCGTCGCCCAGGTCGTATGTGTCACGAACTTTGCCCTTGTAGAAGACGTTTGGCAGGTCGGTTTCAAGCAGAACTGTCACTTCGTATGCCCTCCAAGGCGGCGTGCTGCAGCACTAGCCCAATCCCACGCGCCGGAATATCTCATCCACATGGCCAAGGAAGTAACCGTGATCGAAGATGCCATCGAGCTCCGCTTTGGACAGGAGTTGGCCCACCTCGGCGTCCTCCTCGAGCAACCTCCGGAAGCCCGTCCTCTCCTTCCACGCCCTCATAGCATTGCGCTGTATCATCTTGTAGGCGTCCTCCCTGGACTGGCCCTTCTCGATCAGGGCCAGCATCGCGCGCTGGGAGAAGATGAGGCCATGGCTCCTGTCTATATTCTCCTTCATGCGCTCCGGATAGACCTGCAGGCCCTTCATCACGTATGTGAAGATGCTCATCCCGTAGTCCAGGATGAGACAGGCGTCGGGGAAGGTGATTCGCTCGGTGGACGAGTGAGAGATGTCTCTCTCGTGCCACAGGGCGATGTTCTCCAGTGCCGTTATAGCATAGCCGCGCACGATACGGGCTATGCCGCAGACGCGCTCGCACAGCTCGGGGTTCCTCTTGTGCGGCATGGCGGACGATCCCGTCTGGCCCTTCTCGAACGGCTCCTCCGCTTCGAGCACCTCCGTTCGCTGCAGTCCCCTGATCTCAGTGGCGAACTTCTCCAGTGATCCGCCGAGTATTGCGAGCGTCGTCACGTACTGGGCATGCCGGTCGCGCTGCACGACCTGGTTGGAGACCGGCTCGACCCCGAGGCCCAGCCTGGCGCACGCTGTCTCCTCCACTTCGAGCGGTACTGTGGCGTGCGTACCGACGGCCCCGGATATCTTGCCCACCGCGACCGCCTTCCTCGCCTCCTCGAACCGCGCGGCGTTGCGCTTCATCTCCTCGACCCAGAGGGCCATTTTCAGGCCGAAGGTAATCGGCTCGGCGTGGACACCATGGGTCCTGCCCATCTGTATCGTGTGCTTGTGCTCGATCGCCTTCTGCTTGATCACCTCGGTCAGCTCGGCGATGTCCTTGGCCAGTATCCCGGAAGCCTCCACGAGCTGCAGGGCCAGCGCCGTGTCCATGACGTCGGAAGAGGTCAGCCCCAGATGTATGAACCGGCTCTCCTCGCCGATGCTCTCCGAGACCGCCCCCAGGAAGGCCGTGACGTCGTGGTGGGTCTCCTTCAGGATATCGTTCATGCGCTTGAGGTCGCAGCGGGCCTTCCTGATCTCGGGCAGGGCCTCCTCAGGGATGGTGCCGTGCTCGGACCACGCCTCGCAGACGGCTACCTCCACCTGCAGCCACTTGTCGAACTTGTTCTCGTCGGACCAGACCTTCTTCATCTCGGGCCTGGAGTAGCGCTCTATCATCTCGTTTCCCTCAGCCGGATTCCCCGTCGTGTCCCATCCCTACCCCTGGTTCAGCTCCTGCCGGTACCTGTCGTACGCTTCGCGTATTCTGTCATGCTTCAGCCCGAGTATTTGGGCGGCCAGGTAGGCTGCGTTCCTGGCTCCGGCGGAGCCCACCGCGACGCAGGCTACTGGAATGCCCGGCGGCATCTGGGCGATCGACAGCAGGGCGTCGACTCCCTGAAGCTCGCTGCCCGCCATGGGAACACCTATGACGGGGATCGTCGTCCAGCCCGCGAGGACGCCCGGAAGGTGTGCAGCCGCCCCGGCACCGGCGATTATGACCTCTATGCCCCGCTCGCGGGCGGAGAGCCCGTACTGGCGGGCTTTCTCAGGCGTACGGTGAGCCGAGATCACCGAGACCTCGTATTCGATGCCCAGCTGATCCAGCGCGTCCTGCGCCGCCTGCATCGTGCCAGCGTCCGACTTGCTCCCCATGACTACGCCAACCAACGGCATGATTATGCCTCCTCAGCAGCTATGTCTTTCCTGTAGTGACACCCATCGAACTGAATGCGCGACACATTGGAGTATACTGTTTCGCGTGCATTCTTCACAGCCGCGCCACGGGCCACAACGGTGATGACCCTGCCTCCTGCCGTCGTTATCCTGCCGTCCTGCTGTCTTGTTCCCGCATGGAACACCATTATACCCTTGTCGACGCTGTCCAGGCCGTGAATGGTGAAGCCATTTTTGTAGCTGCCCGGATATCCGCCGGACGCCATTACTACGCCAACGCACCCGCCACCGTCCCACTCGACGTTCACCCGGTCCAGTGTGCCATCGAGCGTAGCCAGCATGATATCGACCAGGTCGGTCTTCAGCAGCGGCAGCTGCACCTGTGTCTCCGGATCGCCGAATCGGGCGTTGTACTCCATCACCTTCGGCCCCTCTGAGGTGAGCATGAGGCCCGCGTAGAGAACGCCGCGGTAGGGCCTGCCCTCCTGCTCCATCGCCTTCACAGTCGGCTTCAGGATGGTGTCTACAACTCGGTCTCGCAACTCGGGCGTCAGGAAAGCGGGCGGGGCGTACACGCCCATGCCTCCGGTGTTCAGGCCGCCGTCCCCGTCATAGGCCCGTTTGTAGTCGCGGGCTGGTATCAGCGGCACCACGGTCTTGCCGTCAGTGAAGGCGAGCAGGCTGGTCTCCCGTCCCACCAGGCATTCCTCTACCAGTACCCGATCGCCGGCGTCACCGAAGACACGAGCCTCCATGATGTCGGACAGAGCCTTGAGGGCTTCGTCGACCGTGTTCGCCACTATTGCGCCCTTGCCGGCAGCCAGGCCGTCAGCCTTCACAACCACAGGGGGCTGCTGGGCCTGCACGTACTCCTTCGCCTCTTGAAAGGAGGTGAACACGGTGTCCCTGGCACAGGGGATACCGTACTTGTGCATGATCTCCTTGGCGAAGACCTTGCTCGACTCGATCAATGCTGCGCTCTGCCTCGGGCCGAAGGCCGGTATGCCGAGGCTGTCGAGCCTGTCCACTATGCCGGCGGCGAGCGGTGCCTCGGGGCCGACTACCACCAGGTCGATCCTCCTGTCTCTTGCGGCGTCACAGAGGGCGTTGACATTCGTCGCGGATATGTTGAGGTTGGTGGAGATCTGCGCCGTGCCAGCGTTGCCGGGCGCAACGAGGAGCTCGCTAACCCTGCTGCTCTGAGCGAGCTTCCACGCGAGCGTGTGCTCCCTGGCCCCGCTGCCGATGACAAGGACTCTCACCGGGAGTGCTCCTTTCCTGATTTGGGGGCTTCAGAGCCGGTCACGAGCGATGTTTGGCAGAACCCTTGTTGAGATCGCGCAAGCGGTCGTGTGTTACTCCCATTCGATCGTGGAAGGGGGCTTGGATGAGATGTCATATACTACGCGATTGACCTCGGGGACTTCGTTCACGATTCGGTTCGATATGCGGGCCAGCACGTCATAGGGCAGCCGGGCCCAGTCTGCGGTCATGGCGTCCTCCGAGGTGACAGCCCGTATGGCTACCATGTACCCGTACGTGCGGTTGTCGCCCATGACCCCCACGCTGCGCACGGGCGTGAGTACGGCGAAGCTCTGCCAGAGCTGGCGGTACAGATTCGCCTTCTTGATCTCGCTCATTACTATCCAATCGGCAGCGCGCAGAACCTCCAGCCCCTCTCTCGTCACCTCGCCGATGATTCTTATTCCCAGGCCCGGACCCGGGAATGGCTGTCTCCAGACCATGTCCTCCGGCAACCCCAGGGCCAGTCCTACACGCCGCACCTCGTCCTTGAACAGGTAGCGCAGTGGCTCTACCAGTGCGAGCTTCATCTTGGCAGGCAGGCCGCCTACATTGTGATGCGTTTTGATGACCGCAGCCGCTTTGCTTCCCGAGCGGGCACTCTCGATGACGTCGGGGTATAGAGTCCCCTGAGCTAGGAAGTCCACTTGGCCGATCTTGGCCGCCTCTTCCTCGAAGACCTTGACGAATTCCTCCCCGATTATGTGGCGCTTCTGCTCGGGGTCTATCACATCCTTGAGCCGGTCCAGGAACCTGCTGCTGGCATCGACATAGACCAGGTTCATCTTCAGGTTCCTCTGGAAGGTGTCGATCGTGCGCTCGACCTCCTCCCTCCGCAGCATACCGGTGTTTACGAATATACACGTCAGCTGGTCACCGACGGCCCGATGTATCAGTGTGGCCACGACGGAGGAGTCCACCCCGCCCGACAGGGCGCAGATGACCCTTCCGGAGCCCACTTGCTCCCGCACACGTTCGATGCTCTCGACAACGAAGCTGCCCGGCGTCCATGTGCCACTGCACCCGCACACGTTGTAGAGGAAGTTCCTCAGTATCTCCTTGCCCTGAGGTGTGTGGGAGACCTCGGGATGGAACTGGAGGCCGATCATGCCATGGCCGTTGCCCATGGCCGCAACTGGCGAGTTCTCCGTATAGGCGAGCGACATGAACCCGGGGGGCATTTCCTCGATCCTGTCACCATGGCTCATCCAGACCGGCATCTCTGATGGCAGGGCGTGGAAGAGCGGCGAGTCGGACGCGCTCTGGTGGAGTATGGCGAGCCCGTATTCGCGCTTCGTTCCGAGCGCTACCTTGCCACCGAGCTGGTGGGAGAGCAGCTGCATGCCATAGCATATACCGAGTACGGGCAGGTGGCTCTCGTATACATAGGCGGGTGCATGAGGAGCGTCGGGCTCGTATACGCTTCCCGGGCCTCCTGACAGGATGAAACCTCTGGGCTTCAGTCCGGCGATCGTTTCCCAGGGCGCATCGTGGGGGACAACCTCGCAGTATACCTGGCACTCCCTGACGCGGCGAGCGATCAGCCAGCTGTACTGGGAGCCGAAATCGAATATGACGACCGCCTCACGCTGGCCGGGCTCGGGTTGTGCGCGTTCGGCTTGCGGCTCCTCGCCCCTGCGCTGCTCGGCGATCTCCAGGTATGTGGAGACCTCAACATCGCCGCTGACCGGGATTCGGTGGCTTTCGTGCTTGCTGGTGTCGGGCGCCAACGAAGGACTCCTGAACTCGACCAGAGATTACCACTGTGCTATACTCAAGTCAAGCGCGATTGATCTTGCTGCAGCTTCGCAACGGACAGCGTCAAGTGCCTCAGCGTTCCCATATCCAGACCCAGATCACACTCGCGGTCGATGTTCTCAGGAAAGGCGGCACTGTTGCCTATCCGACGGACACGGTCTATGGGCTTGGTGCGGACGGCTTCAACTCGAAGGCCGTTGAGGCCGTGTTTCGGGCGAAGAACCGCCCGAGCAGTCTCCCTGTCCCGCTGCTGCTCCCCGATACGGCTGCCCTGGCCTGGGTCACGACCGCTCTGCCTGACGTCGCCCGAAGGCTCGCCGAAGCGTTCCTCCCAGGCGCGCTGACGCTCGTTGTCGCGAGCGGGCCAAGGGTGCCCGGGGTGGTCAGCGCCGACAGCGGCACGGTCGCGGTGAGGGTCCCCGACCATCCGGTACCCGTCGCGCTGGCGCGGGAGCTTGGCAGCCCAATAGTCGGGACGAGCGCCAACATGTCGGGCCAGCCGAGTCCGCTCACGGCCGGGGAAGTGCGCAGGCAGCTTGGTGCAGGCGTGGACCTGATCATAGACGGGGGGCCGTGCACCGGTGGGGTGGAGTCAACGGTCATCGACTGCACCCGCGATGTACCGGTTGTCGTCAGGGAAGGTGCCGTTCCTCTGGAGGCAATCGAAAAGGTCTGCGGCATGTCCCTGGCGAAGAATGGCGAACATTGAACGAAGGTCGGTCCTACAGAGACAACCTGGTGGCGCGGGTCAGGGGCTGGGGAGCGACCTTCAGTTCACTGGAGAACCCCAACTACCGCTGGTTCTGGCTCAGCAGCACTGCCTCATTTGCCGCCATGCAGATGCAGATGGTGGTGCGTGGCTGGCTGGTCTATGAGTTGACGGAGTCGGCACTGGCGCTCGGCGTGGTGAGCGCGGCAGCTGGTGCCTTCATCATCCTCTTCTCTCTGTACGGCGGCGCGATCGCGGACCGCGTCGATAAGCGCAACCTGCTCATCGTTTCTCAGGCGGCTGCAGGGGTAGCGACGCTCATCGTCGCGATCCTCATAACGATGGGTGCCATCGAGTTCTGGCACCTGATCATCGCGTCTATTGTCAACGGCCTGATTTTGGCGTTCCGGCTGCCGGTGCGTCAGGCGATCATCCCCGAGCTGGTCGAGCAGCATCAGGTGATGAATGCGGTTGCGCTCAGCTCGGGCGCGTTGAACCTGAACCGAGTTGTAGCGCCTGCGCTGGGTGGCGTGCTGGTGGGGGTGATCGGCATCGATGGCGTCTACTATCTCATGGTTGCCTTCTTCATGATCTCTGCGCTGTTGATGCTGGGCGTGATGCCTCGGGACAGGACGGGAGAGGTCCCGCGACCCAAAGCGAGCGTGCACAGCGACATAGTCGAAGGCGTTCGTTACGTTCGCACCAGGCCGGTTCTCATCGCGTTGCTAGTCATCGCCGTAGTCCCGATACTGTTCGGCATGCCCTACCAGATGCTGATGCCGATATTCGCGGTGGACGTGCTGGACGTTGGTGTTTCCGGACTCGGCTATCTGATGGCTGCGGTAGGTGTCGGTGCACTCGTGGGATCTCTCTTTGTGGCGTCGCTGGGCGATTTCCGACGGAAAGGCGTGCTGCTGCTGGCGACCTGTGGGCTTTTCGGGGCCTTCCTGGCTGCCTTCGCCAACTCGCATTACTTCTGGCTGTCGATAGCATTCCTGTTGGGGGTGGGTGTGGCAAACGCGGGCTACATGGCGGTCAACAACACGCTTCTGCAGGTCAATGTGGAGGATGGGATGAGGGGCCGGGTCATGAGCATGTATATGATGACGATCGGGCTGTTCCCGCTCGGCGTCCTCCCGGCCGGTGCGATTGCCGAGATCACCGGCGTGGCCCTGCCGGTGTTGGTGGGTGGGGCGATCATCCTTGTATTCACCGTCACGATGGCGATTTGGCGGCCGGCGCTCAGGCGTCTGTAAGCCAATGCGACCCGCTTGGGCGATACAAGCCGTTGGAACGGCCTTCGTTTGAAGGTTTGTGCTATAATGAGTAACACTCACAGTCTCGAAAGTGCGATTGAGCGCAGAGATTGTGTTGCGCCCGGCGCTTCAAGCCATTGGTGTGGTGTCCCGCTGAGCTACCAGACGAAGGCCTGCCCGCCGGATGCGCGTTCCCCCTGCCAGTGTGAGCACAAGCATTAGTATTCGTATTAGGTCATATCCGTCGAAGGGAAAGCGATGCAAGTTGCCGTTGGCTGTGACCACGCGGGATTCGAGCTGAAGCAGAGTATAATGGAGTTGCTCGCCGAGCTGGGCCATGCGTACGAGGATTTCGGTTGCTACGATGCCAGCTCGGTTGACTACCCCGATATCGGGCTTGCCGTGGCCGAGGCCGTGTCGCAGGGCAGATTCAACCACGGGATACTGATCTGCAGCACGGGTACGGGGATGAGCATTGTCGCGAACAAAGTGAAGGGCATAAGGGCTGCCCTCTGCCATGATACGTTCAGTGCCCGGCGTGCCGGTGAGCACAATGATGCAAACGTGCTGTGCCTGGGGGCGTGGGTTGTTGGGAAGGGTTCGGCCCGTGAGATCGTCATGACTTACCTGGCCTCGGAGTTCGTTGGCGGCAGGCACGCGCGACGTATAGAGAAGATTCTTGCCATTGAGGAATAGGCTACCAGTCGAGTGCCGGCTCGCAACCAGGAGCGAGGAGGGGAATTGGGCAGGTTGCTGGACAATATAGGGGGTCCCGAGGACCTGCGCGGATTGAGCTACGCGGAGCTGGCGCAGCTCGCGGCGGAGCTGCGGAGCGAGATGATTGACACCACGACGAAGACCGGTGGCCATCTGGCGTCGAGCCTGGGCGCGGCGGAGCTCACCATAGCCCTGCACAGGGTCTTCGACAGCCCGCGAGACAAGATCGTATGGGATGTGGGCCACCAATGCTATGCTCACAAGCTGCTCACTGGCAGGAGAGACAAGTTCGGCAGTCTGCGCCAGCAGGGCGGTCTATCCGGGTTCCCTGATCCCTCCGAGAGCCCCCACGATGCCTTTGGCGCCGGGCATGCGTCCACTTCCATATCTGCGGCCCTGGGCATGGCTGTGGCCAGAGACCTTGCCGAAGAGGACTACCATGTTGTGGCCGTGATCGGTGACGGCTCGCTCACCGGCGGTATGGCCTTCGAGGGTCTGAATCAAGGGGGACACCTCGGCACGAGAATGACGGTCGTTCTTAACGATAACGCCATGGCGATATCACCCAGCGTTGGCGCTGTATCCAGGGCCCTTAGCGAGATGAGGCTCGATCCCCGGTATATCCGGACCAAGGAAGAGACGATCCGCAGGGTGCGAAGGATGCCCAAGGGCGATAAGATCTGGTGGCTGATACACAAACTGAAGAGCGGGTTCAAGGACGTCGTGCTGCCGACGCAGATATGGGAGATACTCGGCTTCAAGTACATAGGGCCGGTCGACGGGCACAACATCCCTCAGGTCGAGAAGGCTCTGATAAAGGCACGCGACTACTCACGGGCCCCGGTTCTCGTTCACGTGATAACCATGAAGGGCAAGGGATACCAGCCTGCGGAAGGCGACAGCGTGAAGTTCCACGGGGTGTCGGGCAAGGTATCAACGGGCGCTAAGAAGCCGTCCTATAGTGAGGTCTTCGGCGAGACCGTCCGTGACCTCTTCCAGAGTGACAAGAGGCTTGTGGCCATAAGCGCGGCGATGATGGATGGCACGGGGCTAGCGCCGGTTGCCAGCGAGTTCCCGGGGCGGGTCTTCGATGTAGGTATCTGCGAGCAACACGCAGTCACCTTCGCCGCCGGCCTGGCGACAAGGGGGTTCGTACCCATCGTTGCCATATACTCGACCTTCCTGCAGAGGGCATATGATCAGGTGATCCATGATGTGTGTATCCAGAACCTGCCGGTCGTGTTCGCAATCGACCGCGCGGGCATCGTTGGTGACGACGGCAAGACCCACCAGGGGACTTTCGATCTCTCGTATTTGAGCTGCATTCCCAACCTGATCGTTGCAGCACCGCGCGATGAAAACGAACTCAGGCAGTTACTGTACACGGCGACGAGGGCGGGCAGGCCCATGGCTGTCCGCTATCCCAGAGGCACCGGGCCCGGAGCAGTCGTGAGCAGCGAGTTTCGTGAGTTGCCCATAGGAAAGGGGGAGTTCCTCAGGGATGGGACTGACGTGGCTATCGTCGCGATCGGGTCGGCGGTTGGCGCGGCGCTGGAGGCATCGGGGGCCCTGGCGGAGAGAGGTATCTCGTGTGCCGTGATGGACGCGCGGTACTCGAAGCCTCTGGATTCGGAGCTTATCCTCGACGTGGCGCGCCGGACGAGGAGGGTGATAACCGTGGAGGAGAACGCCCTGACCGGCGGCTTCGGCGCGGAGGTGATCGGGCTTCTAGACGGGCTCCCGGGCATCAGTTTCGCTCGAATAGGGGTCCCGGACCAGTTCGTGGAGCACGGCACGCAGTCCGTGTTGCGTGCTGGATTCGGTCTTGACGCGAAAGGCATAGCAGCCAGGGTGGAGTCATTGCTCGCTGAGTTCAGCGCTACTCCGCCCGCGGCGGGTCTGAAGGGCTAGGCGAGTCAACTTTCTGCTGTGATGGATATGAAATCAGGTGTTCTTTGCACCTGGTTTTTGCTATTATGGGGGACGGATTATGGATTTCGACAGCATTTGGCAGAGGTTTCGGGCAGATCTGGAAGAGGAATTGAAGTTCGCCATAGGCAAGGCGTCCCTGCCTATGTACAACATGATGCGCTACCACTTGGGCTGGGTTTCCGACTCGGGGCAATCACGTTCGGGGGCGGCTGGCAAAAGGCTTCGCCCGTTCCTCTGTCTGCACGCCTGTGAGTCAGTTGGCGGGCAGTGGCAGCAGGCACTGCCGGTGGCGGCGGCCCTGGAATTGGTGCACAATTTCTCCTTGGTCCATGACGACATTCAGGACGAGAGTTATGAGCGGCGTGGCAGGCCCACCGTCTGGAGCCTCTGGGGCATGCCCCAAGCGATCAACGTGGGTGATGGCATGCATGCCCTGGCTCTGTCGTCTCTTCTTCGACTGGAGGAGTCCGGGGTCTCTCACGAGAAGGTGGTGCGGGCCTCACGGCTTCTCGGCGAGGCCAGCCTGAAGCTCTGCGAGGGACAGTATCTGGACATCAGCTATGAGGGCCGACTCTACGTTGGGGTAGGCGACTATCTGGAGATGATCAGCGGGAAGACGGCTGCGCTCTTCCGCTGCGCACTCGAAGTGGGGGCACTGATCGGCACCGATGATTCGCAGCTGCTGGCACGGTTCCGGAGTTTCGGCCATTCCCTCGGGATGATGTTCCAGGTGCACGACGACGTTCTCAGCATTTGGGGTGAATGCGAGGACACCGGGAAGTCCACGACGTCTGACATCGAGATGAAGAAGAAGACACTGCCCATAGTCTTCGCTTTGGAGAACTCCCAGGGCGAGGACCGGGAAGCGTTGATGTCAATATATAGCAAGGACAAGCTTACTGCCCAGGACGTGGACGAGGTAATGGCGATATTGGCCAGACTGGGTGCTCGCGGCTACGCTCAGGACGTGACCAACAGGTACCTTAATGCGGCGCTGTTGGAGCTTGATGCCACCGGTATCTCTGTTGCTGCCCAGGATGAACTCAAGACCATAGCCGAGTTCCTCCTGAGCAGGAAACACTGAGCTGAGAGGAGTGTGTACGGAGGGATGAGGCCGTGAAACTGGCGATAACGGGCAAGGGTGGCGTAGGCAAGACGACCCTGGCTAGTGTGCTGGCCCGTCTCTACGCGTCCGAGGGGCAGACGGTGCTGGCCATTGACGCCGACCCCGACGCCAATCTCGGCGCTGCCCTTGGCGTGTCGTCCGATGAGTTGAGCCGCGTGACACCGATCGCGCAGATGAAGGAGTTGATACACGAGCGCACGGGTGGACAACCCGGCACGATTGGCGGCTTCTTCAAGCTGAATCCCGAAGTCGCCGACATCCCGGAACGGTTTTCCGTGAACAAGGATGGTGTCAAGCTGCTCGTTCTCGGGACCGTCAAGAAGGGAGGGAGCGGCTGCATATGCCCTGAGAGCGCTTTGCTCAAGAGCCTGCTCAACCACCTTTTTCTGAGGGTGGATGACATCGTGGTTCTCGACATGGAGGCGGGTATCGAGCACCTGGGAAGGGCGACCGCAGAGGGTGTTGATGCATTTATCACCGTGGTTGAGCCGGGGATGAGGAGCCTCGATACGGCACGGGCAGTCAGGAAGCTGGCGGCGGACCTGGGCATCAAGAAATGCTATGTTGTCGGGAACAAGATCAACAACGATGCCGACAGGCAGTTCATCTCTGACAGGCTCACCGATTTCGATGTGCTGGGATTCATGAGCCAGAACCCGAAGATAGCCGAGGCCGATCGCAGGGGCGTGAGTCCCTTTGATATCGATAGCCAGGTGGTCTCGGAGGTCAAGGAGATCAGGGAGAGACTGGAAAGCCTCTCGAAGTGAGGGGGCCATGAAGAAGAGGACGGTCCGTGACATCCAGGTGGGGGGGAAGAAGGTGCTGGTGAGGGTGGACTTCAACGTACCTTTGGATGTCAAGACACACGAGATCAGCGATGACAGCCGGATCAGGGCTGCTCTCCCGACTATACAGTATCTCAGCGAGCAGGGGGCAAGAATCGTGCTCTGCTCCCATTTCGGGCGCCCGAAGGGGAAGCCGGTGGAGGAGATGAGTCTGCAGCCGGTGGCGAACCGCCTCTCACAGCTGCTGGGGAAGCCGGTGGTCTTCACTGATGACTGTATCGGTCCTGAGGTGGAGGAAGAGGTATGGAAGCTCAAGGACGGCGACGTGCTCCTGCTGGAGAACGTGCGCTTCCATGCCGAGGAAGAGAGGAACGACCCGGACTTCGCCGGCGAGCTGGCGCGGCTGGCGGATATCTACGTGAACGATGCCTTTGGCTCAGCCCACCGCGCGCATGCGTCGACCGTTGGCGTGGCCCATTACCTGCCCGCGGTTGCGGGCTTCCTGATGGAGAAGGAGATCGACTACCTGGGCAGGGTGCTGTCGTCGCCGGAAGCGCCCTTCGCTGCCGTTGTCGGCGGCGCAAAGGTGAGCGACAAGCTGGACATGCTGACCAACATTCTGAGGAAGGTGGACTCCCTCTTGATCGGCGGTGGCATGTGCTGTACGTTCTTCAAGGCTGAGGGCCGTGGCGTCGGCAAGTCGATGGTGGAGGACGACAAGCTTGACATGGTGAAGGAGCTGCTGGTGAGCGCAGCCGAGGCGAAGGTCAAGCTGATGGTGCCCACGGACGTAGTCGTAGCCGAGGAGTTCGCGACGGGCGTGCCTAGTCAGGTGGTGTCCGCTCTGGAGATACCCGATAACGCCATCGTCATGGACATAGGGCCGCGGACGATCGAGAGATACACGGAGGAACTCAGGGGATGCAAGACCGTGGTGTGGAATGGCTCTATGGGGGTCTTCGAGTTCCCAGAGTTCCGCAAGGGCACCGAGGCGATAGCGAGACGGCTCGCCGAGCTGGATGGCACGACGATTCTAGGCGGGGGTTCGACCGCCGAGGCGGCTGACGAGTTGGGCCTGGTGGACAAGATGAGCCACGTATCTACCGGGGGTGGTGCGGCCCTCGAGTTCCTGGAGGGGAAGGCATTGCCTGGGGTGGAAGCCTTGCAGGATGCGTAGTCTGTCCGGGGTGCAGCTATGTTGAGTCTGGAGTTTCTGGGGGAGCTGGCGCAGCAGACTTCGACCAAGATCGTGCTCTTGGTGCTGGATGGTCTAGGCGGGCTGCCGAGGCCTGATACCGGCAAGACCGAGCTTGAGACGGCACGTACGCCGAATCTGGACCGGCTGGCAGCCGAGGGCGTGTGTGGTGTCGTTGACCCGGTTGCACGAGGGATCACACCCGGCAGCGGGCCCGGACACCTCGGTCTGTTTGGGTACGATCCGCTGCAGTTCACGGTGGGCCGGGGGGTCCTGGAAGCATTGGGCATTGACTTCGACCTTCAGAAGGGCGATGTGGCCGTGCGCGGTAACTTCTGTACGGTCGACGCCCATGGCCTGGTTGTGGACCGGAGGGCGGGCCGTATCACAACCGAGACGAACCGCGAGCTCTGCGACAAGCTAAGCGGCATAGCCCTCGACGGCATCGAGCTTCACGTGGTCCCGGTCAAGGAGCACCGTCTGGTCGTCGTCTTTCGTGGTGACGGTCTCGAAGCTGATGTGGCCGATACCGACCCCCAGCTGGTTGGGAAACCTCCTCTGGCTGCTGTTGCGCACTCGCCCAATGCGCGGAGGACTGCTGACCTGGCCAACGACTTCATCTCCAAGGCCAGGTCGGTGCTGGCCGATTCGCATCCGGCGAACATGGTGTTGCTCAGGGGCTTCTCACAGCATCCCGACCTGCCCACCATGCAGGAGATCTACAAGCTGACGCCTGCCGCCATCGCCTCGTACCCGATGTATAGAGGACTGGCCAAGCTCGCCGGTATGAAGGTGCTCGAAACGGGGGCCAGCGTCGCAGATGAAATCGAGACGCTGGAGCAGCGCTACGGAGAACACGATTTCTTCTTCCTCCACGTGAAGAAGACGGATTCCTTCGGGGAGGACGGGAACTTCGATGGCAAGGTTGCCGTGCTGGAGGAGGTCGATGGGCTTCTACCCATGATAACCGGTCTCAGCCCGGATGTCATCGTCGTTACGGGTGACCATTCCACCCCGGCCCTGCTCAAGGGCCACAGCTGGCATCCGGTGCCTATCCTGCTGCATTCCGGGACTTGTCGGTGCGACAGTGTTGCTGACTTCTCGGAGGGGTCGTGCGTGGGTGGTGGACTGGGGAGGTTCCCGGCTGCCGAGATCATGCCTCTGGCCATGGCCCACGCTCAGAAGCTGGCCAAATACGGTGCTTAGGAGGAGCCCTGATGCGGACGCCCATAATAGCCGGAAACTGGAAGATGAACACGAGCCTGGCGGAGGCTACTGAACTCGTGTCCACGATGAAGAAGCGTCTGGGGCGAATGTCAGGAGTGGAGAGAGTGCTCTGTCCGCCCTTCCCCTGGCTGACTGGTGTGAGAGATTTGATAAAGGGTACTCCGATCAAGCTCGGCGCGCAGAACATGTATTTCGAGAGAACCGGCGCTTATACGGGGGAGGTCTCTCCTGTCATGCTGAGCGGGCTCTGTGACTACGTAATACTCGGCCATTCCGAGAGACGCGCTCTCTTCGGAGACACCGACGAGCTGGTGAACAAGAAGGTCAAGGCTGCATTGGCCAACAAGCTGACTCCGATCCTCTGTGTGGGTGAGAGTCTGGAGCAGAATGAGGCCGGGGAGACCATCGAAGTGATAACGCGCCAGGTCAAGGCTGCCTTCGATGGAATAGATTCCATTGAGGGGACGGTCGTTGCCTATGAGCCGGTGTGGGCGATAGGGACAGGCAAGGCTGCGAAGGGAGACCAGGCCAACGCCGTGATGAAGGTCATACGAAGCACCGTTGGCAAGCTGTACGGCGATCACGTGGCTGACGAAATACGCATTCAGTATGGTGGCAGTGTGGCCAGCAATAATGTCGCCGAGTTCATCAGCCAGCCGGACATAGATGGGGCCCTCGTCGGTGGCGCTAGTCTCAAGGCTGATGAGTTCTTAGCCATTGTGGAGAAGACGGCCGAGATCAAGACGCAGGCATGACATCGCTTGTTGCGATCGTAGGGCCGACGGCGGTCGGCAAGAGCAGGCTGGCTCTCGACCTCGCTGAGAGATTCGATGCAGAGATCATAGGTGCCGATAGTCGGCAGGTCTATCGCTACATGGATATCGGCACGGCGAAGCCATCTCGCGAGGACAGATCGCTTGTTCCGCACCATCTGATAGATGTCGTTGACCCGGACGAGGAGTTCAGTCTGGCGCTCTACTTGAGGGCTGCCAGGAAAGCGATCGAGACAATCGGTAGCAGGGGCAGGACAGCCCTGCTCGTTGGGGGCAGCGGTCTCTATGTCTGGGCTCTGCTGGAGGGATGGCAGGTGCCGGAGGTGCCTCCGGACCCGGCCTACCGGCGTGAGTTGGAGAGCAGGGCGAGGGTAGAGGGCGGCGATACCCTCTATGCCGAGCTGATGGCCCTGGACCCTGCGGCGGCAGAGCGGATTGACCAGAGGAACACTCGCCGCGTCATAAGGGCTCTGGAGGTGTACCGGCAGGATGGCTGCCGCTCGCGCCTCCGGCGCAAGCGGCCATTCCTGGATTACCGGGTAGTCGGACTGACTACAAGTAGGTCCGAGCTTCACGGGCGAGTCGATGAGCGCGTTGATGCGATGATGGCCCGCGGGCTGGTGAGCGAGGTCGAGTGGCTTATCGCCCGAGGGTATGTGCTGGACCTTCCGTCGATGTCGGGTCTGGGATACAGGCAGATCGGGATGTATCTGAAGGGAGAGCTGGGGATCGAGGATGCCGTCAGGCGGATCAAGACCGAGACTCATCGATACGTCCGGCAACAGTACAGTTGGTTCTCAATGAAGGACACGCGCATCCACTGGTTCGAGGAGGAGCCTGGAGTTCACAACCGGGTATCGAGTCTGCTTGTGGAATCATCGACGAGCGCTGCTTGAGGAGGATGGAGCGATGAACTCATGGAGAGAGCCCTTGAGACATTTCGGGTGGGGTATGCTCGCGGGTGCTTTGCTGGTGCCCCTGATATACCTGGCTCGGGTCCTCTGGAAACGCCGAAGCGAGCGCATCACGATTGACGATAGCGAGTGGCCGTAGACCGCCGAATAGCAACCTTGGAGGTGAACCGTGGGCAAGCTCACCGATCAGATGAAGGAAATGATAGCGGAAATACGCCCGGGGCTGATCGCTACGGCCGACAAGAACGGCAAGCCTAATGTGTCTGCCAAGGGGTCTTTCAGGGTACTGGATGACGATCACGTGCTGTTCGCCGACATCAGCTCACCGCGTACGATGGCTAACCTGCGGGAGAACCCGCAGCTCTCTGCGATCGTGCTGCATCCCAGGACCATGCGCGGCTGCAGGATTTGGGGTCGGGGAGAGATACTGGACTCAGGCGATCTTTTCAATGAGTTGAGCGAGGAGTTCGCAGGCAAGGGAATGAAGGTGAACCACGTGGTCAAGATCAGGGTGGACGAGGCTCAAGAGGGCATCTAGGACAGGCGCGGGCGCATGGAATTCACGAAGCTGCAGGCAACCGGGAACGACTTCATTCTGATCGATGCCCGGGGGTTCGAGCGCGACTGGTCGTCTTTGGCCGGGGCCATGTGTGATCGGCGATTCGGAGTCGGCTCGGATGGGTTGATCCTCATGCTGCCATCTGAAGTGGCGGACCTGCGTATGAGGATGTTCAACCCTGATGGCTCCGAGGCCGAGGCGTGTGGCAACGGCCTCAGGTGTTTTGCCAGGTATGCGACCGAGATGGCAATAGTGAGCAGCAGGGAGCTGAGGATCGAGACGCTCGGAGGCGTCAGGGCCGTGAGCCTTCTGGAGGATGGGACCGTGCAGGTGTCGATGGGAGCACCTGTGTTCGCCCGGGCCCGGATACCCATGGTGGTGAATGGTGTGGAGACGAACGCTGATGAACCTGTGGTGGACTTCCCGTTGGCGATCAGTGGGGAGGAGATACTGGTCGACTGCGTGTCGATGGGCAATCCCCATGCGGTCTGTTTCCTGGATGAGCCTGTGGAAGGGTTCCGTCTGTCTGAGTTCGGCCCGCGAGTAGAGCATCACCGCGCATTTCCGAACAGGGCCAACTTCGAGGTGGTCGATGCTTCGCAGCGAGGGCACCTCGAGATGAGGGTCTGGGAGCGGGGGGTCGGGGAGACCCTGTCCTGCGGGAGCGGCGCTTGCGCGGTTGCCGTTGTGTCGATCCGCAAGGGCCTGTGCAAGAGCCCGGTTGACATAAAGTTGCCGGGCGGGGTATTGTCGGTATCGTGGAATGGCGAGGGCGAGGTGTTACTGAGTGGCCCTGCTGAGATTGTGTTTACGGGTGACTGGAGAGGATAGCAGTAGATGCAGCTAGCCAAGCGCGTTCAGAACCTGCCACCATATCTCTTTGTTGAAATCACAAGGAGGATCGCGGAGAAGAGGGCCAAGGGCGAGGATGTGATCAGCTTCGCCATCGGCGACCCCGACATTCCCACGCCACAGCACATACTGGACCGTCTGTGCGTGGCAGCCCGCGATCCGGCGAACCACCGGTATCCCGAGACCGATGGCCTGCCCGAGCTGCGACAGGCGATAGCCTCGTGGTACGAGCGCCGTTTCGGTCTGGTGTTTGACTCGGACGAGGAAGTCCTCCCGCTTATCGGCTCCAAGGATGGGATAGGCCATGTTGCGCTGTGCTTCATCGATCCGGGCGACACGGCTCTCGTGCCGGACCCCGGGTATCCCGTGTACTCGATAGGGACGATGTTCGCCGGCGGCGAGAGCTACTACATGCCTCTTACGGAGGAAAACGGCTTCTTGCCGGATCTGGAGGCCGTTCCGGCCGGGGTGGCGCGGAAGGCCAAGCTGATGTGGATCAACTACCCGAACAACCCCACAGCGGCGGTCGCGGACCTGGATTTCTTCGACAGGGTAGTGGCCTTTGCTAAAGAGTATGACGTGGCTGTGTGTCACGATGCCCCCTATACAGAAGTAGCTTTCGATGGATATCGGCCCGTCAGCTTCCTGCAGGCGGAGGGGGCCAGGGATGTTGGAGTGGAGTTCCATTCGCTGTCGAAGGGCTATAACATGACCGGCTGGCGTATAGGAATGGTGGTTGGGAATCAGGACATGGTCAACGCTCTGATGAGGGAGACATCGAACTTGGATTCCGGCATTCCTCAGGCAATCCAGCTGGCCGGCGTCGAGGCGCTGCTCGGTGACCAGAGCTGTATTGGGGAACACAACGCCGCTTACGCGCGCAGGCGCGATCTGGTGGTCGACACGCTCACGAAAGTGGGCATCAAGACGGACCCGCCGAAGGCCAGCCTCTATGTTTGGGCGAGGGTACCGGAAGGGTACACCTCGGCCCAGTTCTGCTCCAAGCTGCTGGATGAGGCATCGGTCGTTGTGACCCCTGGAAGTGGCTACGGGAAGTATGGGGAGGGCTACATTCGCCTCTCTCTGACGACGCCGGATGAACGTGTTGAGGAGGGTCTGGCGAGAATGGAGAGGCTGGTAGGTCGCCTCTGATACACAGGACGTAGCCCGGAGGAGCTTCAATTCCGAAAACGACGATCACCGCCCGTTCGCCGACTGAGAGGGCCCTGTTGGTCGGCGTGGACGTCAAGGGTGCGACTGATGGATGGTCCCTGGAGGGCTCGCTTGCGGAGTTAGCGCAGCTCGCGCGTACTGCCGGGGCCGAGGTGGTAGGGGAAGTCACGCAACGTCTGGCCGCGCCAACGCCGTCCCTGTACGTGGGCAAGGGCAAGCTGGAAGAGATCGCGTCGCTTCGGGAGAGCGCTGGCTACGACCTGGTCGTTTTCGATGATGAGCTGTC
>CAZGDV010000014.1:0-40094 GCA_964524995.1 uncultured Dehalococcoidia bacterium | reverse complement strand
CCTCCATGAGCCCGGCGATGTCGTGGATGTAGTTCGCGCCGGACATGGCCACCAGCAGACTCGACATGGCGCTTTCGTAAGCTGCTTGGACGTCCACTTCCTTGGCGTCGGTTGTGCCACCCGTCGAGTAGAGGGGTATCTCGAAGTGCTGAGCCATCTGGGATACGGCTGCGTTGATCATGGCTCGTTCGATGGGGCCGCCAAGGTGGTCCATCGTCTTGAGATTGGTCACCGACCCGACGCTGCCGCAGACTCCCGGAGCACCACGATTGACGCACTGCACAAGGGCGATTCCGGCCAGCGTCTCGGCCACATGCGTCAACACGTTTCCGGCCAGCGTGATGGGTGCGGTCGTCCCGCAGACGGGTTCGGTGGGTACCACCACGGGCAGGCCCTTCCGGGCTAGGTAGCAGGTCATTTCGCCGTAGTGGTCGTCTATCTTGAATGGGCTGATGATCAGGGTGATAAAGGACACGAACGGCCTGTCTCTTAGCGCGTCCGCGCTACCGGCGATCATCTCAGCCATTCGCACGACCCGTTTGCAGCCCGTCAATGAGTAGATCCCGCCCATGATGTGCTTTGTGGTGTGGTTCAGCGCGTGGAAGAAGCGGTTAACGTCGATATGGTCCTGGTCCTCGATGTCGTGAGGAAAGACGTTGATCGTGAAGACGTGGACGCTCTCCAGGGCCTCCACGAGCCGGGCGTTCAGGATCACATCGTCCGTCGTGGACGGCCTGCGCTGACCGGTGTCGGGGTCAAGCACGTAGATCGCTGTTCCGCCCGTTCCGTAGTGGACACGGCTGTCTTCCAGAGCGGCGTCGTGGTGACCGTCGCGAGAGTACAGCGTGACCGACGATGGGTTCGAAGCAACAGCATCTTCGACCAGCCCACGGGGCAGCCGTACGACTCGGGTTCCCTCATCCACAACGGCGCCCGCGTCCCTTAGCGCCTCAAACGCCGCATCCGAATGCACCGCCATGCCCGACTTTTCAAGCACCTCTAACGCCGCATCGGCGATCCTCCTTCTATCTGTGTCGGCCAACGGGCGATAGAGTGAAGCGGTGAGTCCCAACTCCTCGTGTTTAGCAACGGTCACAGCTATCCTTGTCCCTTCATTGCTGCGTTAGGGGAATACGTGATTCTGATCGGCACCGACCGTCAGGCCTTGTCAGGGCCGCATCGGCCTACTATGGTTCCGCCGCGGCTTCGCCTGATGATTCCGGCGACTCATCCGCCGCAGCTTCTCTCCCCCCATCCTGTGGCTTCTGCCCGAGAAAGGCCTCGGTCTTCTCCGGCGTCGCACTAATGGGCCCGGTTGCCAGCATGGTTGTGGCCTCTAGATGCTTGGCCTCCATCATGGCCACCACGCGCTGTAGTGCAGACAGAATCTGGGTCTGCTCCCAGTCCTGTAGCTTGCTGAACTCCTCGATGAAGCTCTCCTGAAGTAGAGGCGGGGCCTGGGCAAGGATCTTCTGCGCTGCGGGGGTCGGGGACACCACCACTTGACGCTTGTCCGCATCGCCCCGAACGCGGGTGACCAAGCCGCGTTTCTGGAGGCGAACGACGATGCCCGTAACGGTAGCTTGGCTCAGATGAACGGCTCGGGCCACCTCCCCCACCGGACGCCCCTTGCCGTCGTCCAAGGCCCTTAATACTGTTAGCTGAGGCCCTGTAAGCCCATAATTGCCAATAAGATCACGAGAGTGGAGGTCAATGGCCCGGATGATTCGGCGAAGGGCCATCAGTACTTGGTCCGTGATGCCGCTGGGCCTGCCTGTCTGACCGTCACCTTTCAGGTCCATGGGAAGACCATTATATAGTGCTCAAACTATTTTGCAAGTGCTAACCGCGGACTCGTTGGGGGCGCCTTCAGATGATATGGGTAACACATTTATAGGACAGGCTTTACGCCTACCTTCATAGCAAGTGACAACCAAAAGCTTAATTTGTGTCCTTACTAATTCTGCGCCAACAGGGAGCCGGGCAGGTCACTCGAAAACCGTCGGAAGTGGGCTGCCGAGGCCGGAGAATTCTGTCGCGCCGAAGCGACTAAGTGGAACACCACTGCCAGACTAGGCCCCCCGGCTGGGCAGCCTACAGGGGCTCGCCGACAGGACCACGGTTAGCACGCGGGTAGCTAGTTGTCTGGTGGGAACCACGCCGGTCCCGGGCGGCGCCCATGTCTGACTCCACCTATTCGACGTAGCCGAGGTCGCGGAGCCGTTCTTCGACCTGAGCTTCCCCCTCGCCGAGACCGGAATCGGAGCTACCCTCGTCGTTGTTGGCAGGCTTCTCGGGGGGCCAGAAGGTCACTAACAACACCACGGCAGTGACCAGCGCCCAGATGGCGGGCACCAGGAACAGTCCGCCGTAGTCGATCGCCCCGGTTGTAGAGTCCTTGTAGACATCGCCCAGGTAGCCCCACAGCAGGCTGGACAGGAACGGCCCCAGGCCGAGGATCACCAGATTGACCAGCATCTGCGCACTGGCCCGGACGTCCTTCGGTGAGAACTCCTCGGCGAAGACGTACACGACGGCCAGGAAGAACGTATACGCTGCGCCGTGAACGACGTTGCTGGCAATGACGAGCCACGCCATGTTCGGATTACCCGCGCTGTACGAGTAGATGGCGAAGCGGACGACGTGTGCCAGGACGCCGAGCGACAGCATCTTTCGCCAGCCCAGTCGGCTCAGGAACCATCCCATCGCGGCCATCGTGAAGATCTCGGCGACCTGGGCGATGCTCATCGCCGGCATGATCCACTCGTCGCGAACCTCCAGCGTAGCCAGGAACGCGCTGGTCCAGACGAAGTAACACTGGTGCACCCCCGCATCACTCAGGGTCAGAATGAACAGGACCAAGAAGGCCGGAATCTTCAGCAGGGACAGCGCCTTAAACGGGGCAAAGGCCTGGGCCGCGTCCTTCTTCGGCGGCGTATGCGGCAGCGTCAGCGAGAAGAAGGCGAGGAACAGCGAGGCCCCGCCGGCAAGATAGAACATGGCCCTCAGACCCATCTTCAGAGCATCGCCCTCCACGCCCCGGAGAACGAAGAACATGGGCCAGCTCGCTGCGATCCAGCCAATCGTTCCCCAAACGCGGATGCCGCCGAAATCGCGCTTGGCGTCAGGCATGTGGGCGAAACTCACCGAGTTGGCCAGCGATAGCGTCGGAATGTAGAAGATGGCGTAGAACAGCATCATCACGAAGAACGGAAGGAACGTCTCCTGCCGGGAGACGGCGAACATGAGGATCCCGCCGATGAGGTGACTGACGAACATGAACCGTTCGGATGAGAACCACCGATCGGCTATCTGCGCGCTGGCGAACATGGCCGTGACTGATGCAATGGCCATCGTCGCAAACACCCAGCCGAGCTGAGCTCCGGAGAAGCCGAGAAAGTCGGTCAAGTAGCGGCCGAGCAGTGGCAGCCAGGCTCCCCAAATCACGTAGGTGCAGAACATCATTACGCTAAGACGAATTCGCAACCCCAGGCTCATCGTTCGCCTCCCATGTTGTAGCGCGTGGAAGAGGGCGTATTGTAAATGAGCGCGAAGGGAACGCAACCGACTGTAGCCCGCGTGGAGTAACCTGTCCCTTCAACATGACATGGCTGGTCTTGCACAAGTTCGCATCTATCTGGTTGGACAGCGAGAGCGGCAATGTCTCTGACGTTGTATCCGGTTCCCGCAGGTTCAAGTAACGCGATCGAACCAATCAGTCTTGGGGGGATGAGAAGGGCGACCCGAAGCCATGAGGCAGAATCGTCACGGTGAGCTACTATAGACCAAGGCCGACCATGGCGCATGGCAATCGGAACCGCAACCTATGTAGGCCGGCCCCGTCCGGGGCCAAACGTAGGCCGAACACGGACAGCGGGTGCTGGCGCCCCCAGTACGCGGGGTGGTGTCTCTTGTCAAAGGCATGCACTATCGGAAGGGGCCGCGGTTTGATTGGTCGGGTAGCAATCGATTCAGTACGGCGCTTAGTCGCTCCTAACACCTGGAATTAGAAAGTCTTAACCTCGATTTCAGCTTCACCTTAGGCCGATCGTGCATGATTGAAGTAGGAGCTGCGTGGGACCGGTACGACTTGGCGGTCTTGGTCCTGGCGGCGGTGTTGAGGCCAAGTGGGCAAAGGCCCTGTTTCCCAGCCTGGGTGATAAGCTGTTGGGTCACCGTTTCCTCCGCGCCCGCGAACGCACAAAGGAATCCGATGCAGACCACCGAGAAGACGTTGGGAGTGCAGGCCAAGCGGCGTGGCCGATCCCGGGGCCAGGGCGCCAGGAGATCCCCAGTGAATCGACGCCAAGAGACCGACCCGCATGCCACACGGGCACGCACTCGTCGGCGCAAAAAGGGAGGACTGCTTCGAGAAATCGTGCGCAAGATGGCGGTGCACTTGCGAGAGGGTGACGCCACGGCCGCCGCGCGGCTCTTCACGGAAGCGCATCAACATGAGGCTTTTCAGGACCATCCTGATGTCTTGCGATGGCTGATCCGGAAACTGGGCAAGGATCAGGCCGGCAAGCTCGTCGACGGGCTTTCACACTTGCCGTGCTACAACTGTTCGAAGGGCTATGTCTCCTGTGAAGACTGCGACGGTGAAGGGCACCTCGACTACGAGAAGACCTGCGAGAGGTGCATGGGGCTTGGCGTGGTGCCCTGTGATTTCTGCGCGGGGTCCGGGTTGATGGGCATCGAAGGCCTTCCCCTCGGTCTCCAATCGATTGTGGCAATAGAACGGCTGAGGCGATCCCTCAAGCGAGTCAAGAAGCACGTGGAATGCCCGTTGCCGCAGGCTGAGCAAGACGATGCCGGGCGAGGCGCAGAAGAATGTGCGAAGCTGCTGTTGGCCCTGGAACGACGGATCCGCGTCCTGGAGAACATGCTGGCGCTCGCCGGGCCGTTGGCGCGGTCGGGTCGAAAGGTTCGCAAGACGCTCGACGAGCCGATCTCCTCCTGCGGCAAGACGGCTGTGGCCGCCGAGACGCGGATTCGCGAGTGCCTCCAACAGCTCACGGCTGCTGCCATTCACGACGCGCAACGGGCCGCGGAGGGCACGCCGGCTCGCCAGCTTGCCGAGAGCAAGGTGACGCTCTATCAGAAACTCCTTGCGTCGGAGGGCCTTGCAGGGACTGGTTTTGACCGTGCCCCACTGGCAGCAACGGTGAAGAGAGCGACGCGGGAAGCCTTCCCTCGAAGGAGGCAACGTAAGCAGAGAAACGCTTAAGATCCTCTGCTCGATCCGAGTGTAGCAACTGCGTCTATAGGTGTGGGAGCGCGAGGATAGGCCCCGAAGTTCACCACGGGAGTGACGCTATGAAGCCTTTTGCGCTGGCGGATCTGAAGGTTCTTGCCGCCTGTGATAGTTATCCCACTGTCTCGGTATACACGCCGCTGCACCGTAGCGGGCCGGACAACGCCCAGGACTCCATCCGGCTGAAGAACTTGCTGCGACAAGCGCATGAGCAGCTTATGTCACTGGGGATTCGCGAGGTAGAGATTGATGGATTGCTGAAGCCCCTCTGGGAACTCCAAGTGAATCAGCGATTCTGGGCCGATCATTCTGCGGATGGCTTGGCGCTTTTCGCCGCCCCCGACCTACGTTCCCATTATCGACTTCCTCGCGCCTTCAAAGACCTGGTGATCGTGGCCAACGGTTGTCATGTCAAGCCGCTCGTTCCCCTTCTTCTGGACGACGGCCAGTTCTTCTTGCTGACGATCAGTAAGCATGCGGTACGGTTGTACCGTGGCACGCGAATGGGCATGACACCGGTCGAGTTGCCAGACACGATGCCGTGGAGCATGGAGGAGGCCTTGGCTGGCGTTGAGGTCGAGCAGTCACTGCAACACCATTCCGTCAACACAGGCGGGAGGTACGGTGTGTCAGGGATGGTGCACGGCCAAGGCCGCCCAAAGGACATCGAGAAGAAATCGCTTGAGAGGTACTTTCGGCGAGTTGCCCGTGTCCTAGAGGATTCATTCGAGGGCGAACTGACACCGCTCGTTCTTGGGGCGGTGGACTACTACCATCCGATCTTCCGGGCAATCTACAAGTCCTCCGGTCTTCTGCAGGACGGGGTTGTCGGGAGCCCCGATGCGATGAGCGAACAAGAACTACTCGAACGCGCCTGGCCGATCGCCAGAGCCCACTTGCGACAGCGATTGCGCCAAGCGGCGGAGCGATACAGCGCCCTGGCGGGCACCGAGCGAACGTCAAGCGATCCACGCACCGTCCTCGAGGCCGCACACGAGGGCCGTGTGGATACTGTCTGGGCAGCTGAGGAGAGCCACATGTGGGGCACCTACGATCCGGTCGATCAGCAGTTCGCACCTCAGACAGAACGACAACCGGGCGATGTCGATCTGGCCAACCTGGCCGTAACGCAAACGCTTCGCCATGGAGGAAACGCCCACGTAGTTCCTCGGCAGCAGCTTCCCGGCGACGCGGATGGGGGCCTGGTGGCAGCCGTCTTTCGGTGGTGATGGACCTTTGGGTATGGGCCCCTGGACGCAGAGCGGACCGACGTATCCGGTCCCGATTTCCGAGCGCCTCAGGCCGCACGCTTATGCGAGGTAGGACGGAACGTGACCGTCGACCAAGCAGCGAACAAAGAGGTCGGGATGAGAGGGGCAGCGCGTGTCGCGCTCTTGGCGCTACTCTTGGTCCTATTGCTCAGCAGCTGCTAGCGTCAGCAGCTTGAGGCGAGGTCTCCGCATGCTGTCCCTCTCACACGGGTACCTCCCTGCCTCTGCGATCCCTGGGCGCCGTATCTGCATGTCGTCTGCGCATTAGGACTTTCTAACCTAGATTTCAGACGTGGCTTAGGCGGCGCGTCCATAATTGTCTCAGAGAGCGCATTCTAGCGGCGCTCAGGAGCCAAGCATGTTTCGAAACAAGGCATCAGTCTATGCAGTGTTGGCGGTGGTGGAGGTCGCTAAGAGACGCAAAGCCGGAGCGACCGCTGGCATCCAGGCCGGCGAGATCGCTGAGACGTACGGCCTGCCGACCGCATACGCCGCCAAGGTGATGAGCCAGCTGGCCCGGTCACGGATCCTTCGATCCGACCGTGGACCGCGCGGTGGTTTTCAGCTGGCTCGTGATGCGGACGAAGTCAACTTCCTCCAGGTGATAGAGGCAGTCCACGGTGTCATCGATGGCCGGCAAGACGCCGAGCAGGCTGGGGCTCCCGCAGAGATCCAAGCAGGCCTGGCAGACATCTTCGGCTCGGCCACAGATGGGGTGCGAGAGGTCCTCGGCGGCATGACCATCGACCGCTTCGTCGACAAGTACTGCAAGTCCGTCTCGGAAGTGGCCTGAATCATTGGACGTTCGAAAGGCCGATCTGTGTATGAGCTTCGGCGAGTACCGAGGCCCCGCTACGACGCGTTAACGGTGAAGGAGTGAAGCGATGCTACGGAGCGCCACTTCTGTTCTAGGGTATCACATCGACGCGACCGATGGGGTAGCCGGCAAGGCATACGACTTCTACTTCGACGACGCAGACTGGCTCATTCGCTACCTCGTGGCTAGCGCCGGGACGTGGTCCTCTCGCCGGCGGGTTCTTATCCCACCTGCGTCCCTTGGCCAGCCAGATTGGCAGAAGCGCTCCTTCCCCGTGAAGTTGTCCAAGGAGCAGGTTGTCAACAGCCCCGAGGCCACTGCAGCAAAGCCCGGATGCCAGCGCTATCAGGCGGCCTCTGAAGGCGATTTCGGCTGGCCTACATACTGGCAAGATGCTACGGGTTCCTTCGCGCCGGTAGCGGCAGCCGTGCAGCAGGTCCAGACGGTTACAGAGGAATCGCCCGATCACCCGGGGGCGCCAGCCAAGCCGGTAGCCGATCCGCACTTGCGAAGCCTGAGGACGGTGTGCGGGTTCCACATCTGCGCCACAGACGGCGAGATCGGGCACGTCGAAGATCTGATTGTTGACGACGAGAACTGGGCGGTTCATCACGTCGTGCTTGATACGCGGAATTGGCTGCCAGGCAGCAAGGTGCTGGTTGAACCTGCAACGTTCGATCGAATTCGCGGGGATGAGGCCAGGGCCTACGTGGCCCTGGACCGAGCGGCAGTCAGGAGGTCCCCTACCTACGACCCATCGATACCGATCAACCGTGATCAAGAAGGCAGATGCTGCGACTACCACGGCCGGCCTGAATGGGTGTGACGAGTGCTTGAGAATCAACGCGGCCCATTACGGTCGCGATGTATGACAAGAACGCAGTGGGAGGCCCTTTCATGCTAACGGTGACCAAAGCCGCTCGCGAACAGTTGACAGGAATACTGAGCACGGTCGATGCACCAGAGAACAGCGCGGTACGTCTCGTGCTGTCAAGCAAGGGCTTCAAGCTTGAGGTGGGCCGCGTCGAGCAAGACGATGAGACCTTCTCCCACGATGGGAACGTCGTACTGGTGCTCGACAAAGAGGTCTCGCAGATGCTCTCGGACAAGAAGCTTGCCGTCCAGGGCACTCAGGAGCGGAAGCGACTGACGCTGGTGTAGTGGCGCAGGAAGGGCGAGAACCTGGCGCTTCAGACCGGTGCCCGACAGGGCGGCGTGCTGGGTGTGAAGGTTGCGGTATGTCCGTCTCATTGGAGGAATGCCCATGCTCACTGTGACTGATGCCGCTGGTGAGCACCTGGCTCGAATGCTCACCGTCGCCTCGGAGGGCACTGCAATACGGCTCGTCGCCTCGGGGGAGGATCTGAAAGTGCAGTTGGACAGCGCCAAGCCTGGCGACGCGACGTTCGACCACAAAGGCGCGAGGGTGCTGGTGCTCGACGAGCAAGCCGCGGGATTGCTGGCGGGCAAGACGCTCGATGTGACGGAGACCAACGAAGGGCCTCGCCTGGCGCTTGTCTAGAGGCGCAGTGAGGCAGGGTTCATCCGTCCGGTTCCGTCCACGGTTCACAGAGAAGGAGAGCTGTGTGTTTCAGGTATCCGATGCTGCTGCCGCGCAGATAGCAGAGGTTCTGTTGAATTCCGAGGCGCCAGACGATGTCGTGATACGCCTTGGCTGGGTGGGTGAAGGTGTGACAATCTGTCTGGATGAAGCTCGTCCGGATGATGAGATGTTCGCCCACGAAGGCAGGACCGTCTTGGTGGTTGACCGACAGGTTTCTGAATCCCTTTCGGACAAGAAACTGGACATTGAGCACAGCGGAGACGGGGCACAGCTCACGCTGGTGTGAACCAGCGCAGGAACTCGTTTGCTGAAGACCCACGATGAGCGACGGAATCGCGGGAGCGGAAGCAGGCTGGCTGGCAAAGGAGAACCCATGTTTACCGTAACGGAACCTGCGCTAGCGAACATAGGACGGGTTCTTTCGGAGAAGAACGCGCCAGACAATGCAGCCGTTCGGCTGAAGCAGGAATCTGACGGTGTGAGGATCCGCTTGGACAGCCCTAAGTCCGGCGACACCACCTTTAATCATGGGGGCAAGACTGTCCTCGTGCTGGATGAAAAGGTGTCCAAGTCCCTGGCGGATCGGAAGCTGGATGTCTTAGACAACGGCACCGGCCCCCGGCTGACGCTCGTGTAGATCCGAAGGGAATCGATGCGTTGTGAAGTTCGGTGACAGTCAGTAGGACTGCCGGTGTGTCACCTAGAGAGTCACGATGCTAGCGGTGACCGAAGCTGCTCGGAAGCAGATAGCCGAAGTCCTAAGCAAGGCTCACGCGGCCGATGGCCTTGCGGTGCGTGTCATCTTCACGGGAAAGGGCTTCACCCTTGGACTGGAGGCACCCCGTCCCGAGGATGAGATCTTCAAGCATGAGGGAAGAACCGTCCTCGTCGTAAGCAAACGGGTCTTGCAGGCCCTGGGGGACAAGACGATTGACGTCTCGAACACCGAGGACGGCCCGGAATTGAGCCTGGGATAGACGATGATGGAATCGATGAAACCGATTCGGCCCCGACAATCAGGCAAGCCGCCAATTTCGGTAGGCCGAGAGCCCATTACCCGGAGGAATGCTAATGCTTACCGTGACCGAAGCCGCTGGCAATAAACTGGCCTCGCTGCTCGCCAATGCGCAGGCACCGAAGGATGTCGCCGTCCGCGCCGTGGCCGAGAAGGACAGCATCACATTGCGCTTGGACAAGGCCCAATCGGGTGACGAGACGTTCGAGCATGAGGGCAAGACCGTCCTCGTGGCCGATGAGGAAGCTTCAAAGCAGCTCACCGGTAAGACATTCGACGTGGTGACTACAGCTAGCGGCAGCGAACTAACGCTTCGCTAGGTGACGAGCTGCTCCCTAGGAGAAAGGCAACTGCCACCGAAGGGAGGGATGCTGTTGCTAACGATTACCGAGGCGGCGGGTGAGTACATCGCAGAGATGCTTGCCCACTCCCCTGAAGATCTCGCAGTACGGCTTGTGGTACCGGGTGCTCGCGAGCGCGAAGAAGACGAGGGCCTCGACGATGAGCCCATCGCGCAGCTCGTAGTCGACAAGGTGTTTCTGGGCTTGTTGACCGATCGGACGCTCGATGTCGAGGACGCTGGTGAAGGGCCGCGCCTCACGCTGCACTAGGTCAAAGAGGATTTTCGCCGAGCACGGAAGCACGGTCACCGATACCATGCGGCCTAAGAGAATGAAGCGTAGCAGGAAGGCCATCCTCCTCCGAATCTCACCTGACTTGTGGGAGAGCCTGCGATGCTGGGCGAAGGAGGAATGCCGCAGCCTGAACGCCCAGATGGAGTACCTTCTTCGTGATGCAGTCAGAGACCGGGTGGAACACGAACAGCGGGGAGCGCCTGCGGGTTCGGCACACGTCCGCGATGATGGCGAAGTGGGCCGTGAGCTCCCAGGTCCTCCAGAGCGAGTTGATATCTTCGACCTCGGCCATTCGGGCCGACTCGATTGAGTTCGGCTGCTTCATGCGGGTCCTCCAACATTCGCGGTCCGTCCAGCAGCGTCTCGGCTAGAGCGATCTCGTGCCAGGATTCCTCAGTGACATCAACTTGGATGCGGTGCCGACGGCGTCTTCCGAACAGACACGTGTGCCGTCTAAACATTGTCGGACACCTGCGGGCGTGAGCCGCCCACGCCTCAACAAGCGTAGGCCTCTGTAGTTGCGGGGAGAACAAGAGCAAAATGGCCAATTCGATCCGGGTGATGGTTCTTCGGGCCGCCGGCACCAACTGCGATGAGGAAACCGCCTTCGTCTGGTCGTTGGTCGGGGCACAAGCCGACCGCGTCCACATCAATCGGGTGATGGCCCAGCCGTCCATGCTCCACGAGTACCAGGTGCTGACCGTCCCCGGCGGTTTCAGCTACGGCGACGACGTGTCCGCGGGGAGGATCTTCGCCAATCAGATCGCCCATCACCTCGCCAACGAGTTGCGTGGCTTCGTCGAGGCGGGCAAGCTCGTGTTGGGCATCTGCAACGGGTTTCAGGTCCTGGTCAAGGCGGGCTTGTTGCCCGGGCCGATGAGCGAATCACACGCTGTCCCGGCGACCGGTACGCAGCCGGTGACGGTCACGTACAACGACTCGGCCAAGTTCGAGAGCCGCTGGGTGCACTTGCGTGTTGGGACGGACCGGTGTGTGTTCCTCGAACCCGGCTCGACGTTGGCGCTCCCGATCGCGCATGGGGAGGGCAAGGTGGTTGCCGTCGACCAGGCTACCCTAGGAGCGCTGTCCAGCGGAGGTTACGCGGCAGTTCGGTACGTCGACGAACATGGCCAGCCCGGCCCGTATCCGATTAATCCCAACGGCAGCGAGGATGACATTGCGGGTTTGACGGACCGGACTGGCCGCGTCCTTGGCCTGATGCCGCATCCCGAACGTCACGTCCACCGGACGCACCATCCTCAATGGACTCGCCGCCCCGCCGACGCTGTCCCCGACGGGCTGATGATTTTCCGCCGCGCCGTGGCATACTTGCAGGCGTGACTAGCGTGCTTGTCCCTATCGCGACTTGTGCGCGGGGGAGGTCGTTCCTTGCCCTCCGTATGGGTTGGCTTATAGATTAGACGTAGGCCAAGTGCGGACTCACCGCTCAGTGTAGGGTCAGAACCTGCGGCGTGTGACCGGTGTGGGGGGTGTGATCGTTGGTTTGTGGGAACCGCCATGCGACTCTTGGTCATAGAAGACAACCCGAAGGTGGCCGGCATGATCGAGCAGGGGCTGACCGAGCAAGGCTACCAGGTCGACGTTGTCCACAAGGGCTTCGAAGGAGAAGCCAAGGCCGCACGTGGGGGCTATGAGGCCGTCGTGCTTGACCTGATGCTCCCTGACCGCGATGGCGTTGATGTGTGCAGGAACCTGCGTCGGCGAGGCACGAAGACGCCGATTCTGATGCTCACGGCTCTCTCGGAGACCGCAGACAAAGTAGCCGGCCTTGACGCAGGTGCCGACGACTATCTGACCAAGCCGTTTGAGTTCGACGAGTTCCTCGCTAGGGTTCGAGCGCTGCTGCGACGCGGCGAAGCCACGGAGGGCACGGTCCTGAAATACGAAGATATCCAGATGGATCTGGCCAAGCGCATCGTAACGCGCGCAGGGGAAACGGTCTCCCTTACTCCCAAGGAGTTCTCGCTCCTGGAGTACCTGATGCGGAATCCGAATCGTGTGTTAGGCCGGACCGCGATCGCCGAGCAGGTGTGGGATGTAGACATCGGCAGCGATAGCAACGTAATCGACGTGTACATCTCGACGCTCCGGCGAAAAATCGACAAGCCCTTCAACAAGAAGCTGATTCACACGGTTGTCGGCACCGGGTACGTTCTTGGTGCAGAGGGTGCGCCTGCTTGAGAGGACCTTTGGAAGACGGGCAATGCTGCGGCTCTTCCATTCACTTCGATTCAAGCTCACCGTGCTGTACGTGATTGTCTTCGGGATCATTCAGGTCCTCCTGTACGTTGTGGTGGTCTTCGTTTACGAGAGCCGCCAATGGAGCCGCCTGGATGAACGACTCAGGCAACGCGCCCAGAGCATGATCGAAGTCATCGACGTTGCCGCGGACGGGGTCCTGGAACGCCCGTCGGCCGTTGGTGTCCGCCCGTACTTGGACGCGTTCCAGTTCCCGGACTTCTACTACCAGATCCGCCTGGAGAACGGAAAGGTCGTCGATCGGTCGGACAACATGCGGCGGCTTGAGTTCCCCGCCGGCACGGTTCGTTTCGACAAGAAAGGCCCGGAGCGGAAGTTCGAGACGATGGGGGGCGGTTTCGCTCGATCGTTGCTCGGCGTTGATGGCGAACTGCGAGTGCTGACGTGGTACCACCGGCAGCCAGACGGCACACTGTATTGCCTTCAGGCGGCGATGGATCGTCGACCGTTCGTGGAGGCGGTGGTCGACTCGCGACAACTGCTAGCCACCACATGCCTCGTCTCGCTGCTTGCCGTAGGCGTGACGGCCTGGATCTTGGCGAAGCGATCGCTAGCTCCCATCGAGGATGTTGGGAAACAAGCAGAGGACGTCAGCCCCAAGAAGCTCGACCTTCGGATTGAGATCCCTAATAGGCAGGACGAAGTGGCGGAGATGGTCACGACGGTGAATCAGATGCTCGACCGGCTTGAACAAGCCTTCTCCGAGCAGGGGCGGTTCATCGCCAACATCTCTCACGAGCTGAAGACACCGTTGACATACTTGCTTGGGCAGGCGCAAGTGCTGCATCGGCAAGCTCGCACACCTGAGGAATACGACCAATTCGTCGCGAATGTGGAAGACGAGATGCGTCGCTTGAAACAAACCGTAGACAGCTTCCTTATGCTCGCGCGGTCGAATGCGGGCCTACGTGAGCTTGGTGTCACGGACATCTCAGCGAATGACTTCGTCATGGAAGCGCTGGAGCGCTGCCAGCCGCTGGCATCTCATCAGGAAGTTCAGATCTCTCCGAACCTGGCGCCTGCCGACAGAGACGATGCCGATCCAAACGTAAGGGGGGATCCAGAGCTGCTGTGCACAATGGTCGAGAATCTCGTGCGCAATGCGATTCGGCACTCCCCGCCCACGGCTACCGTGGAAGTCGAGGTCGGTTGGTGCGATCCGGACGTGGCTATCGTCGTTCGCGACCAGGGGCCCGGTATTCCGGAAGGCCAGCTCGAACGCATCTTCGATGAGTTCTATCACGCATCCGGAGACACGTCAGACGCGGACGGCGTTGGGTTGGGCCTGTCCATCGCTCGGGCCGTGGCCCGGCTGCACGAAGGATCGCTCAAGGTCGAGAACCGCCAGGGCGGCGGGGCCGAATTCACCATCCGGCTGCCGCTTGCACGCGGCGCCCAGCCGCAGCGTCCTGCCAGCATTAGCAAGTCTTAACCCCGATTTTAGCCCCCCTTCAGGCATATCGCGCATAATTTCGGTGAACCCAGCATGGAATGGGAGGGGCGAAATGGCGGCTATTCCGATGGTGTTCAAAGGAATCAGTGAAGTAAGCCTCCGCGTCCGGGACTTGCAGGAGAGTTCGGCTTTCTATCGAGAGCTTTTCGGCCTGGAACCCGTTGACACGGAACCGCCAACGGCCAAGAGCCGGAAGTGCCGTGCTGGCCATCCCTTGAACCAGGATGGCTTCAGCGTCGTCCTGACCGAGGGGCTCCCCCCAGGCGCCGCGCCCAACGTCGATCATTTCAGCCTGGAGGTGCCAACGCTGAGAGACTTGATGTCTGTCTACAGCGCGGCGACGGAAAGAGGCGTTCAGGCAACAGAACCCCGCATGTACGCAGGTCGGTGGCAGACGTTTCTGTTCGACCCAGACGGCTATAAGGTCGAGGTCATGACGAGAGATTCCGGTACGGCGGAAGCGGGGTCCTACGGCGAGTAGGGCTTCCCATAGAACGAGGTCTGGAAAGCACGGTGAATGCGATCAGTTCCGCCGCCAAACCCGAGGGGGCAGATTGCGATGTCCAAGAAGCCGTGCGAATCGTCTTCGGCCGAGTGCTTTCCTGTTTCAGCGAAGAGGACTCGCTTGTCGCGGAGCGACAACAGCACGGGATCCGAGTAGCTTACACGCCCGGTTCAGCCTCGCCCGACCCTCGCGATCCCACGGTCCTACGGTTCAGCTTCTGTTGCGAGACGAACGAGATGTGGATCGGCAGCTTGAGTGTTGCGGCTCCCTTCCGATCGAGCGGCCTCGGATGCGAACTGGTCCAGGTTGCCGAAGAGACCGCCCGCAGGATGGGGATTCGGACCGTCAACGTGTTCCCCTACGTCTCGGTAGCATCTTTCTGGGAGAAGATGGGTTACCAACCACATCCCTGTACGGCTCGCGTCTTGACGAAGCACTTGAGCAAATGAGCGATTTCCGCCAACGATCTCGTGTGCGTTCATCCTCATCGCTCTGGCGGATACACGGATCAAGCGAGAAAGCGTCGAGCGACACTTTGGCGAGTGCTCTGGCCTCCGAGGCTATGTGTGAGGTCTGCTGCCCGCAGGTGCATCGGTCGGCCGACCGTACGTAGCATTACCGAAGCGCATTAGAATACCGTGAGATCAGTCACCTTCGTATAGCCCTGTTAGAAAGGAGGCCACCGATGAACGCTGCGAAGAACCTGACGTATCTGACGCTGTCGGCTGCGGTGCTGATGGTCGGCGGCTGCACCCGCGAAGACCCCAGGACCAAGCAGCTGGAGCAAGAGAACGCCTCGATCAAGAAAGAGAAGAATCGGCTGTCCACCGAGCTGGACTCAGCCAAGACATCGTTGAAACAAGCAGAGAAGAAGGTCGCCGATTCTGAGACCGCGATGAAGGAGCTAAAGGCCTCTCACGAGAAGGCGCTGGCTGAGGCGAAGGCATCCGCGAAGACGTCGCTCGACGCAGCCACTAAGAAAGCTCAGGAGGCTGAGAAGACGCTCGCCGATGCCCAAGCTGCGGCCAAGAAGGAAGCCGATGGGCTGAAGAAGCAGCTGGCCGAGGCAACCAAGAAGCTCGGTGACATGGAGAAGAAGCTGGACGCAGCGAAGAAAGAAGCACAGGGTCTCAAGAAACAGGTGACCGACCTGACCAAGAAGCTCGGTGAGGCCCAGAAGGCACTAGAGGCGGCACAGAAGGCCAAGAAGGCCGTCGGCCCGGAGCCGCCTAAGCCGAAGTGAGGGACTACGGCCTGAAGGCCGTGGCTTCAGGAAGGATGAGAGCTTTCCGCTGGATTCCGGCCGGTTCGGCCACGAGAATCTGGCCGGGAGGATCTCATGAAGAGGAAACGGTTCCCGGAAGAACAGATCGCCTTTGCCTTGCGGCAAGCAGAGGCGGGATCAGCGGTGCGGCTGGGCGGAGGAGGTCCCCGACCAGGGACACATTCAGGTGTTTCAGCTTGGAATGAGGAGAGAGCCGCATGCCACAAGAGATGAATCCACATGATCACGCGCTTGAGCAGCTTGACAAGGCCGCGCAGCTGATGAACCTCGATCCGACCCTTCACAAGATCTTCTCGAAGCCCAAGCGAGTTCTAGAAGTGTCCATCCCCGTCGAGATGGACAGCGGCGAGTACGAGGTCTTCACCGGATACCGCGTCCAGCACAATTTCAACCGCGGTCCGACCAAAGGCGGGATCAGATACCATCCGGCAGTTACGCTGGACGAGATCAAGGCCCTGGCGATGTGGATGACGTGGAAGTGCGCCGTGGTCAACATACCTTACGGCGGCGCCAAGGGCGGCGTCGTCTGCAACCCGAAGCAAATGGGCACGAAGGAACTGGAACACCTGACCAGGCGCTTCACGGTGGAGATCATCGGGATGATCGGGCCTGACAGCGATATTCCCGCCCCGGACGTCTATACGAATCCGCAGGTGATGGCATGGATGATGGACACGTACAGCATTGTCAAAGGATCCCGTGTCTTGGGCGTGGTCACCGGGAAGCCACTGAGTGCGGGCGGCTCGCATGGTCGAAGGGAAGCCACCGGTCGGGGAACGGCGATAACAACACTGAATGCCTGCAGGCATCTCAAGATGAACCCTGAGGAGTTGCGGCTGGTGGTACAGGGGTTTGGAAACGTCGGTTCGGTCAGCGCGAAGATTCTAGACGAGGCGGGCCTGCGCCTTATCGCCGCAAGCGATTCCCAAGGTGGCGTGTACAACCCCAGGGGATTGGAAGTCGCCAAACTGGTCGAAGTCAAAGCGCAAGGCGGCTCCGTCATCCACTACGGTGACGCCGATAGGGTCAGCAACGAAGAACTGCTCGAGCTGGAGACGGACATACTGATCCCCGCAGCCCTAGAGCATGTGATCACCGAGGAGAACGCCCCGAGGATCAAAGCCAGGATCGTTGCCGAGGCCGCCAACGGGCCGACCACCGTGGGAGCAGACGCCATCCTCGAAGACAGGGGCGTGTTCGTCGCTCCCGACATCTTGACGAATGCCGGCGGCGTCGTGGTGTCCTACTTTGAGTGGATCCAGGGAACTCAGAGCTTCTTCTGGGATGAAGCCACTGTGAACGAACAGCTGGAACGCATCATGCACAAGGCCTTCGCGGATGTGCTGGCGCTTCACGAAGAACGGACAGTGGGAATGCGGATGGCCGCGCTCATTCTGGCGATCTCACGGGTTGCGGAGGCCACGATGGTCAGAGGCATCTACCCCTAGGTGGTGCCACTCTGAAGAGCATTCCCAGCTGGAAGACACGAGAGCGCAACACTGTGGCGTGATTGTGGCGTGTCGCACGGGATCGGTAGGCCCAGCGCAGACCATGCCTGGTTCGCGTGCGGGGAGGCCAACGGTGGTCACGCCGCAGCCCAGGCTACTGTTCCTGTCCGGGTCTGCCATGACGTTTCCTCGGCCTGCGGCGACGTCGTCGGCTCGTTGAGTTGTGCAAGAGTTGTGCACGAACCAGTCAGAAAACAGTCGTGACAGCAGTCTCAGGACAGTTCGAAAACAGTCCATAAGTGCTGCAGCGATATGCCATTAGCCCTTCTTGCGCTTGCCCTTGCGTTTGGCCTTTCTCCGCTTCCCAAGCTGGGATTCATTGGGGCAGCTGGACTATCACGAGACCCCGCCACACCCACTGTCATGGCGGAGTCTCCAGAATCTCACCTGCCGTCGGTTGTCAGCCCCTCTCAACGCACTCATGTGCAGCATACCGCCGCCAGAAAGCTTGACGCCTAAGACCATGAGGACAGGATTTCCTGCAATCTCTTCCTGTGTTCGGACACGTGACGCTTGATGGCCGGCGTACGTAGCAAAGCCTCAGCGGTGCCGAGCACGCAGGCTTTGTACTTCCACATGATCCATATGAGCTCGGCCGTGTAATCGGGACTCAGTTTGAGGAGGGATCTCCGCACATCTGAGATCTCGTCCTTGTCCACCGGTAGCCATCTCGCGCCGTGTTTGACGAGCAGATGAATAGCCTTCATTCCGTCACGAGATCGCTCCGTATCAATGTTCTTTCGGTCGCGCTCCAACCCCCACGGATCGATTCGAAAACTCCAGCTCATGCCGTTCAGGCACCCTTGAATGGCTGAACAGCCGCCGTTGTCCTGGTCATTTGGATCGAGTCCGTTCTCAAGAAGCTGCTTCATCATCTCGACTCCCCGTCCGCTGCACATGTAGCGAAGGGTTCGACACAGGTACGGATGGGTTGGATTTGCCCGAATCTGCTTCGTCTCGAAGATCTCGAAGTGGTCGTACAGGGCTGCGTATTCGAGTGCGGATAGTCCCTCGTCTTCGTCATCCGGCTCTTCATCGCACGCATCCGAGCCTGGCTTGTACGGATCAGCACCCAACCATAGCATCAGGGAAATCCACTTCTGGTTCCCTTCCTTACAGTGATGACGGAGGGCGATGTTGGCTTGCTCCTGCAGCGATGGGAACTGCTTCACGTACTGCTTGTAGATCCGGAGAGCGGTGCGGATGCGGTTGCTGAAGGCATACGCAAGAGGCCTGCCCGTCTCGATGTCGGCGCCGCGCTCGATGAAGAACGTCATTATCTCCGGGTCCCACGAGTCGAACACGCGATCCATGTCAACGGTCCTGGGATCATAGCCGTGCTCGACGAGCAACTGGACGACATCAAGACGTCGCATTTCCAACGCCTTGTTCATCGGAGAACCCCAACCTTCCGGCTCGATAGCAGCGCCAGCTTTGAGAAGCACCTGGACCAGGCTGTGGAACCCGCGTTCGATGGCGACATCCAGTGGGCTCTTGGGTCGCTGACCCTTGTCAGGGATTGGCGGCGGGTTCACCGGCTTCCCTGCTGAAATCCATTCCTGAATCTGAAACAGCTTGCCGGCTTTGCAGAGCTCGACCAGCGGCTTGATCGCCTCGTAGTCGCGAGCGCGCCTGATTTCTTCCGTTCCTGGATTCATGCCTGCTACCGTGGGTCCGAGAAGCGCCCGCCTTGTTCTTCTACTTCGCTCACATCTTCGTCGAGAATGGAGGGCGGGCTCTCTCGCAGGGGATCCAGCCTGTCAGCTTGCTGGATAGCCCAAGCGATCCACTGCTTGAATTCGCTGTCGTGTGCCATGCTCCCACACTCGGCTGCGTGTGCTTTCTTGGTCGCCTCGATGAAGGCGCGGAGCGTCTGGCTCGTCTGCCAGCTGCTTGCGGACTTGATGAGCTCTCCCACCCGAGCACGTTCTGCTTCGATGAGCGCGGCCTTCTCGGCCCGTATTCGAGCGACCTCCTGGCGCCGCTGCTCTTCTTCGCGCAGTTCCTGTGCCCGTCTCCTCTGCTCTTCATCGTGTTCTTTCAGGCGCCCCGCCAGTTTCACCAAGCCCCTGACGACGCTGCTAAGGCTATCCTCCAGCCTCTGCTTCTTCCCGTCGCGCCAAGTCCGACGACACCCAAGAGACCAATACGCCTGTCCATGGTCGATCTGCAGTTCCAAACGTCCAGAGGCAACCCTCTTCTGGTCGAAGCGGCTGTGGCCAAATCGATATGGTCCATCCAGATCATGGTGCTCGGGTTCTTCCTGCCGCGTCTCGAGAGACTCCGAGATACCGAACCGAAGATTCACGCCGAGGAGTACAACCCTTGGCCCTGCGTGCACGCCATGTCCTCGCTCTTCAAGGACCTTCAGAAGGGCATCCATCACAAGCAGGGCCCGCCGCAGCCTTCCCTTCGTTACCCGAATGTCCAAGGGGACTTTCGGTGGAGGGATGATCAGACCATGCTCATCCACCTTTGCCGACTGCAGCTCCCGATTGGCAAGGCTTACGAGCTTGTGCGCGCCCCGGAGCGTCTTCGCAACTTCGATCGGTATCTCCTTGGCCTCTTCCCTCGCAACCGCGTCGCGCACCGCCGGCGACGAACTCGTGGGTTCCATCGGAACGTGCACCTCGATCTGGTAGTCGTTGTCCGGGTCCGGCAGGGGGACCTTCGACGGCTCGTGGCCAGCCTGCTTTTTGGCCCAGTAGCCTCGTGGGGGGACCGGTATGTTGTGTTTCCTGCAGATCTTCGCCATCCCTACATCCGACAACCCATATCGCCCCGCCAACCTCATCATGGGTTCCTGCCAGACCTGACAGTGCAGCTGTTTCCGTGAGATGTTCATTTTCGCCCGTGTCCTTCTCGGCGGAGGGATGTGACTTGACTCTTTCTGAAAGCGACCGTCTTCTCACGCTCATGCAACCTAAGCGAAAGGAGACCAACCAGTACGCCAGGTCGAGTCAAGGACCGATCGGTTTCGATGGCCTTCGTTGAAGCATTCTAAGGCGAAATCGTCGACCTCTTGAGCCAATTTGGCTTTGATGAGCCGGATCGAAGAGGTGGTGAAGATGGTCGCTGAAGCGATGGAGGAAGGGCCCAAAACTCAACGACGCTCGAGAGGTGCCGTACGCGGGCATCACGTTGCCCATTGGACATCATGGGCACCAGCTGATCGTCGGCGGTTCGAATTGGCAACGTGACGGGCACACTCGCTCCGGGCTCGGAGCGAACCAATCGGCTTACTTCCCCACGTCTTTCGACTGTTCGCAATCTCTCAAGGAGGGCGGATGACTAAGCTATGCCTCTCTTCCACGCGTCTAGCGTTTCAGCAACCCGCCATAGGATTCGCCTACCGTTCTTGACCCAGCAGTTGGGGAGCCTACCGTCCCGACGGTACTGGGCGAGCGTACGTTTCGGGATGCTTAGTCGTTTTGCCATCGTGGCCTCGTCCGCGAGATCGTCTGTTCCCGGAAGTGGGCGCGAAACGTTCTGACTGGTTTGAGCCGCAATGCGCTCCCGCTCGAGTCGCTCAATTGCCTCCGTGAGGCGGCCCAGCGGTTCCAAGGCCTCGGTCAGTCTGTTGACTGCGTCGATGAGACGGCCAAGTTGATCTTCAGGAATCTTCGTCATCCGACCTTCTCGGCTCCAGGTTCGAGCAGGTGCCGGCAGCTTGCGGACGAGCAGCTTGCCATTGGGGGCCCGCTGTGGATCTGTGTCTTGTGAATGCGAATCCCTGAACCCATCCCTGGTGCGTGACGCCCCCGGGCGTTCCCAGAAGCCGCAGAATGTTGCCACCTCGCAGAAATGTTGCCACCTACCCCTCAGAATTGTTGCCAGGCGATCTTAACCAGTTGGGGGCAAGTGCGTTACAGAACGACGTAACAGCTTGGGAAGCTGGCATTCTACCACTGAATTACGCCCGCACCTTAACTATGAGCTATTATGGGGGGTTACGTGAACCTGTCAAGTCCCGTTGGGTGCAGGAAAATCGCTGTAAGTCCCGTTAGTTACAGTTGCGTACATGCGAACTGGCAGGAAACTGGCAGATTCTTTTCGGAGCGGAGTTGGGGTGTTGGTCGCTGCTGTTGGGTTGGTCAAGTCTCTTTCGGGACACTTGCCTGGCTCGCCGCCGCGACGAACCCGCCATCCGATGACGTCGCTCCCTAGCCTGGTAACCGTGACTTCGCTGGATGAGGTATTCCGTTGGAGCACGTCAGGAGCGATCCCGCTGTATCGCTCTGACAGCAACTCGAAGTCCTCGCCGTTCGCGTATCCTACGGTGGCTTCCCTGACCTTGGCCATCCTGCATCAAGTGATCCAACGTCACGGCTCAGCGGCGCGCCGTTGCGCGTCCGCTGCAGCCGATTGTTGGGCTTCCTCCTCGATCTTCTGTCTTGCCGCTTTAAGAACCACCAGGTCACCAGAATCGAAATAAGGAGAGCACCAGTATGGTTTGGTTTCCTCTATTGCCGCGAAGGCGGCAATCACATCCTCACGCGTGTTCGCGTCCTGGATACTATGGACAAATGCCCTGAGCCTCTCCTTGTGCGTGTTGAAATCAACATCGGCAGGTCTTGAGAGGCAATAGTCAATTGCAGCCTTCGCTAGATCCTCGACTGAGTAGGTCAGCGTATTCCTATCTCGCTCGGAGAGGTCATCCCACAGGCGGGAACGAAGAGGAACGAGCATCAACAGCGAGTGGACAAACTTCTCGGCTGCAAAATCAATCTTGGATTGTGGCAACAGCCATCTCGCGAGGAATTCCCTGAATCTCCTCCCCTTGTCTGTGAGAGACGCCGAAATGTATATGTCAACGTCGACCAGGTTGTAATTGGTGTCATACTTGCACATGCCATATGTCTTCAAGAGCGATGCACAGGCGGCAGCCTTGCGGATTATACGTCCGGGCCCGTCGTAATGGTCGTGCCAGAATTCATCACGTTGACCAAAGAGCCATAGGAAGCGTCCGATGAAAGCGTCGTCAGAAGCAAGAGCACGAAAGGTTGTTGCCTCGTCCAACTGCGCTCTGATGCCTCCACATTTGTCTACAATTAGCTGGCCCACCTCCTCTTCGGAAAGTCTGCGGGCGTCGACGAATCCGATGGTCGTGGGCAGGCCGTCGAGCCATGAGTCGTCGAGAACGACCGGAATGACATAGTCATCCTCGGCCCGGGTGGCACGATCCAAGATGCTTTGCCTCTCAACTATGTTTGGCCATCTCTTTCGGCGGTAGTGCTGGGATATGAACACAGCGCAATACCGTGATCTCTCTCCATAAATGTGTCTCAACCAAGTGACGAGTTCTTTGCCAACAAGGTCAACCTTGTAGAAATCATCGAGGAACACAAGTATCCCATGGCTTACGAGGTAGTTCGCCACGCCTGACACGTAAGCTCTGTCTTCGCCTGCGAAAGAGAGAGCTACGTCAAACTTGGCTGTCCGGTCTTCGAGTGAGATCTTCTTCGCCATTCTCAGTCAGCCCAACTAGTGAATATGCAGCTCCGCATAACACCCCAAGCGCCGCTGGCTTGTAGCATAACAGCGCAGCAGTCACGCCCCGAAACGGACCTTTATCGAATGTGCGCCTATTAACCACCCTCGCTGGACTGCGTTCGGTGACTACGAGGAATACGGTCACCTTCTGAGATCTTCCGCCCCACTGTGGCCAAAGGGATCCTACTACGTGGGTACCGGTCGGACATCGATTCGCTTTCGGGATGAGAGGTGCCTCACGGCCACAGGTGTCGTGCAGCGGGCAGGGATCGCAATCCCTGGCGGAACATGGTATCGCATGCCCAATGATCGGGGATCGGTACACGCGATCATGAGAAACGTCACTGTTGCCGTTGAGGAATTGATGGTCTTCAACGACCCCGAGCACTTCATCCTGGAGACCACACCGATCATCTCACCCGCAAGAAGAAGCTCTGAACGGATCCTGAGGTCAAACGAGCGCCCCAGGTATACGCTGCTAAGGCCTAAGGAGATCAGAGAGCGGATGCGATTGCCGGAGCCAGAGAAGGGCAAGAAGAAACGGCGACCGCATGAGCGGCGTGCCCATACGCGCACACTGGGGAGTACCTTCTACAAGAAGAAGAGAGGGTCTGTCATTGTGATTCCAGCAAGCTGGGTTGGTCCAAGCGAAAGCGCGGTTGGAGGTAAGCGATATCGCGTGTTGCTCGACAGGTGAATGTGCCAGAGCGGGCTTCATCGGGCACCTTGGATCCTCCAGAACCGTGCTGCCCGCATCCTCGACACTGGTGTTCCCATTTCGTCTTCGACAAGAAGGGCTGCCAAGCGAAGATCCCTGGCGAAAGCCCTCGGATAGCATGCGCCCACCCACCTCTTCATTGCCCTCACGAGGCATCGGCGTGACAAGCCGACGGTCCAAATCATGGCAGCAACACAGACCCTCGAAAGGTTGGGGCCTGCAGCGGACGTCTTCAACTCAATCGCCTTAGAATTTCTGTTTTTGGCAGGTGAACCTATTCTCTCTTCAACCCGGGCGGGTTCTCAAGGTCGTTAACCCAGATTTGAAGGTAGGACGAAGTCGGCGATCTCGCCGTCGAGGGCGGCTCTGCACCATTAGTTCAGCGGAGCAGCAGCCCACGTCTCCTGGGTCTCCTCCGTGTGCAATGCCTTCCGGCTGAATCTTAGAATTCTGTTTTTTGCCCGTGGGCCATCCTCTGTCGGGTTCTGCCGAGTGTCGATACGCCTCCCGATCTCACGCTCAGGCCGCCAGGCTTTAGCGCCAAAGCGCTTCTTTTTGCCGTTCGTCTGTCTGGGTCGGGATAGGACGCCAGCTCTAAATAGGCTCAAGGCTGGAAAGTTGGGGGGCTCTGGGAACGGTAGGAGAAGCCTCGTGGCCAATCTTGGCCTTCTCAAAGATGGCCGGTTTTCGTGTGCCCATCCGTAACCAGCTTGGGCAGCAGAGGTGCGTCGTTGGATGCCCGGCGACAGTAGCTAGCGAGAGCGATTTGGCTTGAAGATCCTTGAATGACTGATACGGCGAACTCACGGTTGCCGCGCTGGTTGAAGTGACACCCATGTCTTGACGCAAGTTGCTGCAATATTGCGACTTAAGTCAAAGCGAAGAGATTCGCCCGGCGAGCGAAACTCGCGTGGCGAGAATCGCAAGAGTTCAGGAGATTGGCCTTCACAGCCATGAGGTCGGTCGCTATAATCGCCTGGATGACGGAGCACGGAGGCATCCAGTCGATCAGCTTCTCAGGTCACGAGAGCTTCCCTCTACGTTTTGCGTGGCTGACCAAAGCCGTACGCGGTGTTGCCGAGGATCGGACGCTATTCGCTAGTGACGACGCGGTGGTCAAGCTTGGCGTTGGCAAGAATATGGTGCGCGCCATGCGGCATTGGGCAACTCGCGCTAACGTAATCGAAGTAGTACCCGGTGAAGCCCGTGGGGGTCGCTATCGCCCCACAGAACTCGGGACAATGCTCTTTGGTCAAAGGGGCCACGATCCGTACCTCGAAGACCCGGCGACGATCTGGCTAGTACACTGGCAACTTTGCTCCCGTCGGAATGCTCTTTCATCGGGCGAATTGCCGTCCCCCACTACATGGTATTGGCTGTTCAACGAACTTCGCGAGACTGCGTTTACTACCGACGCCGCCGTATCTGAGTTGCTTCTACTTGCCAAGCGCTTCGGCGGAAAGCAGCCATCAAAGGGAACTGTCGAGAGAGACGTATCGTGTTTCGTCAGGAGCTACACACCAGCTGAACCGGACAAGAAGCTTTCACGCGAGGACACGTACGACTCCCCCCTTACCGATCTTACACTCCTGACTCGGGAACCAGAGACCGACCGTCTTTCGTTCGAGCGGGGTAAGCGAGTATCTGGAGGTCAGGCCGCCCTGTGAATCCAACCGGTTTTTCATCGGCGAGCGTGGGCCGCTCACGCAACAAGGCGTTCGGTCGCTCTGCTACAAGTACTCGGCGATCATCGGCGTGCAGCTACATCCACACGTATGCCGCCATACGTACGGAAAACGAGTGAGTTCTGAAACAGGTGATCTGGCTCTTGTGGCTTCGCTCATGGGCCATGAGAACGTCAACACGACAGCGATCTACCTCAAGCCGACGCAGGACGACGTTCAGGAACAGGTCGAGAACCTGAAATACGCCTGACAGAAACGACCGGCCGGGCCCTCGTTCTTGGTCGCCCCCGGGCGGCCGATGATTCGACGGCCCGGGCCGGTCCCACACTGCACCGTTCCCAAATCCGTCAACCAGCAGCCATCTAAAGCAGCCCGCTCGGCATCGTCGCTGAAGGGCAATTGCCGTCACCACAACCCCCCGTACATAACAAGGAGATTCAACGTGGGTCAAACGTGCTGCCTCATGATCGTCCATCTTGTTGTCGTTGGTTTCTGGGCTTCCATGGGCTTCTCCAAGATGATTTGCCGAGTCGTGTTCCGCACGACGAACGAATGGGCCGTCGCCTTCACGTGGGGCGCCCTCATGCTGACGGTACTTCTGGGCGGGTTCTATGCGATCTGCAAGGAAGATGGTGACATGAGGCCCTGGCATGAGTTCTGGAACATGGTCACATTTGGCGTGGTGTACTCCGAGGCGGTCAATAGGCCTGAGCAGGAGCCAGCTTCCGAGGGCGATCGGTCGACGGACGATCAGGTGGAGCGACCCCCGGCAGCACCCCCACGGGGGGTTTCTATTGGTGCCATATCCATCGCTCGGGGGAGTTCCCTCACGACTAGCTCGACTAGTTTGGCCTCCCCGGTAGGCGATCCGCCTACGAGACCGCGGGCAGGCGCATGGGCCGTCACGAGGAGTTGACGTCAGACGGAATGCTGGATGGAGAGCGTTGGGATCAGTGGTCGGCAGCCATTGCTGGTCCGGCTTGCCAGCGCAACATAAGGTGTACTATCGGGCCAGGTTATCTGCTAGCCGGTTCTATCCCGTCCCAGCAGGCCTCCTCATCCCAACGGGTGAATCCTCCTCGCTTGCCACTCGGCCCAGTTGAGCCATTCGACCAGCGACTCTCCCTCGATCCGCTGATCCTCGGGCGGGCGACCGAATCTACGGACCTCCTCGATATAGGCCATTAGCTTGCGGTACCGGTCAAAGGCCTCAGCTGCCGCTTGCAGCTTCTCGATGCGTTTCTCCTCTTCGCGAGCCTTTCGCTCGCGCTTTGCCTCTTCGCGACGCCGTGCTTCTCGGGCCTCTCGGCGCTCTCGCTCCTTCGCGATTGTGGACTTGATCTCGTCGACCGCCTTGCCTATCAGCTGATTTAGCGCCTCCTCGCTTGACAGATCGACTACACCACCCGGGTGCAGCTTCAGGCACCCAGTCGGCACTGAATCGTGCTTGGGAATGCGTGTGTCTGGGTAACGCTCCTTTTCCTCCAACTCCTTCTTCGTCGGTGTATGCGGCACCTTGCGGTACTCTTCCTCGATCTGAATCCCCGCCTTGTCCTCACCTACCACTGCGTACGTGCCACTGGCTTGATAGTTGGCGAAGACCTGGATCTTCATCTGCTCAGCTTCAAGGGCCTTGAAGAGTCGATCCAGGACGATGAAGGCGTTTCGCTCCTGCTCCTTGCTGACTCTCATATCAAGCGAGGGCCGTGGATCATGATCGACGTATCCCCAGCGGTCGGGCTTCGGTGGCTTCTCACGTGCCTTGGCGATCAGTGGGTGTGGCTTGGCCAGACGCGGCTGGAATGGCTGCGACGCTGATGCTTCCGTCCGGGACTCTTCCTTTCGTACGCTCTCAAGTTCGTGCTGCTGGGCGGCGATTCCATCTTGTGTATCTTCGGATTTCGCCATCATCTGCATCCTCCCAATCAAGGTCGCGAGCTAGCCATTATCATCGCGACGAGAGGCCGTTTCACGCATAATGACCTCTTGGGAGGATGACAACGTGAGCGCATACCCAAACGACCGCACGGGCACGCAGGCGGTGAAACGGACCGCCCTCTACGAGCAGCTGTGGTCCGTCCCGGCCACGCAGCTCGCCGTGCAATATGGTATCTCGGATGTAGGGCTCGCCAAGGTCTGTAAGCGGTATCGAATCCCCAGGCCGCCCCGTGGGTATTGGGCCAAGCTTCAGGCTGGCAAACCCGTAAGACGGACCCCGTTGCCCAAGGCAACCAGTCCCGACCAAGAGATCGTTTACATGAAAGGCTGGCGCATGCCCGGGAAAGTGGTTCAGGCGGCGATCTCAGACGCACAACAGAAGGAGCCCCAAGTCCAAACTGAGATTGACGTCCCGTTGCACCCGCTAGCAGCGGCGGCCCGAGAGCAACTTGTGGAGGCCAAGCCCGATCACGATAGCCTCGTGCAGACGGATCGTGCAATAGCACTGAATATCCGCGTTTCGCCGACCTGCCTTGATCGGGCGGTGACGGTATTCGGCACATTCATCCGGGCATGGGAAGAACGTGGCGGCGAAGTGCGCATCGAAGTGAGCGAGGGAGCCAAGTCCGGAGTGACCATGGCCGCTATTGGGCCGGACGGGCTTCGCGTGCGTATCCAAGAAAGCCTCGATGAGGGCAAACCGCTCAGTGATCCATCGCGGCGAACAGGAAGACTGTGCTTCTGGATCGATGGCGATCCAGATCGGAAATTCCGCAGGCGTTGGGCCGATACGAAGAGCCAACGATTCGAGAGGATGGTCAAGCCCCTGGTCGAAACGCTCCTTCACGTCCTGCAAGAGAAGAGGACCGAACGGCTCGACAGAGAATGCGTGCAACGTCAAGAACAGAGAGTGGAGCAGAGGCGCGATGCACAGGCGGCGGAAGACAGCCGGGAGTTCTATTGGCGGCAGGATTTGATGGTCTGGGTGAATCGGTGGCACGAGGCCAAGCGCGTACGTGAGTATGTGGACGCCCTGCGAGAAGCGGTCGAATCTGGACAGCGTCAACCACAAAACGAAGATGCCTTTCAGGAGTGGTTGGCCTGGGCGGACCGTTTCGCCGACTCGATGGACCCCATGATCAATGCCCCGATGGAGGAAGCAGAACAACAAGCGCCGGAGAATCTCCCTGTTGATCAGCTCGACCTTACGAGTGAGACAAGGGCCGTCGTGGAGGCCTTGGCCGTCAGGGACAGTACCGAGCTGTGGGGCAAGTCGGTGGATGAGGTGCGTAAGGCCTGTCGAGGAGGAAGCGGGCGGGCCTGGGGTGAGATCCTACAGGTACTTGAAGGGCTCGGCTATGACGTCTCCAAGCGGCGGGACGATTATTATTGGTATTAGAAGATCGCTTTCGTTGCTTTCTTGGTGCCGAGCGACCCCCGTCGGGGAACGATCTGAGCCCTTTTGAGGAATCGAATTGCGTGCTTCATGCACGTGAGCAGCCTCGTTTTCTCAAGTTGGCTGTTTTTCTTGAACCAGAAAACCGATATAATTGGGAAAACAAGCTGCCTGGCAGGCGCTGCAAGCCCCAGGTGTTTTCCGAGATAGGCTTGTTTTCTGGTGCAAGAAAATGGGCGATATCAAGCAAATCCCAGGAGAAGCGGAAGCCATCGGTCGCCTTCGCAGAGGCGAGATCGGGCTACGCCCAGCGTCCCTCGAACTGATCGAGGAAGGTCTCACGTCGGATGACGGTGTCGAGTGGGACGCCGTCGTCGAGGCGACCTGGTCAGGCAAACGGTATCGTTTTGCCCTGGAGTACAAGAGTAGGTCGACGCCGAAGGTCTTCACCGAAGCCCTCTCCAAGCTCCGAATGTCGACGCTTCCACCCGAGACCTACCCCATGCTGATGGCCCCTTACCTGTCGCCGGATCAGCTCACGAGTCTGGAAGAAAGCCAGGTCAGCGGCATAGATCTGTGCGGTAACGGGGTGCTCGTCGTGTCCGGAGAGGTCTGCATCGTGCGGACCGGACAGCCGAACACATTCCCCCAATCTGCCCCCATCAAGAACGTCTACCGTGGCAAGAGTTCGATCGTACCCAGGGTATTCCTCGCTCGCTCCCGCTTCTCCACAATCAGCGAGATCAAGGACGAGATCGGGGCACGAGCAGGAAACGTGGCCTTGTCTACTGTGTCGAAGGTCGTAGCCACGCTCGAAGAGGACCTGATCGTTGGGCGCAAGAGCGGCGAGATCCGTCTACTCCAGGCCGAGAAGCTCCTGGAGAGGTTGGCCGCGAACTACGACTCGCCACGGATCACGGCGCGTTTCGAGGGTGAGTGCGACCTCGACCTGGGCACACTGGCTGAGAGGTTCGGTGAGGTGGCCGACCTTCGCTTCGCCTTGACAGGCGCTTCGTCTTGTCGACGCTATGCGGTCATGGCTCGCGAGGATAGAGTCGTCCTCTACTGCAGCGATCTTGACCGAGCCTTAAAGGCACTTGGCGCGCAGGTTCGGGAGACGTCACGATTCGTCACCTTCGAGTTGGCCGAGACACCCGACGATGTAGTCTTCTTCGATCCGAGGACGGAGGACAACACGCCTTGGGCCGCGCCCATCCAGGTGTACTTGGAGTTGATGAGGGGCGACAAGAGGGACCGAGAGACAGCGGGGTTCGTCCAGGAGGCGTTGCTGGGTGAATTGACGGCACAGATGGAGGGCTAGTTCATGAACGAGCAGGACGTGCTCAAGACCTGCCTCCTCGATCTGAACCGTGAGCTGGAGTCAGAGGGCATCCCGCTCATCCTCGGTGGCGGCTATGGCCTCTACCTTAAGCAACTCGATTTGCAGGCCAGGGGAGTTCGAACGCTCCTCGACATCGAGATGTGGCCGGAGCCACGGGCCACCAACGATCTCGACGTCTTCCTGCAGGCTGAGATCGTCACGGATGCTGAGCGCATGGAGGTCCTTCGACACGCCCTGGACCGGCTGGGGTATGCCGCCATCGAGTCGGCCAGGTACTACCAGTTCGTCAAACCGATCTCTGCTGGTCGTAAGGTGAAGCTCGACCTGCTCGCCGGACCGCTTGGGGATTACGAAGAGCGAGTCCCGAAAGACCCTCGCCGTGTCAGGCCGAGACCCAGCGTCGACCTCCATGCCCGTCGCGTTGATGAAGCCGTTGGCATCGAGGAGGAGTGGACGGAGCTTCGAGTCACAGGCTTCCTATCCGACGGCGCGCCATACTCCGCGACGGTCATCATCCCGCAGGGCTTCAGCTACCTCCTGATGAAGTTGTACGCATTCCGGGACCAGAGAGAAAACAACGTGAAGGAGTTCGGTCAGCACCACGCCCTCGACTGCTTTCGTATTGTGGCGATGATGACCAAGGATGAATATGAGCTTGTACTGTCCCTCAGCGAGAAGCATCAACACCATGAGCGGGTCGAGGAGGCAAGGTCGATCGTGAACGACCACTTCTGCGACGAGGAGTCGCTGGGCGTCCTTCGCCTGCGTGAGCATCCCCTGTTCCGACCGGAGATGGATGTGGAGGGCTTCCTACGCGAATTGCATACAATACTCCACATCTGAAGACCGCCGCCAGATTACTGCTGGTTGGCAAATCGCATCCTATTCCAGGACGGCTGTTCTGAGGTCACCAGCGATAGTAGCTTCGTTCGTACTTCCCTTTCTCGTCCAAGATCGACGACGGGCTTTCGACGAGCGGATCGAGCCGGTCGGCCTGCTGCCCTGCCCAGATCAGCCACTCGTGCAATTCGCTACCTTCTTCGATCGGTCCATCCTCCGTCGATGACGCGTCACGAACGGCTTGGATGTACTGGCGCATCCGCTGACTGCGGTGCCAGGCGTCCACCTCCTCGTTCAGCTCAGCAAGCCTCTCCTCCTCTTGCTCAATGAGCGGGAGCTTCTCGTCCCGTTCCTTCTCCCAGGTCTCGCGGCGCCTCTTCTCGTCTTCGCGCTCCCTGCGCCTGATCCTCTCTTTCCCCGCCATCTCGACGAACTGGATCAACGCCTTGTTGATCTGATCCTCGATCCTCTCCCACTGATCCCTATCCTCGCAGTAGGACCCGTAAGACGATGATCCAGAATCCAGCACCAGCAGGCCGCTAGGTCTGTAGGTATATGTCTTCGACGTGTAATGCCCAGCTCCTCCTTCCTCTTTGACCGATTGGTTGCACCGCTCTCGAACACGAATGGTTGCTGCCTTCTCGCCTGCCAGGATGACAACCGTGTTCGGATACTCGTGGTATCGATCCTTCTCCACCACGACCTTGCCACCCAGCCCCTCAACTGCTTTCGCGAGCGCATCAAGGAATAGCAACGCCCGGCGGACGTTACCTCTGCTGACACGAACATTGAGAGCGGAATCAGCCAGGACGAGGGGAATGGTCGTCAGGCGATACTTGTCGAGTTCCGATCGACTGAGAACGTCGCTCGTCCTCCTTACCAGGGGATGAGCACCACGAAGGGTCGATGGCACCTCCACCGGGGGTAGCTCCTTTGCTTTCTGGAGTAGCCGCAAGACATCGTCGTCAAAGGTCGGCTTCTCGCGGACGGTTCTGCGAATGGTGATCATCTGAAGCTCTGGCTCTTCGCGCTCCGGAAGAGGGATCTGGGGTGGAGCCTTCCCGAATTCCTTCTTGGACCAGTAGCCCATAGGAGGTCGAGGGACACCATGCCTTTCGCATATCCCTGCAAGGTCAGCGTGGTAGACGCCGTAGTTCTTGGCGAGGTGGCACATCGGCGTGGTCCAAACCTGCTCGTGAAGCTCTTCACGGGATAACGTGATCGTCTTGCGGTCGCTGGCGCTCATGATCATGCTCCTCAGCTTGAGTACCTACACTATGATGAGCCAGGAGCGGGACGACGCGAAGGGGGTAGACTGAGTACACGGACGGAGGCTGGGAAACAAGTACGCAGAGCATGTGACCCGACGAGGCACGTTGGCAGCGGCTTGCGTTAGAATCGCTGGCGCGGCTAGAGGAACAGGGCAGGGCTCACTTTGAAGCGTTTCGCCAGCGTACGGATATGCCCTTTGCTCAGCTCCCTTTCCCCCCGCAGGATCTTCGAGCCCAGCGAACGATTCCCGAGTAGCTCCCCAAGCTGAGAGGCATTCATACCGTTGCTATCGAGCAGATGCTTCAGGATGTCGAGCGGGGAAAGGCCATCATCGATGGCGTGGTGCTCGTTCTCGTAGGCTGCCACCAATACGGAAAGCGTGTCGAGATACTGCTGCTGGCCCTTGGTCGGTCGTCGCAGCGAGGTCAGACGATCCAGCATCTCGATGGTGTTGTCGTATGCCACCTCATCGCGAATCGCCCGAGGTGACATCAACGCGACCAGGTCCTCGAACCGGCTCGGAAGATTGCCCTTTGCATGAGATAGTGCTGCTCTTGCCATCGTTCATAGTCCTTCGTAAGTGTCGCTCCTCGTCATCGTCAGAGCTGCTTCTTCCACCTGTCCTTGCTGTACTCGGCGTGGGTCAGCACCATCTTGATGTACACCTGCTGACCCCCATACCAGATGCTGGTGATGAGGCGGTACTTGTTCCCGCCGATGTTGAACACGGTCATCGTCGCTCCGCTGCCAGCCGTGACGGCGTCTGCATCTGGGTAGGTCTGCCGAACGTCTCGGATGCTGTTCCATTCGGCATGCTTAGCGACGCGGTACCACGCCTGTAGCGGCACCTCCGCATCAGGATGCCGCTGCCAGAACTCCCTCAGACGCCTGAGGCTGATGACCCGCTTCATGAGTACATTATGTACTCCAACGGGACGGAAGTCAAGGCTAGTGGTACAAAATGTACGCATGCGTCTGATTCCAGCTTCCCTGCTACGATGCAACAACACTCACCCAGCAGTGCGGACGGGGCCCTTCAGGAATCCCCGAGGTGCCCGCCCGTTCCGGCTTCCCCCTTTGCATCCGCGCCAGATGACTATCCCAACCGGCCCCATGTCCTACCGGACCTAGCTAGGGACTACCCCCGTCCCCCTTCTCTCTTTCGCCAGAACGGAGCGGGTCGTGCTCGTCCTTCCAGGGCTTGGCAAGTGGGACTCACGACCGACCAACGGGATGACCAGAGCTACGCTGGTTTCCCGACCGAGGTGCTTGGACACGTTGACTTGGACCGGACCGCCTTTGGAGGGATCTGCAGCTTATTGAGTGCGCTGCAGTTCGCGGAGTACGGATGCAGCGACGTTCTTCGGAGGTCGGCTGCTCACGTCAGCGATTCCAGGTAGGGGCGTATTACGTTGGCTACTCGGCAGGTTTTCGCATACTTCCACAGCTCATCCATGCTGGCCTTGCGTTGGTGCCAACAGTCTCGCAGGGCTTCGAGTGCTACGTCGAGACCGACCTTGTTGCGGTACTTGAAGCAATCCGCGACGGTCTTCGCCGGGTCGTAGATACGCACGGACATCCGATCGATGGTATGGGTTTCCACACCTGCCTCGAATGCTTCACGAGAGAAACGGTATACGTGCAGCGGCGGATACGCCAGCCGGGGGCGACGCGCCGTTCTCGGGAGCGCGAGGTGGACCTCGTGCGGAACCTGCGTCGTGAGTTCGTGGTAGGCCAGGGCTGAAATCAGGCAGACGACTCCTTGTGGGATGCGTTTGCCGACCGTAGCCAGGTCCGGCTCACTCAGCGGCGGCAGCTCTACCAGTCGATAGAGCCCCCACGCGAGTTGCTCGATTTCGCCAGCATCACGCATGGCATACAGGGTGCGCGGGTGAATCCCGTCGGCCAGCGCTTCGCTAGTGCGAAGCGCACCGCCATGATCCCTGAAAACCTCCCGGGCCGTTTCGATCGCTGAGGCCATGGCACGCGTCCTCAAGAGTGATGGACAAAAGCGCATGCACATTCTAGCAAGTGTATGCGTTCTTATCCACCCAGCTGGGAAGCGCCCTGTACGGACAAGAGGCGTGTCCCCTCCCCATTTTGGGTTCAGTCGGGATGCGAGTGTCCCAGTTCACATGCGGCCCTAGCTGGGTCGCTTGGGCCACGGACCAGAACGCTGTGCCTAAGCTGCCTGGCGAGCATCTCCCCACGTGCGGACACAGGTTTGGTCCCCCTGGATCTGAAGAGAAGTCGAGCGTTGGGCAAGCACCGGCAGGACTCAGGGGCCTCAAGGTCAGCGACCCGGTTGCCCGCGCCACATAATGTCGATTTGCAGACGGGATCGGCTCCAGGACGGCAGAAAGAGACAAGACCTTTGCGGCCTCTTGACCATGTCAACAGGCCTCGGGACTCACATCTCAGTTGGACTGCGAACCGGGAGTACCCCAGGCTAGATTGATCGGTCCTCCTATACGACAGCTTGTCACACGAATTTCTCGTGGACCTTACGCAACAGATCCCTTGTGACGGTGCGCTCGTAGCGGGGATGTGACAGACCAAAGATGCCGCTCTTCCACAGTGGCATCGTTCTAAGTCCCCTAAGAAGCTCCTGACTCCGATCGACCTTGGCAAGCATATCTGGCTCAAGATATGTGTCCATCACACCGCCGTACACGCCGAAGGGGAGGCGTGCCAGGTTTTCGTTGAACGTCCAGAGCACTCCCGAATACCCCGGCATCTCATTCTGAACCCTTTGTATGATCTCCTTGGTGTAGTCCTCCCTCGTCTTGCCTCGCGGCTGCACATCACGGCCAATCTCCCCATGCTCCCATGTTAGGCGCCTGTATTCGGCAAGCTTTGAACGAGCAAAGGCCTCAAAGCTGCGTCCATTGTAGAAGTAGGCGAAGTCTCGAAAGAGCGAGAACTTCGCAAGACGCGTCAAGTACGGACAAAGCGGATCCTCTCGTGGTAGTCGCTTCTCAAGGCCTGGGTGCCACATCGCCTTGATGCGGCTGAAATCGCGCCGACAGTATTCTAGTTGCTCCGATAAGTAGTAGTAGTAACCCGCCGGGATTGAGAAGCGACAGTCAAACGTTAGCGCACCGGTCTGCGCGAGTTCCTCAGCAAGACTGAGGCTATCTCTGGCAGCAACATTGAGTCGGTCACACCGGCTGATCAGCGCGACGACAACGCTGAGGTCCATCACTATACAGCGAGGCGATGAGCTGGAGGACGCTCCTCGAATGCTATCGGACAGCTCGGGATAGCGATTCTCAACCAGGTAGTTCACGATCTCCCACTGGGCTCGGTTGGCAAGGTATGTCGAAATGGCCTCCGCCTCCTTAGACGCGGATTCCCGATGCCCGTCCTCGGTAGCGGGCGCGTTGACCTTCTCATTCAAGTGCTCCTGCAGCTCAACGCAAGCACTAAGGGCGGGCGCTTGAGCCACCTGAAGTTCTATCTTATTACTGGACTGTCGCCTTGTCTGCGTCGTGAGCCTACGTACCCAGGCAATCGCATTCGCCACGTCATTGCTGACAACGTGGCGGATTTCTCGCACAACGCCTGCCACCATCTCATCAGCGCTACCATATCGCCTCTTTGTAGACGCATTGACCTGAGACCATCGGTCCTGAACGACTGCGCGAAATGCCTCGCTCTGCTCTTCTGCAGAGTCCTGAATTTCCCGGATTACTCGATACCCAGCGCTCGTAAGGCTCACGCTACTAACCCTGCTGTCCCTCGTTATGGCCACGAGCGGGTCATCGCCACGAGCTATGAGCGACAGGAACAGGACAACTGTGTAATCCTTGAGCCCCCCCATATCGTCAACCAGTTGACGAAGCGTCACACTACAAGGCTGGCGCTTGCTCCTCTTGGAATCGCACCAGTTTGCGACTCTGCAGAATAAGTAGTAGGCGTAGGCGATTTGAAGGTCCTCGAAAAGCTTCGGGTGCTTAATCGCCACCGACATTGGAAGCCAGTCGGGCTGTTTCTGTTTCGACATTGCAGCCTCCATCATTGTGGCGCCGATTCCACATCGTCCCGAACCTGGATTAGCGCGCGGGTAAGGACAGACTCCCATCCGTCGGAATCACCTAGCAGGGGCATCAGAGCAAGCTGACCATGTAGTAATGGGGTAGTTGGCGACGCCACTCCGCTAAGGTCAAGGCTCTCTATCAAGAGCCTGCGCGCGCAAATGGTCCGAATATGAACAAACGGATCTCGTGGCAAACTCAGCTCAGGCAGTGCGATTCCGCCGTCGACTGATTCGCGCAGGGCTTTGACGCCGGGGACGAGCGGTCCCAAGGGCGAGCAGTAGTAGACAGGTGGTTCGAGCGTCGGAGCGTCGCTGGCGATGCCACGGACGGATAGATCTTCGAGAAGGTACTCCAGGGCATATTCGTCAAGATAGGGATGCATCAGGAAGGGGTGCCATAACTCATAGATGTCGTAGAACTCAACGAGGCCTTCCTGATTGAACTGGTCGTACCAGTCGGTGTAGAAGCAGACAACGGTGTTCGGATCAAGGTTATCGCGAAGCGGCTCAAATATGGTCCGTAGCTCCTTCCTTGTGATGCATACCTGGAGGAAGAGGTCACGGAACTGTTCAGCATCGGCAAACGCGTACTGATAAGGAATCAGATGAACGTTCCCAGAGAAGCCGATCGTGTCGGCAATATGAGGCTTGATCGCATTCCAAAGAGCGTGCGCCTTCTTGGAGAAATTGACGATCAGAACAGGGCATGAGGTCACATCGCAGTGGAGCCTTGTCTCGCCCAGGAGTTCTGCGAGCGCTTCAGGACTAAGTCCGGAGATATCGGTGAGCATCTTCATCCCGTAGCGCTGTAGCTTCCCTACGACGTCGATGTGGGTTGAGCAGATGATGTCAAGCGGCACGATGCGAGCAGACCGAAACCTCCTATCATCGGCACGAGACTGCTCTTCCTCATACAAGGCAGGCGTAGTCTCAAGCCCTATCCTGGTCACATCCACCCAGGAGTCGTCGATTGGCTCGCCGTGCTGAAGCATGTGCTCACACTTGAACAAGGTGGCAAGCCGCCAGTCTGGCGCTTCCTTGGGGAAACGTTCTCAGCGGCAGTCTTGCGCGCCGTATGGGGTGGCTTAGCGTTCGCCTTCCATCAGACGATGCGCGATCCCAATTTCGTCGAACCGCGAAGGAGCAACAGATGCAGCTACGGATGTAAGCAAATCAGCAACGCGAAATGCAGCCAGCAAATCTGTCGGCTCAAAGCGCCAACGGTTCAGAAGCTGTTGCTCTGCTATCGCCAGTTCCTCAGTCGTCATTCCCTCCTGGAGCGCTTCAACATATGCGTCGAGCAAATCATTGAACTCGCCGTCTTCGGGCAAACTTCTCTCCTTTCTGGACTTCCAACATGGGTAAGACAGGAGCGGCCGATGAAGATGGTTTCTGTCGGCCGCTCCTGGCCCTGGTTCCGCTAGTCGCTACGGAGCCCCGTCTTGCCAATCTCGGAGGAGGATCCTGAGCTTTCGGATGGCCTTGGCCTGCAAGGCCCTAACGCTGTTCTCAGAGCACCCCAAAGCCACCCTCACTTCCTTGTTTGTCATTCCGGAAAAGAACTTTCCCAGAATGACCAGCTTCTCGGAATCAGAGAGTTGGTCGATTGCACGAGCAACCGCAAGCTCTAGCTCTCCCCTTTCTAGGGAGGATGGTGAGGTCGACACCAACTCTTGGGGCTCAACAGACCCCTCAGAGATCTCCGAGTACGTTGGAGGATCCCTCTTAACGCGTCTGTTGTGCTCACTCGCCACGCGCCAGAAGACGCCATAAGCGTAACCCATGAATAGGTTCGTCGCTTGCTTTAGGTCGCCCCTGGCAATGCAGGCCTCGGCTTCCTCAATGAAGCCGGGCTTCCTCTGTCGTTTCCCTTTCTTAAAGGCCTCACTGATCCGAAGCACCGTGTCAACGTAGATGTCCTCTTCGGTCTCTGTACCCTTCTGGCTTACTACGTAGGTCCTCGACCATCGCTGGAGGGCATTTCGGCTTGATAGCCACTCCCAGATCGACGAGATGACCCCTTGAAGGGCTTTCAGCATTGTGGCGGCGTCGATCTTAACGACCACGCCCCTTGTCCTCCATAAGCGTTCCTCCTACGTTATCTATGCCAATTGCTGCCTAACCATTCCCGAGCGCCGCAGTTGACCTCCTTTCTGAAGCGGCATAACCTAGGTCCTCAAACTGTAGTGACCCAGCGAAGGCAAATCGCAACGCCGAAATACAGAAATCTCGTACATTCCGCCGAGCACAAAGATCTGGATAGTTTGTACTCGTAACCATTATACCCCATCCTGCCGGTCCTTCAAGCGGGTCAAGACGCTGTGTAGGTCACGTCCCCTAGCCCAAGGACCAGAGCTTCAAAGGCTTCGGTGTGCTCGGTCGACGGGGCTCGGGGTTCCACAGCGATTCGGAACTGCCAGATTACTGCCAGGTTCCAAATCGTAAGTCTAGTATTAATAATGGCTTAGGGGGAACAGTGTGAGGTGCTGGCATTCTACCACTGAACTACGCCTGCACCTTAACTATGAGCTACTATGGGGGGTTACGTGAACCTGTCAAGTCCCGTTGGGTGCAGAAAAATCGCTGTAAGTCCTGTTAGTTACAGTTGGGTACATGCGGACTGCGAGAAAACTGCGAGATTCTGTTTCGGAGCGGAGTTGGAGGCTTGGCTGCCGTCATAGGGTTGGGTACGTTTCACTCGAGACACTTGCCTGGCTCGCCGCCGAGACGAGCCCACCATCTGATGATGTCGCTCCCGAGCCTGGCGACAATGACTTCGTTGCATGAGCTATTCCGTTGGGGCAGCCGCGCCGCCGATCAGTGGCTCACTCACAGGGGTGCTTCTTCGCGGTCAACCGCTCAGATTGATCGTGCCCCCGACAACCACCGCATCATGACTTGTTCGCGATTTGGAACATGTCCTTCTTGGTGAGGCCACACCTTCTTGCGACATCAATGCAGTAACGGAATCTGCCCGCATTGTCCCTGCGGGCACCTGTGCCAAAGGTGAACTTGAGCCCGGCGGCCTTCGCCAGCTTGATGAACTCTTCACTCGGCACCCTCGCTACCTCGTTGATCTCGATCGCAATGTCCCTCTCTTTCGCCGCATCGATTAGCCGTTGCATCCGCCGTTTCGTCCACAGGCGATCGTAGAATCTCGCTATGCCCGGTGGCAGGAACGTCGCCCAAGCGAATACGTCAACGGACTCTTCTCTCATGATCTGCAAGCTGAAATTGATGTATCGTTTCATGAACGCAATGTCATCTTCCACGAACGTGTCTGCTCTCCACATCCGAAGCCAGCTTCCGTCTTTCTCTGGCAGTGTCATGGCATCCATCAGCACATAGTCCAGTTTCTCCAGCACCTTCTTTGAGAAGGCCTTGGACCAGCCGGGATAGACGGGCTGGAGGCCTACGTAGACAGGATACTGCCGAAGGTTATCGATGTACTTCTGCAAGGCAGCGTCATCGCGAACCGTGTAATTGGGCCCTGGGTGGTCAACGATCCCGAATCTCACGCCTCGCTTCTTGGAGAGGACCAACGCCCTTTCGATCGGCAGGTATCCGCTCAAATGAACGTGGAAGTCAGTAAGAGGAAAGTCCAGCTGTCTTTCAGGCTCCTTCGCCAACAGGCGAGAAGTGGATGTTGCTGATGCCCCGAGGAGGAGAGCGTGATTGAGGAAATGTCTTCTGGAAAGTGTATCGGTCATGGTTCGCGTTCTCCGGTTAGCACTACAGCGCAAAGTTGCTTCCCACGCAAGTTCGGATCGTGGCGATGTCG
>CAZGDV010000013.1:30218-40607 GCA_964524995.1 uncultured Dehalococcoidia bacterium | reverse complement strand
AACCTTGACATCACTGATTGCGGCGCGTAATATTGCCAAGCTAACGATTGCCCGGTTGTTCGACCGATTCCCAGCGAACCTACGGGAGGAGGTACGCCAGGTTGAAGAAGACAGACCTGTTGATCGTAATCGCGGTTTGGGAGTTCCTCACCGCCCTGCCCGCCCTGGTGGGTTTGGCGCTGGTAGGCGCGCTCGCTTATCCCCCTGTCATCGATCTGACGGGCGCCGGCAGAGTGGGCGGCCTTGTCGGGTTGAGCATAGCGGAGGCGTTTCTCCTGGCCTTCTTCGGCCTGTCCGTCGCAGCAGGGGTGGGGCTGATGACGCGAGCGGAATGGGGCAGGATCGCTGCAATACTGCACGCCGTCCTGAGCCTGTTCCGTGTACCCTTCGGCACGATTATCGGCGTGCTGATCATCATCTACCTGACCCGGCCCAGCATCAAGGCCTATTTCCGGGGCGAAGACGGCGGGGAGGCAACAGCCTGACTCTCTCCAGAGATCGCGAATCCCCGTAGTAAGGCGGCTGTAACCCACCTCTCGGGTCGTTGCCCCCTATCATCCTCTCGCTCTCATCCCCTTGAACACGCGTTCCATCCTGCCAGGATAATGCATGATTGACGATGTATGTAGAAGAAGCTAGAAGATGTGCTATTGAAAGCAGAGGATATGATGCTATAATGCCCACCAACATGCTTTAGGAGCGAAGCAATGAATCGAAGGGCACCCATACTGGCCATCGTCCTGATATCGGTCATCGCCATGAGTCTGGCAGCCTGCAACGGTGGTCAGGCCACGCCGACTCCGGCGACCACCCCTACACCGACCGTCGCGTCAACGTCAACTGCATCGCCCACCCCAGCACCCACTGCATCTCCGGCGGCAACACCGGGGCCAACCCTATCCGACGGCTGGTGCTGGAAGTCCGGCGATTTCATCGACTACGCGCTCAGCGGCATCCCCGACATCGACCAGAAGCAGGACAACTGGATGCCGCCCCAGGCACCGTCCAAATGGTCGTACTGCGGGCCGGTAGCTTGGGCCAACTCGCTGTGGTGGTTCGACTCCAAGTTCGAGCCCAACCCCATACCACCTCCCGCCATCAACGACAACTACCCGCTGGTGCAGTCCTACCAGCCCGGGGCCTGGGACGACCACGACACCAGGAACGTCGAATCGTTCGTTGAGGACCTTGCCTGGTATATGGATACGGACGGCCAGGCCTCAGGCGGCCAATGGCACGGCACGTTCGTCGAGGATATGGAGAACGCCGTCGCGCAGTATCTCACCGACAATGGAGTGGCGACTGACTACACGTGGACGCTGGTCAAGAGCCCTGAGTTCGACTGGATCGCCGATGAGGTCGAGAGGTGCGAAGATGTAATACTGCTCCTGGGGTTCTGGGAGAGGCAGGACGAGTTCGAAAGATGGGCCCGAATCGGCGGCCACTACGTCACGGTCGCCGGCGTCAACAGAGAGAACACGCAGATCGGGATATCCGATCCATACCTGGATAATGCGGAGGCGGGCAGCCCGGGCAGGGTCCTGCCCGGAGCGCACGGATATCCCCACGATTCGTCGATACACAATGATACAGAGTACCTGTCCCACGACATCTACGACGTCGTGCTCTCTGACAGTCCCGGCGGCATCTGGGCCGTCCAAGGTTATCCCGTCACCATGGAGCTGATGCAGAACTTCGAGGAGATGAACTTCGCGCAAGACCTGTTGCAGTACTACTTCGGCGCATACTCGGGAGGTCCTGTCAACGTGGAGATCGACTACGCCCTGGCCGTGTCGCCGGTCACAGCGCCGATACAAACAGTGACCCCCACACCCGGCCTACCTCCCCTTACCACGACACCGACACCCACCCCGACACCGACGGTCACGATACCTCCGCCAACGCCCGTGGACACCACCACAGCCACGCCCACCGCATCACCTACGCCCACCGCATCACCCACACCCACACCTGCGGACGTCCGGGCCGTCACGGGGATAGAGGCAACCCACTGGGTGTGCCCCGAGAGCGGTTATCTGATAGTCAGCATACATTGCCTGTCAGGCATCTACTTCCCCGACGGCACAAATATCTACGATCTGCACTTCTATACCGAAGAGGGCGAGTATCTGGGAAGCGAGTACCTCGACACACCGCTGGAGGTCTGCGTTACGTACACCTTCGATATAGTGAAATTCGAGGGGGAGCAGGTACCCGAAATGCTCATAATCTACCTGACCGATCAGGAACATAACATCTGGGGGCGGACAACGAGCCAGGCGTTCTGATAGGACAAGTTCACGGACCGGGGTAGGACGTGGCTCTCTGCACGCGAGGTGAGAAAGTCTAAGACACGAACCTGCTGACCAGGTCCACCGTGTCAACGACGTTGAGCTTGCGAAATATCAGCGTGAAGCGGTCCTCGAGAGTGAACCTCAGGCCGCTCAGGTTCTTAGTGGGCATGCCCCACATCCGCTTCTTGAAGTCGCCGAAGGCCTTCTTCCTCGTCTTGTAGAGGAACTGCTCATCCGTCTCGTCCGGCTTCCTCTCGTCGGCGTACTTCTCCAGGAGAAGCTTGTTCACCTCGCCCAGCAGCTTCGTCGGGAAGTAGGGACTGTCATAGATGATGTTCTGGAATCCCGTAGCCAGGTGCACCTCAACAGTGCCAACCTCGGGGAACTTGTCGAACGCATTGTCCGGCAAAGTGGATGCACCGTGCTGGACCGCGCCGCCCATTCCATAGTTCTCGCGCGCCACCCTGGACAGCTCTCTCAGCGTGTCGAAGTCGATCTTGACCTTGGCAATCGAGCCGTCCGGCAGCACCACACCGCCGTGACTGGTACCGGTCTGCACGCTGATCTTGGAGATACCCTTGACCCCCGGTCCCAGCCTCTCCTGGTAGCCCGACATGAAGGCCCTGAGGTCCTCCACGGTGCTGTTGGTCTTGCCCACCTCCCCTATCTCACCACCGACTGACACGCTCACGCCACTTGGCTCGATGCTGCGGATGAAGCTGGTCATCTCAGAGGTCACGCGGCAGTTACCTTCCTGCTGCTCGCCAAGCGTCGGCTTGCTAAGATCGACGATGGTCGAGGCGTCTATGTCGATGTTGAAGAAGCCGGCGTCCAATGCCTCCCGGATCAGCTCCTTGATCGCGTCGATCTCCTTGTCCGGGTCCGATGCGTATTTGCCGGCATTCACCTGGAAGTGGTCACCCTGTATGAAGACCGGCCCCTTGAATCCCTCTTTGACCGCTGCCGCGAGTATGCACGCGGCGTATTCCGCAGGCCTCTGCAAGGTATAGCCGATCTCCGAACGGGCTATCTCGAAGATAAATGCACCAACTCGATTCGCGTTAGCAGCCGCGAAGACCGCCCGCGCCACGTCGTAGGTTATCCCCCTGATGTTAATGGCGGGCACAGTGACGCCGGAGTAGAGCCCCTTTCCGGCAGCCTCATAAAGCCCCTGTATACTGGCCGGGAACGCCCCCTCGGAAAACGCCAGGTCGCGTATGGCAGCGCGCGCCTTCTCCCTCGCACCGTCGCTGGAGCCAAAGACAGCGTCCTTCACCAGGGAATCGACATCATTTGAAGATCTCAGCTTAAGCATACTGCTTCTCCGCTACGCGTGCTGTTCAGGAGTGAGCGCCGGCCGTTGTACCTGTCGATATCATACTCCACGTTCACATCGACCAAGTGAGGCTTGGAGATCGCATCCTCGAGCGGGACCGCATCGATCTTGCCGTTCCTGAGGCAGACCATCTTCCCGAAGTCATGCTTCACAACCAGGTCGACGGCAGCGATGCCGAAGTACCGTCCCATCCTGCGGTCGTACGCACACGGGGCGCCACCCCGCTGCAGGTGGCTCAGCACCACGCTACGTGTGTCAAGCCCCAGGGCCTCATTCAACTCCCTGGCCACGAATTCACCCACACCGCCGAGAGCAGCGTGCCCGAAGCTATCCACCTCACCCCTCACTACGAATTCAGACCCGCCGGCTGGCTTCGCACCCTCCGCCACAACCAGGATATTGTATCTCGCGCCTTGGGCCATCTCCCTCTGTATCAGCTCGTTCAGCCTGCGGATCGAGAAATGATGCTCGGGAATCAGTATGATGAACGCGCCGGCGGCCTCACCACCCTCGAGCGCTAGCCAGCCCGCATGTCGACCCATCGTCTCCACCACGAACAGGCGCTTGTGAGATCCGGCAGTCGTCCTCAGCCGGTCAACCTCCTCAACGATCACATTGAGCGCCGTCTCGAACCCCAGCGTGTAGTCCGTCACGGACAGGTCCTTGTCGATCGTCTTGGGGATCCCTACGACGTTAACGCCCTCCTGCGAGAGCTTGTAGGCCACCCCTAACGTGTCTTCGCCCCCGATAGCGACCAGCGCATGCAACTGCAGCTTCTCGATGTTCTCGAGGACCTTCTTGGACTGGTCATTCTGGGGATTGTACGGATTGGTCCGAGAGGTGCCCAGGAACGTGCCGCCAATCCTGTCCCAGGTCCTCACCACGTCCTGAGTCAACACGACACTGTTGAAGACATCATAGCCCTGGACTATCGGCTCTCCATGAACAAGGCCGGACGTATCTATGTCGATCAGGCCCTTCCACCCGTCCCTGAGGCCAAGCACCTCGAACCTGATGCCTCGCTCACCCTCCAGACGCTCGTCCAGGGCGGATTTCGTCACCCACTTGATAGCCGGATTAAGACCAGCGCAGTCTCCACCACCGGTCAAGACACCGATTCTACACTCCTTCATCATCTTCCCCCGACCACTGACAATCCTGCTCAGACATTATCACAGTTCACAACAGTCAATCAATAGCACTTTATTGGCATTAGAAGATGGGTAAATAGTACTGTCATTGGTCGAATGGGACTTCTCCGTTCGAAGAACGCGAAGGTAATAGCCCGCCACAACGGAGAGAGAAAGCCCCGGGACTACTCGAGGATGATATCCCCGCTCCTACCACCGCTCTTCTGTACCAGGCGTATGCCCTCGATGCGCATACCCCTGTCCATTGCCTTGCACATGTCGTAGACTGTGAGGGCGGCAACGGCAACGGCAGTCAGCGCCTCCATCTCGACGCCAGTCTGCGCCGTGGTTCTCACAGTAGCAGCGATATCCACCGCCGGTCTCTTCTCATCCAGCGTCAGTCGAAGCTCCACGCTCGAAATCGGAAGGGGGTGACATAGCGGGATGAGGTGAGAGGTCTGCTTAGCCGCTGATATCCCCGCAATCTGGGCCACAGCCAGGACATCGCCCTTCGCGGCCTCACCCTGCCGTATCATGCTGAGGGTCGCCGGCTGCATGATCACGCTGCCTTTGGCGGTAGCAACGCGCTCAGAGGGCTTCTTGCTAGTTATGTCAACCATGTGCACCCTGCCGTCAGCGTCGAAGTGAGTCGGCCCGGGATTACCCGCAACGGCATTCGCCATTTGGTTGGCAAGCGTGTCGGCCAGCTCGTTCTCCGGATGGCCCACGTGTCCCCTCAGCCAAACCCAGTGCACGGTACGTTCCGCCGCCAGCTCGTCCAACCTTTTCCAGAGATCGTTGTTGCTCCTGCGCTTCCAGTTCCTCGTCATGGTATGGACCAGGTACTGGCTGTCGCTCGAAACGGTCACCTCCGAGCCGGGGGGTGCCGCCTCGAGTCCACCGATCGCCGCCTGCAGTTCCATGCGGTTGTTAGTGGTCCTGTCCTCGCGGCCCTTCACCTCCCTGCGCTCACCGCCGTCGACGATCACGGCTGCCCACCCCCCGGGGCCGGGGTTGCCCACACAAGCGCCGTCAGTGTATACCCAGATCATATCCTCTCCCGCCAGCGTCCAGAACCAGCCGACCGGCTACTTCTCGAGATTGACCGACTCGGTCATTACAGCGGTCCCGCCCTCTGCCACCTCCCTGGCGTCCTCCAGGTTGATGAAGACGCTGCTCCCACTGTCCTTGAAGTTCAGATGAGAAGCCCACAGACGCAATCTCTCGACCTTCTCACCCTCGCTCAGGTCGCACTCGACGGTGAATGTCGCCACACCATCGGCGTCTGTCTTGCCGGTCGTGTGCTCGATGTCGTTATAGTCGACACCTATGACCTTCGACGGCACGAAATAGACCGTCACGTTGGGCAGCGGCTCCTTCGTCCTATTGTCGAGCACCTGGACCTCCAGCGTCGCAACCACGTGAACAGTCCCGCCACCCGTACATGCTATGCCGCCAATCATCCCCAGACACACGATACCCGCCAACAGCAGTATAGCCAGTCTTGCCATTGCCACCCTCCTGCCACTCGATTGCCGGCGATCCCACGGGGCCAATGCAGCCACGCAATGCCCCCAGCCGTCGGCACGCCTTTGGCTACGTATGATAACGTTGGTAAAGGGCATGCGCAACTCCTACAGCTATTGGTGAGCAGACCCGCAACGAAACCAACTCGGATTCGCGGGCAACCCGAGGTCGGTGATCACCCGCCGATCTGGGTCATCATGCGCTTGCAGGTGACTCCGGCACGCAGCTTGTGCATTCTGGGCTTGCGGGAAACCGCCTCTCGGATCAGCACCTTCAAGTCCGCAACTGTAGCGCCCTCCCGCAAAGGCTGGCGGAGGTCTATCTCCTCATCGGAGAAAAGGCAAGTGCGCAGCTTACCGTCTGCTGTGAGACGTAGCCTGTTGCACTCTTCGCAGAAGTGCTCGCTCACGGGGCTGATGAATCCGATCGTTCCCTTGGCATCGGGCAAACGGAAGTACTTCGCAGGCCCACCACCGCTGGGGAGCGTCGGTTCCAGATTCCCCAGTTTCTCTACCCTTCTCTTGATCTCCGATGCGGGAACGAGCAGCTCGCTGTTTTTGTCGCCATTGGCAAACGGCATGTGCTCGATGAACCGCACGTGCCAGTCGCCTTCCAGCGTAAGCTTGGCGAAGTCAATCACCTCATCGTCGTTGATGCCGCGCATGACAACCGTATTCGTCTTGACCGGCTTCAGACCGGCGCTACGCGCGGCCTCGATACCACGCAACACGTCGTCTAGTTGGCCCACCCGCGTGATCTGCGCGAAGCGGTCGCTTCGCAGCGAGTCGAGACTGACGTTCACTCTCTGCAGCCCTGCCTGCACCAGCTCCTGGGCGAAGCGCTCCAGAAGCACCCCATTCGTCGTCAGCGCGATGTCGTCGACCCCCCGTATCTGCGTCAGCATCGACACGAGCTTGACCAGCCCGGCCCTGACCAGCGGTTCGCCCCCCGTGAGCCTGACCTTGTTCATACCCAGCTCGGAGGCCGCCTGGGCCACCATGCATATCTCCTCATAGGTCAAGACATCCTGATGGGAGAGAAGAGGGACACCCTCCGGGGGCATGCAATAGACGCATCTGAGATTGCAGCGGTCAGTTACGGAGATCCGAAGGTAGTTCACCGGGCGGTGAAAGGAATCCGAGAGTCCGGTCAAATCAGTCCTCGCTCACCAAGAGACAAAAGAATCTCGCGCGCCTTCCGCGCAGCCCTGGCCCTGTGGCTCACCTCGTTTTTCTCATCGAGGGTCAACTCGGCCATGTGCTTGCCCAATCCAGGCACGAGGAAGACAGGGTCGTAGCCGAACCCCCCCTGCCCCCTGGCCTCCAGGGCTATCACGCCATCGCAGGTGCCTTCGCAAGTCCACACATTGCCATCGGGCGTTGCCAAGGCGATCACACATCTGAAGCGGGCTCCCCTCTCTCCCGGGGTAACACCGCTCAGCTTCGACAGGAGGTAGCGGTTTCTCTCTTCATCGGAGGCATTGTCTCCGGCGTACCGCCGGGAACGCACACCCGGCTCACCGTTGAGGGCATCGACCTCCAGTCCGGAATCGTCAGCCAGGGCGACCAGCCCGCTCATCTTGGAATAGGCGACAGCCTTGCTGACGGCATTTTCCTCCATGGTCGAGCCGGTCTCTTCGACCTCGGCCTCGATACCCACATCAGAGAGAGTGACAAGCTCGAAAGGAAGCTCGCCCAACAGTCGAGCGTACTCACGCAGCTTACCCCTGTTGTTGGTGGCAACAAGCAGCTTCGCCGGATTAGTCAAGCGCGCTGAATCTACCCTCCAGCTTCTTCATGACGCTGGGCATGGTCGTGTATTCCATCTCGTCGAGCGGCAGACGATGCGGCTCGAACGGTCCGTGGCGGCGCAGGTATTCGCCAGCCACGTTAGCGAGACGGCGCGCCTCGTCGAAGCTCGGATCATCGAACATGTCCTTCGGCCCGACGAGCTTCCCATTCGCCAACTGGAATCCGGCGCACACGACCCTCGGCGGGCCATCGAATCTGGTGGGGTTCGACTGCGGCTCCGAGACCGGCATCAGCGGCCCGTTGTGCGACCCCCGCATCCATCCCTCCACCGCCTGCGGGAATGCGAAGGGCTCCAGCACCTCGCCTACAGCGGGGAACGATCCCTGTGACCGGACGATGAGTACGGGGTCGTCCTTCCCCACGTACCTTCCCGCCACCGCGTACAGCTTGTCCGTGGAGGACACCGCTGCGATATCGCCGGAGGGCCGGTGCCGAACGGCCTTCACAGCGTAGCGGGAGGGCGCCCCTATGAGCGCCAGCATATCGTATATCTCTTCCGGACAGTTGAAGATCACCTTGCGGTGCTCCTTGACGTCATGTACCTCGTACGCAAAACCGGTGTGCATGTTCTCCGCGATAACCAGGCCGATGGTATTGAAGGGATCGGCGAACATCTTGTACAGAGGCATGTTCCACGCGCCGGACGAGGTCTTGTCGGCCATGAATATCAGAATGGGCTCGGAGCCGCGCTCCTCGAATTCCATCTCCGCCGACCCCGGCCCCATGCCCTTCACATTGCCGGAGAAGGCGTCACTCAGCATGTCCTGTCCCGCACCGTGCAGCTTCAACTGCTTGGCGATGGCCGTGCAGTCCAGGAACGTGTCCCAGGCGAGCTTGTGTATCTTCTCGTTTGCTTCACCCTGCTCATGGCTCATGATGAGCTGGAGATCGTCGCCGCATCGCGTGACGTGGAAATCGATCAGCAGCCCTTCTTTCTGGGCCTTGTCCAAGTTCGCCTGAGCCTTGGCTATGAGGTCAGGGTGCATGCTGGAGTGCCCGACATACCCACCGATGTCGGCCTTGATCACGCTGAGAGTCACCTTCTTGCCCAATTCATACCTCCTTACTTTGTTGACTTACTCCTGGAAGTCGAAGCCCGGTCGGGCTTCGACCCCGCTATCGTAGGGATGCTTTGCGTCAACCATCTCGGTAACGAGACCGGCGCGCTCCAATATCCCTCTGTCAGCATAGCGACCTTTGAGTATCGGAGGGTGGCTACTCTTCATGAAGTGGACCATGCACACCCGAAGGTCGTGCCCAATGGCCCGCAACACCATACCAAACGCGGCCGAGGTCTCTCCTTTGCCGTTCCCGGTGAAGACTCCAATGAGGCCCTTCCTGGGAGGGGGTGATGGCGCCGTACCTGTCATCAGTTCACGCCGATCGGCTATGCGAGAGGAAACGCGCACCCTACTTTAGCAATGCGCGAGTTTATTGTCAAGGAGAACTATATGTATAGGGGCCGGTGATCCGGGCCTTGCCCTGGTGCCGGGGAGGGTCTTCGCCCTCCTATCCGAGTTGACACCTGCGATGGACGTACTGTAATATATTTGCTTGTGGCACGAGGCTAGCCGGTGGGCGGGGTGTATTCCAGTGTCCAGGACGTCGCTCTGGCTAGCCGTAACAATGTCTGGCAGTTAACAAACAGGAGGTGCTTTTATGGCAGGAAGGGTCGGTATAGTGGCGGTGGCCCAGACCAAGTTTGAAGAGAAGAAATGGACGCAACATACCGCCGAGCTGATGTACGACGTGACGCGCGATGTGATGGGCCAGACGGGCCTCAAGTTCGAAGAGGGCACGGGCATCGACTGCACTACCGCAGCCGGCTATGACCTCTTCAGCGGCCCTGCCGGTGCCTATATGTTCCTTGGCTATGTGGTAGGTGCCTATCAGCGGCAGGACGAGCGCGTGATCGAGGACGGTTCGCTGGCCACATACTACGGGGCGATTCAGATCCTGGCCGGACATGTCGATGTGGTCTTGCTGGTCGCCTACAACAAGGAATCCCAGGTACCCCACAACCAGATCGAGTGGGGCGGGATGGAGCAGATCTACCAGAGAAGGGTTGGCCTGGAGTTCACCTCTTCCGCGGGCCTTCAGGCCATGCGATACATCAACAAGTATGGAATCACGCCCGAGCAGGTGGCGAAGGTCGTGGTCAAGAGCCGCAAGAACGCCGCCAACAACCCGAACGCAGTCTGCTGCGATAGCCTGACTGTCGACGACGTCCTCAGATCGGCAATGTTGTGCGATCCTATCAGAGTGCAGGAAGCCAAGCCATCGCCGGTGGA
>CAZGDV010000013.1:17071-30118 GCA_964524995.1 uncultured Dehalococcoidia bacterium | reverse complement strand
GCTGCCCTGCAGCTTCGCGGCGAGGCGGGCGACAGGCAGGTCGCCGGAGCGAAGAAGGCGGTCGCCCAAGGGGTGGATGGCCCTGCGGGACAACTTCAGTGTGTAATAACGTTGGAGAACTAGGAGGATTCCATGGGCGAAAGGATTGCGATAGTAGGGGTTGGACAAACCCACCACAAGAGCAAGAGGCCGGATGTCACGACCGCCGAACTCAACGCCGAGGCGATTGAGCGCGCCCTTGAAGACGCTGGAATGACGATGAAGGCCATCGACCATATCGTCATGGGGTCCTTCGAGGTCGCCGACGGCTATCATATCCCTGACAAGTGGATCATTCCGGAGTGCGGAGGCGTCGGCAAGTCCGGCTTCGAGATTCAGAACGTCGGCACAACGGGCGGCGTACTGGCGTGCGGTGCGTTCAATCTGGCTGCCACCGGCCTGTTCGATGCAGTGCTGGCGTTTGCATGGCAGAAGATGGACGAGGCCGCGGGTGCCTTCGGCCGGGGCGGCGGCGGAGCTAACGAGTACTGGACCGGCCAGTTCCCGATGTCGCCGATCACCAACTTCGCTCGCCGGGCGTTTGCATACATGGACCGTTCGGGCTGCACGGAGGAGCACTTCGCGATGGTCCGCGTGAAGCAGGACCAGTGCGCGATGAAGAACCCGCACGCACAGCTAAGGCTGGGCCTGACCATCGAGAAGGTGATGACCGATGCCATGCTGGCGTGGCCGATCAGGCGACTCCACATGTGCCCGACCACGGCAGGCGCAGCTGCATTTATCGTCTGCCCCGAGAGAACGGTCAAAAAGTTCACGGACAAGCCGGTGTGGGTCGAGGACTGGTACACCTGTCACCAGGGTGGAGCGCTGACCATGGCCGAAGACCCCACATCATCCACTCTCGCGCACGCAGCAAACCATGTCTACAAGAAGCGCGGTATCACGAACCCCAAGAAGGAGATCCAGGCCTGGGAAGTCTACGAGCCAGCTTCTCCCGCCGAGCTACGGTGGATGGAAGAGGTCGGCATCTGCGAGGACTACAAGGCCTGGAAGCTCTTCGAACAGGACAAGGTCGGCATAGACAAGGAGATCCCCTTCAACCCCTCAGGCGGCGTCACAGCCACTAACCCAATAGGAGCCACGCCGGTGGTAAGGCTGGTCGAGGCGGCGCTGCAGGTGCGCGGCGACGCAGGCGAGCACCAGATTCCAGGCAAGATCGAGAGAGCACTCGCGACGGGCTACGGCGGTCAGGGCGAGAATGTGATCATGCTGCTGAGGAAATCGCTCTAGCCCAGGCCACGCGATATATAGCACAGGAGGAAGGAATGAGCGCCGAAGAGAAGAAAGAGCAGGAATCGGAGTTCATACAATTTCGCTACCCGCGCACCGTGATGTATCAGCACTCGGTCGGCTACCAGAGCAAGTTCGCACATGCCCTCAAACAGTGCAGAATAATCGCCACCAAGTGCCCGGTCTGCGGGCGTTGCACGATACCGCCCCGGATTGTCTGCCCGTTCCATCACGTCAAGCAGGAGGAGTGGGTTGACCAGGGCCAGCGCGGCAGGCTGATCTCCGCCTTCAAGATCAACTTCCCCATGTTCAACTCCAGGACGGGCGAGCTCACATGGTGGCAGAACCCCATAGTGGCCGTGGAGCTGGAGGGCGGCGCCAGGATGGATGGCTGGTGTGAAGAGACAGACGTGGACAAACTGAAGACCGGTATGCTCCTGGAAGCTGTCTGGAGGCCGGAAGAGGAGAGACAGGGCAGGGGAGATGACATCCAGTACTGGAGACCCGTCCCGGAGTAAGCCAATCACGAGTTTGAGGTGTTGATATGGGCAAGTACCTACCAGAGATATCGGAAGAGCCGATCGTTGTAGAAGTCCCGTCCCACTCGAGCTTCCTGGTCAGCACGGGCGCCACCGGCACCAAGTTCCTGTCTGCGATCAGGGACAACAAGAAGCTCACGGGGCTCAAGTGCCCGAGCTGCGGCAAGGTGTACATTCCCCCGAGGACGCACTGCGCCGACTGCTTCGTTCGGATGAGCGAGTGGATAGACCTGAGCGGCAAGGGCACTCTCACGACCTACACCGTCGTGCGATACCAGGAGCCTTATATGCCGAAGGAGCCGCCCTACGCGTACGGCGTGATCCAGATGGACGGTGCCGACACAGGGCTGGTGCACATGCTGGGCGAGGTTGACCTGGACAAGATCAAGATCGGGATGCGCCTCGAGCCCGTGTTCAAGGAGGAGCGCGAGGGCAGCATCCTGGACATTGACTACTTCAAACCGAGTGCCTAGTTCAGCGGAATCCGATCCCCCCTGAGTAGAGCGGCAAAGCCCGGCCGGGCATGATAGCATCAGCTTCAGCCGGGTACGTCTTGATCGATTCGGGGGGATTCGTATCTGTAGGGTACCCACTCCACCATTGCCTTCCTGCAGAGTACAGGAGGTGCTCCGATGACAGTCGGTCTCGTCTATGACCCAATCTACCTCAAGCACGACACGGGCACGCACGTCGAGAACAGCAGCCGCCTCGTCGCGACGATGGAGCTGCTGGAGCAGTCCAAGCTTCTCGACAGGCTCACCGTGCTGCCGCCGCGCGCCGCAAGCTACGAGGAGCTAGCTCTCGTGCACACTGAGTACCACATCAAGCGTGTAGAGAGCACGGCCAAGTCCGGCGGCATTTGGCTGGACGGCGATACCTTCGCCTCGCCCGACTCCTACAACGTGGCCCTTTACGCGGCCGGCGGAGTGATGCGGGCTATCGATGCGATCATATCAGGTGAAGTCAAGCACGCCTTTGGGCTGGTGCGCCCCCCCGGACACCATGCAACGCCCGATGCTGCGATGGGGTTCTGTCTCTTCAACAACATCGCCATCGCAGCCCAGTATGCCCGGAGGAATCACGGCATCGAGCGTGTCCTCATCGCCGATTTCGACGTTCATCACGGAAACGGGACCGAGGAGATATTCGAGAAAGACCCAAACGTGCTCTACTTCTCGACTCACCAGTACCCCCACTATCCGGGAACAGGGTACGTGACGGACGATGGCGTTGGAGAAGGCAAGGGAGCTACGATAAACGTGCCACTGCCCGCATTCTGCGGCGACGACGAGTACCACCGTGCCTACAGCGAACTGCTGGTGCCGATCGCGCGGAGGTTCAAGCCCGATCTGATGCTCGTGTCCGCCGGCTACGATCTCCATTGGTCCGATCAACTCTCGGGCATGCAGCTCACGGTGGACGGCTTCGCCGATATCACCGGCATCATCAAGAGCCTCGCCGATGAACTGTGCCAGGGAAGGCTCCTGCTCTCCCTCGAGGGCGGATACAACCTCAAGGCGCTATCATCCTCGATAAAGGCCACCCTCGAAGTGCTGCTCGGCGGTCCCGTCAGCCCTGACCCGATAGGGAAGCCTCGCAGCGACTGGAAACCGATGGATGCCGACTCCGTGATCGAGCTGGTGGCAGCCAAGTACGGGCTGAAGTAGACGGGTCCCCCGCCGCGAAGTCTCCGTGTCCCTACCTCGCGTCACGCCGAGGCGTGGAAAGCCCCCTGACGTGTGCTATACTTGAACATACGAGTTTTGAGCCTAGATTGGAAAGCTAATGTGGTGCAGAGGGATCCGTGGTGCGACAACCGTAGAGAACAATGATCGAGACGAGATACTGGATGCGACGACCGAGCTTCTGACTCAGATGATCGAGGCCAACGACATCAGACCGGAGAACGTGGCATATGCGATGTTCACCGTCACGCCCGGACTCAACGCCGAGTTTCCGGCGCTGGCGGCCCGATACCTGGGCTGGACGAATGTCGCTCTGCTCTGTGGACAGGAGATAGACGTTCCAGGTAGCCTCCAGCAGTGTATACGCATCCTGGTGTTGCTCAACACCGATAAATCGGCTAACGAGATCGTCCATGTCTACATCAAGGGTGCGGTCAATCTGAGGCCCGACGCCAACGGCCCGAAAGGATGACCGAATAGGAGACAACTACGATGCTTGTAGTGATGAAGAAGGACCACAGCCAGCAGGAATTGGACGGCATAATGCAGAAGCTCACGCAGACGGGTCTGGCGGGGCATCTGTCCCAGGGTGTCGAACGTACGGTGATCGGGGTCGTCGGGCAGACATACCCGGAACTCCGCGACACGCTTGAACTCCTCCCCGGCGTGGAGGAAGTGATCCCCATATCCAAGCCCCACAAGCTTTCGGGACGGGAGTTCAAGCCCGAGGACACCGTCGTCAGGATAGGTGATCTCGAGATCGGGGGCAACACGCTGACTATCATCGCGGGCCCCTGCGCGGTGGAGACCGAGACGCAGGTGCTGGAGACGGCGAAGTGGGTCAAGGCTGCCGGGGCAAACATACTGCGGGGCGGTGCGTTCAAGCCCAGCACGTCGCCCTACCAGTTCCGGGGGCTCGGCCAGCAGGGGCTGGAGATACTGGCGATAGCCCGCGCCGAGACAGGTCTGCCCTTCATCACAGAGGTGCTCACTCCCCAGGATGTCGAGCTGGTTGACCGATATGCCGATATACTCCAGATCGGGGCCCGCAACATGCAGAATTTCATTCTCCTCGATGAGGTGGGCAGAACGAAGAAGCCGGTGATGCTGAAGCGGGGCATCTCGGCAACCATCCAGGAGTGGCTCCTGTCGGCCGAGTACATACTGTCACAGGGCAATCGGGACGTTATCCTCTGTGAAAGGGGGATACGCACCTTCGAAACGTATACTCGAAACACCATGGACATCAGCGCCATACCGGCCATCAAGAGACTGAGCCACCTCCCCATCATAGGCGATCCCAGCCATGGCACGGGCAAGTACGACCTCGTGAGCCCCATGGCCCTGGCCTCCATCGCCGCAGGAGCTGACGGGATCATGGTCGAGGTGCATCCCAATCCGGACCAGGCGCTGAAGGACGGCCCGCAGTCCCTGACATTCGGCAACTTCGAAGACCTGATGCAGCGGCTGGCTCCGGTGGCTGCTGCCGTCGGACGCCGTATGCCGGCAGAGGCCCAGGAGGTCCATGCCTCGTAGCGGACGGGTGCTCTTCGGGACCGCGGGAATACCTCACTCCTCCGACGAGCTGTCGACCGAATCCGGCATAAGGCGCGTCCACGAACTGGGGTTGGGGTGCATGGAGGTGGAGTTCGTCAGGGGCGTGACAATGACCCCCGAGACCGCTCTCTCGGTAGCCGAGGCGGCTGAGACAACGGGGATAGCGCTGAGTGTGCACGCTCCCTATTACGTGAATCTCAATGCCCGGGAGCCAGGCAAGGTGGCCGCGAGCCGCGCCCGAATCCTTCGAACCGCCGGCATCTCCTCTCTCTTCGGTGCCAGGAGCGTCGTATTCCATCCGGGCTTCTACATGAAGGACGACCCAGCTACAGCCTTTCAGAAGATAAAGGCGAACATCGCGCTGATGGTGGAGGAGGTCGGCTCAAACGGCGGCAGTCCGCGCCTGCGACCAGAGGTAATGGGCAAGGCATCTGCCTTCGGCACCCTTGATGAGGTGCTGCAGCTCAGCGAGGAGATCGACGGCGTTGCGCCGGTTATCGATTTCGCACACTGGCACGCGAGGACCGCGGCGGCCAATACATACGCTGAGTTCATCGACATCCTCCAGGAGGTCGAGAAGCGTTTGGGCCGGCAGGCCCTCGACGATATGCACATCCACGTGTCCGGCATCGAGTACGGCCCGAGGGGGGAAAGGAGGCACACGCCTCTAGCCCTGTCGGACTTCAACTACGTCGACCTGTTGCGAGCCCTGAAGGACATGGATGTGTCCGGCCTTGTCATCTGCGAGAGCCCGCTCCTCGAATTCGACGCCCTGATTCTCAAGCGAACCTATGAACTGATATGAATAGAGTCGATCTGTCAGCCCAGCTTGCGCCCAACAACAGCCGGGGTCTGCTGCTGGCCAATCCGGTGATGACCGCATCCGGCACGTTCGGGTATGGCACCGAATACGCCGATGTTGTCGATGTACAGCGACTCGGCGCTGTAGTCTGCAAGGGCACAACCCTCAAGCCGCGTGCCGGCAATGTCCAACCCCGCATGGTCGAGGTTGCCGGTGGCATCATCAACTCCATCGGTATGGAGAACATCGGCGTGGACGCGCTGATACGCGAGAAGGCCCCGGTCTGGGCCGAATGGACCGTTCCTGTCATAATCAACATCCTCGGCGAGAACGTTGCCGAGTACGGAGAGCTTGCAGCCCGGCTCAACGGCGTCGCCGGAATCAGCGCTCTGGAAGTGAACGTCAGCTGCCCTAACGTAGCAGGGGGAGGCATTGAGTTCGGCGCAAGGCCGGAATCGGCAGCCGAGGTGACAAACGCCGTCAAGGCGCGTACGTCACTGCCCGTGATCGTGAAGCTCTCGCCCAACGTCACGGATATCGCGGCGATCGCCCGGGCTGTGGCAGGTGCGGGCGCTGACTCGATAACCCTCATCAACACGGTGAAGGCAATGGCCATTGACCTCCAAAGTCGCAAACCCGCCCTCGCCAACATCGTCGGCGGCCTCTCCGGCCCCGCGATCAAGCCCGTAGCCCTTTGCATGGTCTATGAAGTGGCGGGGGAGGTCTCGATACCGGTCATCGGCTGCGGAGGTATCTCTACCGCAGCGGATGCCATCGAGTTCCTCATGGCAGGCGCAAGTGCCGTACAGGTTGGCACAGCGACCTTCGCCAACCCGCGTGCGGCTCTCGACATCCTCGAAGGAGTCGAGCGCTTCATGGAGAAAGAAGGGGTCGCGAGCCTGTCAGAGCTAATCGGGGCCGCCAGATGAGGCCGCAGGCTGTCGTCCGGCTTGCAGCGAGCGCCATCCTCGATCTCCTGTTCCCGCTGCGCTGCCTCTGTTGCGGCGTGGAAGGCACCATGCTGTGCGCCTCATGCGCCGAATCGCTCCCTCGAATCGGGTCTCCGTATTGCGATCACTGCGGCAGCCCATTGAGCAAGGACAGCCTCTGCCGATCATGCACGGTCCATAGGCCCACGATCGACGGCATTCGATCGCTTTTCATCTTCGAAGGTATGGCCCGCAAGGCCGTTCACGGGTTGAAGTACGGGGGACTCAAGGCTGCTGCCTCCCCCCTGGCTGGTCTGCTGGGGCAGTTCCTCGACCGCAATCCGATCCCCGCCGACGTCATAGTCCCCGTGCCGCTGCACAAGAAGCGACTTCGAAGCCGGGGCTACAACCAGTCATCTCTTCTGGCTAAGCCCCTGGCGAAGACTGCCGGGCTGCCCATGCGCGAGCACCTGCTGGTTCGAAAGCGCGACACGGTGTCCCAGGCGAAGACGACCAGCGCGGCTGAACGGCGGAGGAACGTCCAGGGCGCTTTCGTCGCCCCTCACAACCTGGACGGGGACCGCGTCCTGCTCATCGACGACGTCTGTACGACGGGTGCCACCATGGATGCCTGCGCAACCGCTCTCATGGCAGCGGGCGCGCGCAGTGTTTGGGGCCTCACGCTGGCCAGGGAGGCTTTCTCGCAAGGCAGCCGTCACACCCTTGAAAACCGGCAGACCGTTGTCATAAAATAGACCGTCTTCCGGCATGCAGGCTTCCGCCAACACAATGTGATTCCTGGAAGGGGGAGGGCATACACGATGGAAATAGTCATCAAGAGCAAAAACATGGACCTTGCCGAACAAGCCCAACAGTACATAGAGAAGAGAATGGGCAAGCTCAAACGGCACCTCCCCGGCGTGGAAGAAGTCACCGTAGAGATCACGGAGGAGAAGACGAAAGCCGCTGAGAACCGGTACGTTGTTCAAGTGACAATCAACAGCAACGGCACCCTGCTCCGAGGTGAGGAGAGAGCGGCCAACATAAACGCCGCCGTCGACAGCGTCGTCGACGTGCTGGACCGGCAGATCGAGCGTTTCAAAGGCAAGCTCAATCGCAAGCACAAGAAGGCAGGCACACCCAGGAAGGACCTCCCACTCGAGTTCACGGCGCCGCCCCAGATCGCCCGAGTGAAGCGCTTCCCTATCGAGTCGATGACCTCCGAAGAGGCAGCCGACCAGATGGAACTGCTGGGGCACAGCTTCTACCTCTTCTTCAACGAGAACAACGACCAGCTCAACGTCCTATACAAGCGGAACGACGGGAGCTACGGCGTTATCGAGCCGGAGTTCGCGTAGGCAACCGGAAGCACTCTTGTGTTGGAGCTACTATAACTTGCGCTTGGAAGACCTGGCGGATAGGCTGTCCTCCTGGATTCGGGAGCAAGCGGAGCAAGCTGGTTGCAGGGGGGTAATCCTCGGACTCAGCGGTGGTATTGACTCTGCTGTGGTGGCCGCGCTCTGCCGGAATGCCTTCCCCGATAGTTGCCTCGCCCTCATCATGCCCTGTCACAGCTGCGACGCAGACGCCGAGGACGCCGAGCTGGTTGCGAAAGCCTTCTCGATCCCAACAACAAGGGCATCCCTCGACGATGTTTTCGACCGCCTGATCGCCGGGATGCAAAGGCCTGATTTCGACCCTGCCACGTGCAGGCTGGCGGATGCCAACCTCAAGCCGAGGCTGCGCATGTGCACCCTCTACTACTTCGCCAACCGACTGAACTATCTGGTTGTCGGAACAAGCAACAAGAGTGAGATCGCCATCGGCTACTCCACGAAGTTCGGCGACGGCGGAGTAGACATCCTGCCCCTGGGCAACCTTCTGAAAAGGGATGTGGAAAGGCTCGCAGTTCACCTTGGGGTGCCAATCCGAATAATCGAAAAGACCCCTTCGGCTGGCCTGTGGGACGGGCAGACCGACGAAGGCGAGATGGGCGTCACATATGAGCAGCTCGATGAATACCTGTCCACAGGTCGGGCTCCCGAGGCAGTGAGCAAGCGGATCGACGCACTAGTGCAGGCATCAGCCCACAAGAGAGCGCTACCCCCCATCCCCACGTTTTGACAACCCGCCCACGCAATGCTAAGATAGTCGCCACTCTGTAGCCGATTCGCACCCCCCGAATTCGTGCCATCCGGTGAGCAATCCTGCGACTCGCTCGACCATATTCGTTTGATACTCGCGGTGTCTGCTTCACCGGTGGGGAGGTAGTACAGTGACTATCGGGAGAATCCTGCTACTCGTCTTCGGTGTCCTCTTCGTGCTGGGAGGAATAGGCCTCACCTTCGGCGGCAGCATTCTGGTCTGGGCCTACCACTCGCCCACCGACGAAGAAGGATTCGTCAGCTCCGGGCCCGTCCGAATAGAGAGGGATTCGTACGCCGTGGTGACGGGGCCGGTTGACATCGATGAAGAGGCAATGGAGGTACTGGACTGGCTCGGCTTGGGCCCCGTCAAGGTCAGAGGATCGAGCAACGATCCCGAGGAGGATATCTTCATGGCCGTGGCGAGCGAGGACCGGGTCAAGGCCTACCTCGAAGACGTCAACTATGACGAGTTGACGCGGGTGACCCACTGGCTGTCCTTCCATGCGGCGGAGTACACCAACCATCCCGGCGACTCCGCCCCTGGCCCGCCCACCGTGATCTCGTTCTGGTCCCAAGCGCCGGAGTCCGGTCCGGGAACACAGACGCTGGAGTGGGAGCCAGCCCCCGGCAGGCATGCACTCGTGCTGATGAACGCTGACGGCTCAAAGGGCATCGACTTCGACGTCGAGTTCATGGTGCAGGTACCTGTGGTCGTGTTCGGGCTGGGCGTCGGCTTCATCGTCGCCGGAGTAGTAGGGCTGCTTCTCGGCGTCGTTATGATCTACTTCGCAGTGCGAAGGCCTTAGCCATCCAGCAGACTAGTCCCGGCTGCATGACTGGGGGCTTCGAATCATCGGGAGCCCCCAGTTCGCGTGGACCGGCCACCGCGACCATCCACACTCGGATCGGAGTTGTGACGAAGCAGGCACGATGCTATAATGATGCGCGGAATTCTCAAGAAGGAGGGCAAATGGCAGGGATTGCATCGTATGGTGCTTACATACCTCTATATCGCCTGAACCGCCCCGACATCCAGAAAGCGTGGGACAGCATGATCCCCATCCCCGGGGAGAAGGCAGTTGCCAGCTACGACGAAGACAGCATCACGATGGCTGTTGCGGCCGCCAGGGACTGCCTCACCGGGCAGGACCTGAAGAAGGTCGACCGGATCTACTTCGCCTCAACGACCTCACCGTACAGAGAGAAGCTTGCAGCCACAGTCGTTGCCGGTGCTCTCGGCCTGAACAAGGAAACCCAGACTATGGACTTCGGCGGCTCGCTGAGGGCCGGAGTCAACGCCCTGCGGGCTGCGGCCGACGCGGTTGACGCGGGTTCGGCCAACTGTGTGCTCGTCGCCGCCGCGGACACGCGGCTGGGTGCCCCGAAAGGGGACAAGGAGATGTCCTTCGGCGACGGGGCAGCCGCCCTGCTGATAACGAAGTCGGATACGGCTGTTTACATACTTGGCGGCCACTCGGTCTACCAGGAGTTCCACGACCTGTGGCGCTCGGACCAAGACCGGTTCGTGAAATCGTGGGAGGAACGCTTCGTCAGGGAAGCCGGGTACAATCGCATCGTGCCGCCTACCGTGGCCGCCGCGCTCCAGAAGTGCAATATGACCACGGCCGACGTGACCAAGGCAGCCATCTACGCGCCCGACCCCAGGCTGCTCGGCGTGGCGGCGGGCAAGATGGGGTTCGACCCCATGGCCCAGATCCAGGATCCCCTGTACATGACGGTGGGCAATACGGGCTGCGCCCAGCCCCTCATGATACTCGTCGCGGCCCTGGAGGATGCCAAGGCCGGCGACAAGCTCATGTGCGTAAGCTACGGCGATGGCTGCGATGCGCTGGTGATGCAGGCCGGCGACAAGATCGACGGCATCAAAGACAGGCGGGCCATCAAACGCCACCTGGAATCCAAGATGATCATTCCCTACACGAGGTACCTGATATGGCGAGGCCTGGTCGAGACTGAGCCGCCGCCACGACCGCCGATCAACCACATCTCAGTGCCGGCGCTGTGGAGAGACCGCGACCACGGCCTGGCTCTGCACGGCCTCAAGTGCAAGAACTGCGGGACTCCCCAGTACCCCCCGCAACGAGTATGCGTGATCTGCCAGACACAGGACAACTTCGAGACCTACGACTTCGCCCACAAGAAGGCAACGGTCACTGCGTTCTCTCATGACAACCTCGCGGCAAGCATCGACCCGCCATCCACGATCGCGGCGGTCGACTTCGAGGAGGGTGGCAGGATCATCTTCAACATGGTTGACCGCAATCCCGACGATGTGAAGACGGGCATGCCCGTCGAGGTGAGCTTCAGGAAGGTCCACTTCTTCGAGAGCATCCACAACTACTGGTGGAAGTGCACTCCGATAAGGTGTTGAGGCAGGGACACAACGACAGCTATCTCTCAAGGAGGGTAAATGGGGAGCGTCAAAGGCATTAGAGACAAAATAGCGATTATCGGAATGGGCTGCTCCAAGTTCGGTGAGCATTGGGATAAGAGCAAGAACGACCTCATCGTCGAGGCGACAAAGGAAGCCATAGAGGACGCCAAGATAGAGGTCAAGGACATCGAGGCGGCCTGGGCAGGGACCTGGGTATCGGGATTCGACGGGCGCTGTCTGGCCGACCCGCTGAAGCTTCAGTATATACCGGTGACCAGGGTCGAGAACGCGTGTGCCTCCGGGTCGGACGCTTTCAGGAACGCCTGCTACGCCGTGGCGTCAGGTGCCTATGACATGTGCCTCGCCGTCGGCTTCGAGAAGCTGAAGGACTCCGGGTACAGCGGGCTACCCGACCAGCAGAGCCTGCCCTCGAACAGGTACCCCGACCGCACCGCGCCCGGCATGTTCGCCCTCATGGCCACGACCTACTTCTCGAGATACGGCCTGAGCCCGGAAGAGGGCAAGAGGATGATCGGCATGGTCTCGGTCAAGAGCCACTACAACGGTACGCTCAACCCGAAGGCACACCTGCGGAGAGAGGTCAAGATCGAGCAGGTCCTGAACGCACCTATCATCGCTTGGCCTTTGGGCCTGTTCGACTGCTGCGGCGTGAGCGACGGCGCGGCGGCGGCGATTGTGGTCAGGGCGGAAGATGCCAAGAACTTCCGGCCCGACCCTGTGTACGTCAAGGCGCTCCAGATCTCGGTGTGCCCCAGCGAGGGCGAACTGCGCGCCGACTACGACTTCACGACCGTCAAGGCGACGGTAAGAGCCGGACAGATGGCCTACGAAGAAGCAGGCATCAAGAACCCGCGCGAAGAGATCAGCATGGCGGAGCTTCACGACTGCTTCAGCATCACCGAGGCTGTCACCTGCGAGGACCTCGAGTTCAGCCCCAAGGGCAAGGTAAAGGAGGACATCGAGTCCGGTTTCTTCAACCTGGACGGCGGCCTGCCCGTCCAGCCGGACGGCGGCCTGAAGTCCTTCGGGCACCCCATCGGTGCGAGCGGCCTGAGAATGCTCTACGAGATGTACCTGCAGTGCCAGGGCAGGGCCGACAAGCGCCAGATCAAGGACGCCAGGCTGGGGCTGACCCACAACCTTGGCGGCATCCCCATCAGCAACACAGTCAGCGTGCTCATCATCGGCCTCTAGAGATATCGCGAAACGGGCCAGGTAGGGGCGAGGTAACCTCGCCCCTACGCTATTATCCGGCCACTTGACTGCTGTTCCCTATCACCCCAACTCCCATCATCCAGCTATTGACCGGGGTTGACAGGGGTGATATAGTAATTATGGACATAAGTTCATAATTACCGTTGGAACCAGTGAGAGGACACAGCAGATGCCGAGACCACCGAAATGGCGAAGAGTGGGGTCCGTGCCGGAGATAACCTACTTCAAGCCGAGCGGTGTGCCACTGCCGGCCCTGAAGGAGGTCATCCTCTCCATCGAAGAGGCCGAGGCGATTCGCCTCAAAGACCTGGAGGGGCTGGAGCAAGAGGAGTGCGCCGGGAGGATGAGAGTATCCCGCCCCACGTTTCATCGGGTGCTCGGGGCCGCACGGCGCAAGGTTGCTGACGCACTGTTGAATGGCAAGGCGATCCGCATCGAGGGCGGTAACTTCGAGATGGCCAGGCGCC
>CAZGDV010000013.1:0-16971 GCA_964524995.1 uncultured Dehalococcoidia bacterium | reverse complement strand
TTGAATGGCAAGGCGATCCGCATCGAGGGCGGTAACTTCGAGATGGCCAGGCGCCGGTTCCAGTGCCGGACAGATGGTCACGAGTGGGACGTCCCCTTCGAGGATATGGTCACAGGGCAACCGAGGAACTGCCCATCCTGCGAGAGCCCGAACATCCAGCCCGCACCCGGCTCCGGTCCCGGTACACCACACAGGGGCAGGCATCGCGGCGCTCGCGGACGCTGGGGACAGAGGTGATTGGCTCGAGATGAGAATCCTGGATGACCTGATTTCGACACTCGATTCCGACGGCACCGTCGGCGATGTCCGCCAGGGGCCGTTCTGGACTGCCGTGGTTACCCGCAACTGCGGTCTGGCTTCCACCCCACACCACGGGGAGCAGGGCGGTACTGTGCTGTCAGACGCAGACGTGACGAAGATGATAGACAAAACACCATCGGAACTGATAGGGTTGACCTATTCCGACAACACACTGGAGTCGGCGATAGGCATGGCGACGATCAACTCTCTGTTGGAGGTCGATGAAGGCAGTTGCGTCGAGCTCAACGCCGCCGATTTCATCGAGGAGGCCGGCAGAGGCAAGAATCTGGCCATCGTGGGCCATTTCCCCTTCGTGAACAGGCTGCGCGAGAGCAGCGGAGAGACCTGGGTGATCGAGAAGGCACCGCGCGAGGGCGATCTCGCCGAAGAAGAGGCCCAGCGGGTGCTCCCGGAGGCAGACGTGATCGCCATAACGGGGAGCGCGTTCGTGAACCACTCGATCGAAGGCCTGCTGAGTCTTTGTCGGCAGGACTCGCTCGTCATAGTGCTGGGGCCAACGACGCCGCTATCGCCCGTGCTCTTCGACTATGGCGTGGATGTTATATCAGGGACAAAGGTAGTCGATCCGGACACTGTCCTGCGCCAGGTGAGCGAGGGTCTGACCTTCCGGCAGATGAGCGGCGTCCGGCTACTGACGATGAGAAAGCAATAGTCTACGGATAAGGAAAACATAGAGAAAGGGGGTGATGAAGATGCCATTAGGAGATGGAACCGGACCGAGAGGAGAAGGGCCCATGACCGGCCGGGGTAGAGGCCGTTGTACCGGCAATGCCCCTGGCGGCGGCCGTGACGTCGGTCGTGGCAGGGGAGGTGGATTCGGACAGGGCCGGGGCGGCGGGCGTGGAGGCGGTCGCGGCATGGGCCGGGGTGGTGGTCGCGGCACGGGCCGCAGAGGCGGCTAGTAGCGAGCGGATCGACCCGGAACAGAGAAATCCAGCGAAAGGAGGTGATTAAGATGCCATTCCTTGATGGAACAGGACCTTGGGGTCAGGGTCCAATGACCGGCAGAGGCATGGGCTACTGCGCGGGCTACGTCAGGCCGGGCTACGGCGCTGCGGCTGGACGAGGCTTGGTCGGCAGGGGTCGTGGCTTCGGCGGTGGCAGAGGCTGGGGCATGGGCCTCGGCTTCAGACGCGGCTGGGGCGCTGGCCGAGGACAAGGCTGGGGCAGAGGCATGGGCCGAGGAGCCTGGGGAGTACCGCCCTGGGGGATAGATCCGGTTTATGCTGGCACTCCGTACTACGCGCCTCAAATGAGCCGCGAGGAAGAGATCGACTTCCTCAGAGAGGAAGCGAATGCTGTCAAGTCGCAGCTCGGTGAGATCGAATCGCGGATCAAAGACCTCGAGACCGAACAAGAGTAGTAGAGCCAACACATCTCGGCTGAGGGTGGGTAGCGGTACCTGCCCTATGCCGGTATGAAGAGGAGGTGACCAGTTGAGAATCGCTGTTTCGGCCAGCGGCCCCAGCCTGGACGCCGATGTGGACCCGCGCTTCGGCAGGTGCCAGTACTTCATAATCGTCGACCCGGACACATTAGAGTTCGAGGCGGTTGAGAACAGCAGCCAAGGGGCCTCCGGCGGGGCAGGTATTGCGGCCGCTCAGTCGGTGGTCGGCAGGGACGTCGAGGCCGTTCTCACCGGCAATTGCGGCCCCAATGCATTCCAGGTGCTGCAGGCGGCCGACATCGCTTTGATCACAGGTGTCTCGGGCTCGGTCCGAGATGCCGTGAGCAAGTACAAGGCGGGCGATCTCAGATCGGCCTCGCAGCCTACGGTGGAGGCACACTTCGGAATGGTCGGTGGCCCGGGGCCCGGCTCTCCGGCGGGCCCGCCGACTCCCATGGGGCCCGGCATGCGGCCGGGAATGGGCGTGCCTCCGCCGGATCTGGCCCACGAGCTCGAGTCCCTCAAGGCCCAGACACAGATGCTCTCGCAACAGCTGAGCGATGTGCTGCGCCGTTTGGACGACCTCGAGAAGAAGTAAGGATAATGCATTAGGAGGCGAGATCATGCCATGGGGAGACGGAACCGGACCGCCGGACGGTGGCGGCCCCGGATCAGGCAGGGGACTCGGCAGAGGTAGAGCAGGGCGCGGCAGAATGGGGGGCAGCAGGCCCGGGGCAGGTCCGGGCGGCGAATGTATATGCCCGAGCTGCGGGGCCAGAGCCGCCCATCAGGCGGGCAATCCCTGCTACAACGTCAAGTGCCCGAAGTGCGGCACCAAGATGACAAGATCATAGCAGCAGCGAGATGCCAGCCCCACGGCGGTATGGTATTGCCCGTATGCGAAGGGTGGCATATACTGGTAGTGGAGCCCTCTTTCCGATGGCATCCTGCAGTTGAACCCCAGATGTACTCTGCGCGGAGGATTCGATTTGGCGAGCGAGAACGAGATCAAAGAGCGCCTCGATGAGATTCTGGTGCCCGGCGCGATGCGCAGCCTGAGCAAGCTCAACCTGGTGAAGGGCATCGGCGTCGACGGTAAGAAGGTCAGCGTGAGCCTGGCCTCACCGGCAGTGAATCCCCAGACCCAGAACTGGCTCAAGGCCAAGGTAGCCGAGGAGTTGAAAGGCCTGCCGGATGTCGACGAGGTCGAAGTGGACTTCGTCGATGCACAGGCAAAGGACGTGAACGATATCCGCAACGTGGTGGCGGTGATGAGCGGGAAGGGAGGCGTGGGCAAGTCGCTGGTGACAGGCCTTCTCGGCCTCTCGCTGGCCCGGCGGGGGTACGACGTGGGCATCCTCGATGCCGACATCACCGGGCCGAGCATACCCCGCATGTTCGGCATCTCGGGCAGGCCCGCAGGCAGTGAGACAGGCATCATGCCCGCCCTGTCGAAGCTGGGTATCTCGATAATGTCAATCAACCTTCTGCTACCCAACGAGGACGATCCGGTGATTTGGCGCGGCCCCCTCATCGCTAAGACCATCACCCAGTTCTGGGAGGACGTTCTGTGGGGCAAGCAGGACTACCTGCTCGTGGACCTGCCGCCCGGTACCGCTGACGCGCCACTCACGGTGATGCAGTCCATACCCCTGACCGGCGTTGTGATGGCCTTCACGCCACAAGAGCTGGCGGCCATGGTGGTGCGGAAGGCAGTGCAGATGACTCGCCACATGCAGATTCCGATAATCGGCGTCGTCGAGAACATGAGCTACCTCACCCTGCCCGACAGCGGCAAGAGGCTCGAGATATTCGGCAAGAGCAAGGCAATCGAGATGGCCGATGCCGCCAGCGCGCCCATCCTGGCTCAACTTCCCATAGACCCCGAGCTCGCACAGCTCTGCGACGCGGGCGAGATAGAGCGCTACGACTCAGAAGTACTCCAGCAGATGGCTGACGCCTTCCTCAACTCGGTATCGGCCAAGACCTAGAGGAGCACCGATGTCCTCCGAACTCGACAAGGCCCTGGAGGAGATTCAGAGGGTCCTCTATGAGGGCTACTCGGACATCGTAATCGACCACGTGCAGAGCCCCAGAAACCTGGGCAGGATCGACGAGCCCGACGGCTTCGCCAGCGTATTGGGCGAGTGTGGCGATACCATGCAGGTCTGGCTCAAGGTGAGAGACAACTCCATAAAGGACATCACGTTCCTGACAGACGGCTGCGGGACCTCTATCGCGGCCGGCAGCATGGCCACTGAGATGGTGAAGGGCAAGACGGTGACCGAAGCAGCCAGAATCACCCGGAAGGACGTCCTCGATGCATTGGGCGGGCTGCCCGAGGAGAGCGAGCACTGCGCCCTCCTCGCCGCCAACACCATCAAGGCTGCGGTCCGGGACTACCTCGCCTACAAGAAGGAGCCCTGGAAGCGCGCCTACCGCAAGTACGGGTAGCCCCCTGGCCCCCTCTTCCTGCACCGGCCCGATGTCTCAATGCTCATCTGCCTGACATCCTCCCCCGAGATGTAACGCCTTTTCAACGTTTTTGGCCTTCGTTTCATGACTTCTCAACCCATTCTCTGGAATAATAGGCCTTACTGAGTATCACGGTCCGGCGACCGAGACCGGTACTGAGCGTATGTCGCATGTAGGAGGTCACGATGACACAGCATGACAAGAAGCTGACAAGCAATTTCGGCAGGGCGGTTGAGAACGATCAGAACACGGTCACAGCGGGCAGCTATGGTCCTGCCCTGATCCAGGACATCCACCTCCTGGAGAAGCTGGCCCACTTCGACCGCGAGCGGATCCCGGAGCGGGTAGTGCACGCCAAGGGTGCCGGGGCGCACGGCTACTTCGAGGTGACCGCGGACGTGACGAAGTACACGCAGGCCAAGTTCCTGTCCAAGGTAGGCAAGCGGACAGACGTAATCGCCCGGTTCTCCACCGTCGGCGGGGAGAGGGGCTCGGCGGACGCCGAGCGGGACCCCCGTGGCTTCGCCGTGAAGATGTACACCGAGGACGGCAACTACGACATGGTCGGGAACAACACGCCGGTCTTCTTCATTCGCGACCCGCTGAAGTTCCCCGACTTCATACACACCCAGAAGAGGAACCCCGGCACCAACCTCAAAGACGCCGACATGTTCTGGGACTTCCTCTCTCTGACGCCGGAATCGGTCCACCAGGTTACCATCCTGTTCTCGGACCGGGGCACGCCGCGAACCTATCGCAACATGAACGGGTACAGCAGCCACACGTTCATGTGGTACAACGAGAAGGGGGAGCACTACTGGGTCCAGTACCACTTCAAGACAGAGCAGGGCATACAGAACCTGACTCGCGACGAGGCCGCAAAAATGAAGGGCGAAGACCCCGACCATGCCACGCGAGACCTCTGGCAGGCGATCGAGCGGGGCGAACACCCCTCCTGGCGAGTTGAGGTGCAGATTATGACGCCTGAGCAGGCAGGGGAGTACCGCTTCGACCCATTTGACATCACCAAAGTCTGGTTCCATGCCGACTTCCCTCCGATAACCATCGGGCGTATGGTGCTGAACCGTAATCCGGAGAACTACTTCGCCGAGGTCGAGCAGGCCGCTTTCTCCCCCGCCAACTTCGTTCCCGGCATCGGCCCATCCCCTGACAAACTGCTCCAGGGTCGTCTCTTCAGCTACCATGACACCCACAGGCACCGCCTGGGACCGAACTACCACCTAATCCCGGTCAACCGGCCGAAAGCGGCCAGCGTGGACAACTACCAGCGTGACGGCTTCATGCAGGTTGACGGCAACTTCGGGAGCAGGCCGAATTACTACCCCAACAGCTTCGGCGGCCCCGAACCACAGCCGGAAGCAGGTACGCCTCCATTCGAAGTTACCGGGTTGGCAGATCGACATCCCTACACACACCCGAATGACGACTTCTTCCAGCCGGGGGAGATGTATCGGCGGGTCATGACCGACGAGGACCGTGACCACCTCATCGGCAACATAACCACACATCTGTGCAACGCACAGAAACGCATCCAGTTGCGTCAGTCCGCCGTATTCTACAAGTGCGATCCCGAGTACGGCCGCCGCGTGGCAGAGGGCTTGGGGTTGGACGTGAAGGAGATCGAGCGCCTCGCCCATTTGTCAGACGAAGAGCGTGCGAAGGCTACGGCCCAATAGTACCAATGTAGAGTTTGAGCAGGAAGGAGGCGCTATATGGCAGAGCCGAAGGACCAATGCGTCCAACCGGCCAAGGGGCCGATTCTCGCGGAAGCGGAGGAACCCGCAGCAAAAGGAACCGAGAAGCAGGAGGTTCGCAAGGTGTTAGCACAAGTGGGGAAGCCAGCGCCCGACTTCGAGGCGAGCGCATTCATTGATGGGGGCTTCAAGAACATCAAGCTCTCCGACTACAAAGGCAAGTGGGTTGTCGTCTGCTTCTACCCAGGTGATTTCACATTCGTCTGACCGACGGAGCTGTCGGCAGTTGCCGTCAAGCATGACGAACTCAAGTCCCTCGGCGTCCAGGTTCTCTCGATTAGCACAGACAGCCGCTTCACACACAAGATATGGCAGGAAGAGGAGCTTTCCAAGATGGTGCCCGGTGGTGTACCGTTCCCGATGTTGTCGGACGGCGGCGGGCGCATCGGCAGGGTCTACGGGGTCTACGACGAAGACGCAGGCGTTGACATTAGGGGTCGCTTCCTCATCGATCCCGACGGCGTCATACAGGCAATGGAAATGCTCACACCCCCGGTGGGCCGGAACGTAGCCGAGCTGATCCGCCAGGTCAAGGCGTTCCAGCACGTCCGTGAGACAGGCGAAGCCACGCCATCGGGTTGGCAGCCCGGCAAGCCGACGCTCAAGCCGGGACCGGACCTCGCAGGCAAGGTTTGGAAGGTCTGGAAGCCGGACATGGCCTTCTGATAGGGCCGACGACTATATCCCACTGACAGGACCGTAGCGCGGCCCAGCGGGCCGCGCTACGGTCCTGTTGTCCTGCGTCTTCTCGCTATCACCAGTACCAGGGCTAGCGCGATCACGACGACTATCGGCACTACGATGACCGCTGCGTTGGGGCCACCACCTGAGTCAGATTCGGTAGTCGATCCACCATCCTGCTCCTGCGCATCGCCCGAGCCGTCGATCTCGTCGTACAGGCTCGGCAGCGCGGAGGGAACCTCGCCCTCGATTTCGAACTCGTATTCCACGAAGTAGCCCTGCTCCAACGACTCCTCGAAGTGTTCATCGAAGCTCTGAGTCGTGAGGAAGAGGGGGTTCTTCGTCTCCAAGTCTTCAGCGTACACCATAATCCATGCGTCGTAGGTCTCGGGAGGAACCGGGATGTAGACCAGCCCATCGTCATTGCTTGAACGGAACTCGTATATGTGCGAAGGCAGATCGATGATCGAGGCACCATCATCGAACAACGCCACCTGCACATGATAGAAAGGCACCTCGTTATCCACCTTGACAAAGTGGCCCTCCATCAACTGAGTGGAGCGCCTCGTCTTTCTCTCCTCGGTGGATGCGTCCGCCGCCCGACCTACCTCCTCACCGGAGTCCCATTGTTGGTTCTGTGGGGCCACATCCGCGAAGAAGCCGTGGGACTTGAAGATGTCGTCGATAGCCTGTTTCTTATCAGGGTGTAGATCGATGAAGTCCTCATACACCGAGGTGAAGTCAGGATGGTAGTCGCGAATGACGGCCCATATCTCCCACATAGTGAGATCAACGTCGTCATCGTCCTCGATATTGCCCGCAGTGATCCGGGCGTACACGTCAGCCTTGGTGAGCTCATCGGGCATCTCCTGCACAAGGACAAGGCTGTTGTCATTGGGAAGGGTTGCAATCGCAGCCATGAACATGTCCATCATGTCGAGCATCTCGCTCCTGCTCAGCGCCTCATCCCCATCATCGTCATAGTCGCTGAGGATGTCCTTCCGCATACCCTCGCCCGCAGCCAGCCTGACGATCTCCGCTTCATCGAGAACGCCATCCCCGTTGTGATCGTACCCTTCCATGAACTGGTCCCGCCAGCGAAAATGCTTGCTTGAATCCCACCCCGATTCGTCCTTGAATTTCATCACGGTGTAATCGGCGAGCTCACCTTCGTCCAGAACACCATCCCCGTTCCAGTCAAAGCCTGTGAGCAGCCGGTTGTCGCGGTACTTGTCGAGCTCGGACTCGGCGAGACGTTCCGCCCCGCTCTCATCGGGAGCCAAGAACAGCTCCGCGACCATCTTGACCAGCTCCCTGCCTTCGAGCGTCCACACGCCCTCTATATCAAGGAACTCGAAGTGTGACTGTATGCTGAATACGGCGAACTCCTCCTTCCGCACCACGTCGTCATCGTCGATGTCCATGCGTTTGAGCGCCGAATACTTGTCTTCCGCCTGGAACGTCCTCGATGCCTCCGCCTCCTTGTCGAGTTGCTCCCGCCCGTCGTAGAGGTCCCAGAGAACACCGGCAACCGCTATCTCCTCGGCGATATCCGAGCCGCGATGCCACGGCTGTATGTTGGTCTCCAGGCTCCCCTGTGTCGCGTATTGACTGGGCGCTGCAGCATCCGAGCCCCACTCGAGCCACCAGTTGCCATAGTATTCGCCAATGACGGTGGCCATGAAAGCGGCGAACCCTTCGATGAACGAGTCCGCGGTGTTGGAGTTGCTGAATCCGCCGTGGTTCCTGTCGCCGGGCAACCGGGGGTCCTGTCCCTCCCAGAGCGCGTCCTGGGCGTAGTGGCTGAACTCGTGGTACTCCCGTGCCTCCGGGCGATTCTCATGGTCGGCAGGCATGTGGTCTATGTTCACCAGTATCAGGCTATTGCCCGCTTCCACCTGATACCTGGTATCGCCCGCCACGTTGGTACGCACGCGCACGGGCAGCCTGAATCCCAGGTCCTCGCCGAGATAGTCGGTATAGAACTCCAGGGCCTCCGCCATGTGGACATACATGGCGGCCTCCGGAATAACCCGGTAGTTCTGTGTACCGAACATGTCCACCAGGTCCACGGCCCCTATCGGGCCCCAGGCGGCTTCCGCGACCGCGTCAGGCTTCCCGTCCCCCACGAAAAGGCGGAGTGCTTCTATCTCGCCTGCCTTCACCCTGAGGCCCAGGGCGACCGGAAGGGGTTCATCATGGTAGCTGATAATGAATTGCGTCTCCTCATCCAGCACGTACTCGAAATGCATAACGAGCTCGTACTCCTCACCTTCGCCCACCTCTACCGGGAACGCATATCCTCCGAAGTCATCCGTGGTGGTGACGTACTCATCGCCTTCGTATTGCAGCGTCACGCGCGTGTGCTTCAACGGCCTGCCATACGCCATGATGGTACCTTCCAGCCTCTCCTCCTGAACGATCGGCTTCTCATGCGGCGAGAAGGACTCTGCGCAAACCGCGAGTTCATCGCGCAGGGCTCGCGCCTCATCCTTGATGGCCTCCTTCTCCTCGCTCGACCAATCCGTGTCGTAGGGTAGGCTGACACTCACATGTAGCTCGTAGTCGCCGGGAAGCGACGTTCTTGTCCCGCAACTCATCCGACCCGTCAGTGTAGCCACACAATCCGGCCCCTGTCCCTCCATGCGGTACTGCGACAGCCCTTCAGGGTCCAGCCACTGGTAGGCAATGCTTCCGCTCGGCCCTGCCTCCTCCTCCCCATACACATCAGCCACGCCGTAGTAGCACTTCAGATACCCTTTGTGCCCTGCCCCCTCCCTGAACTCCAGCCCCGCGACCTGGCACCTGGGGCAGTCGTCTTCGGTGAACACCGGCAGTTCGTCCTGTGCCCCGGCAGGGCCTGCTGACGGTAGCAGGAGACCGAGCATCAGCATTAGCAGCACCGTCACCACCATCACACGCCAGAAACCCTTTCTCAGAAGAAGCATTGCAGTCCTCCAATCGCGGGACGTGAACCTGTGGAAGCCTGGGTAGACTGTCACACCCAATCTACGACGATCAGCATTGCATGTCAATGGAGCCGGGGCGGAGCGGTATCCCTCACCACCACCGTTGACATCAGCGTCGCAGACACCTAGGATGTCTGCACCCCACCAGGTCAGGAGGAACAGTCATGGAAACCGATCCAGGCAAGAAGTTGCTGGATTCCGCCAGTGTGAGCCGAGAGCAGGCGGAAGTGTTGCGGGCGGGCGGAACAACAGAGGTCGCCGAGGGGACATGGTACGTGTCTGTTCTGGCCAGCGTCACGGCGTTTGAGACGGACGACGGCCTCGTGCTGGTGGATACCGGCATGCGCGCCATCTCGGCGCTGATGGCAAGTGAACTCAGGAAGTATACGTCAGCCCCCGTACACACTGCCATCTATACCCATGGCCACGTCGACCACGCCTTCGGGCTCAACGCGTTTCTCCTCGAAAATCAATCCAGGCCAAGGGTCATCGCGCACCGGGCCATGCCGGACCGCTTCGCGCGCTACGAGCGCACAGCCCGTCTCCAGCAAGCCATCAACGCGCGCCAGTTCTTCGGCGCTATGGACACGAAGGGTTCTCCTCTACAACCTATCAACCTTGAGGATGCTTTTCGCAGGCCGGAATGGCCCCCGGATACCCTCTACGATGAACAGATGACGTTCGAAGTGGCAGGACTGCGCTTCGAACTGCACCACGCGCGAGGGGAGACCGATGACCACACCTGGGTCTTCTGCCCCGAGCGCGGAGTGTTGTGCGCAGGCGACCTGGCCATCTCGGTCGCTCCGAACGCGGGCAACCCTCAGAAGGTGCAGCGTTATGCATGGGACTGGGCCGACGCGTTACGAGAGATGGCAGCGCTCAAGCCCCCGACTCTGTGTCCCGGCCACGGCCAACCGATCGTTGGCAACCCGGACCTGATCCAGCGCATTCTGCTGGAGACCGCAGCTTATCTCGACTCCATTGTTCAGCAGACGCTGGCCGCGCTCGAGAACGGCGCGCCGCCCCACGTAGATGTCGTGTGCAGCGTCGAACCCCCGGCCAGTGACTCGCCGTGGCTGCAGCAGCTCTACGACGAGGCCGAGTTCATCGCCAGGAACGTGATCCGCTACTACGGGGGCTGGTACAGCGGACGGCCCAGCGAACTCAAACCAGCTCCCCGCACGTCGGTCGCCGGTGAGATAGCCAGCCTCGCCGGTGGGGCAACCACGCTCGCCGAGAGGGCCCGGGCGATTGCTCAGTCGGGAGACTTGCGACTGGCCTGCCACCTCGCTGATTACGCGCTCGAAGCTGCCCCCGAAGACGCACGTGTGAAGGAGACCGTCGCCCAGCTCTACGAGCAGCGGGCCGCATCCGAGAGGAGCCTGATGGCAGCCAACCTGTTCCGGACGGCCGCCGCCTACGCAACCGCCGGGAGGCCCTTTGTCTGAGGCAACACGCCACAGCATACTACGACCAGAATCGACTCGTCGTCACGGCATCATCATCGCAATCTTTGTACGCAGGCTACGACTGGGGTATACTGTACTACGCTTCGCGAGACGAATACCGCGGGGATGCAGCAAGGGAGGCACGATTTGGCGAAAGAGAAAGCGACTGATACGGCCCTAGGTGATCTCCGGGTTCTGGACCTCGCAGGTCCTATGGGGCTCTACTGCACGAAGCAACTGGCGGACCTGGGGGCTAATGTAATCAAGGTTGAGCCGCCCGACGGCGACCCGACCAGAGCCATCGGCCCTTTCTATCACGACGAGCCTCATCCCGAGAAGAGCCTCTACTGGTTCCATTTCAATACCAGCAAGAAGAGCATCACCCTGAATATCGAAAGCCCCGACGGGAAGGCGATCTTCAAGAAGCTGGCCAAAACGGCAGACATAATAGTGGAGACCTTCAAGCCCGGCTACCTGGACTCGGTAGGGCTGGGGTACCCGGCTCTGCGAGAGACCAATCCACATCTCATCATGACGTCAATCACCCCCTTCGGACAGACGGGGCCCTACAGGGACTTCAAGGGGTCTGACCTTATCGGGCTTGCTCTCGGCGGGCTGCTCTTCATTTGCGGTTGGGAGGACGAGCCTCCGAGCAGGGTCGCGGCTTCCCAGGCGTACCACACTGCGTCCATACATGCCTGTGCCGGTACCCTGATCGCCCTGTGTCACCGCGATATGACGGGGGAGGGCCAGCACGTGGATGTGTCCATGCAGCAGTGCGTCGCGCACAGTCTGCAGTGGGTTACCCAAATGTACGACCTTCAGAAACGAATCATGGCGAGGTCTGGGCGCCTCGGTGTTCCCCTTCAGGAATGCGAAGATGGTTGGGCGAATGTGATCGCTCTGTTCGACTGGGATTACCTAGTTGACTGGCTGGAGAGTGGTGGTGGCGCGGCAGACCTCGCCGACAGCAAGTACAAGGATATGGACTACCAGATCAGACCGGAGGTCAGACAACACATCACCGAAGTCACAGACGCTTTCACCAAGGCCCATCAGAAAAGGTGGGTTTGCGAAGAGGGACAGAAAAGGGGCATCATAGCCATACCATGCAACAATGCCCAGGATGTCGTCGAGAACCCTCAACTCGTGTCGCGTGATTTCTTTGTGGGCGTAGAGCATCCGGAACTCGGAGACGCCCTGAAATACCCCGGCGCACCGTACAGGATGGGCAGCACCCCCTGGAGAATAGCCCGGCGTGCTCCTCTAGTCGGGGAGCACAACAGTCAAGTGTACGAGGGCGAGCTGGGACTAAGTGCAGAGCAAGTGGCCTCCCTGAAGCGAAAGGGCGCAATCTAGGGTGCAGCCTTGCGATTGCCTTCCGGATCGAGCAATGGCCTACACTGGTGAGAAGGAGAAAGCAAGAATGGGAACCAAGCTGCCGATGTCCGGCATACGAGTAACTGACTTCTCGTGGTTCGGAGCGGGGCCGTACGCTACCAGGTTGCTTGCCGCCTACGGTGCGGAAGTGATAAGGATCGAGAGTAACAGCAAGATCGATGGAATGAGATGGCAGGCCCCCCGCAAGCCTGATGTGACGCCGACCTACAACATCAGCGGGATGTTCAACAACTTCAACCCTGGGAAGCTGGGAATAACGCTGAACCTCAACCACCCGAAAGGGATCGAAATCGCCAAGAAGCTGGTTTCCATCAGCGACGTGGTACTGGACAACTTCAACCCCGGTGTGATGGCGAAGTGGGGGCTCGGATACAAGGACCTGGCTGCGGTCAAGTCCAACATAATCGTGGTGACAATGCCTGTGATGGGCGTGACCGGCCCCTACAAGCTGTGGCGGGGCTTCGGCACCAGCGTCAGGACTCTCGCGGGCATCGATTACATCACCGGGAACCCCGACCGTCCCCCCATAGGCACCGGGATGGCCGCCCTGCCCGACTTCACTTCGAACCCGTACCATGCGGTCACGGCCATCCTGTCGGCGCTCCACTACCGCCACAGGACAGGCAAGGGACAGTTCATCGAACTGGCACAGTTCGAGTCGACCGTATGCTGGACCGAGACGATGATACTCGACTACAGCGCCAACGGGCACATCCAGACCGCAATGCGCAATCGACTGCCCTATGCTGCTCCCCACGGGGTCTATCGCTGTCTTGGAGAAGATAGAGAGGTCGACTACTCTGCCATGCCCGAGTCCGTTCCGGAGCGCAGGAAGAAGGACGAGAGATGGTGCGCTATAGCCGTGTTCACTGAGGAAGAGTGGAGGGCCTTCTGTGACGTCATAGGCAATCCATCGTGGACGAGACAGGAAAGGTTCGCGACTCTTGACGGTCGGAAGGCAAACGAAGATGAGCTTGACACGCTCATCGAGGAATGGACTGTACAGCGACCACCCGAGGAAGTGATGATGCTCATGCAGCGAGCTGGCGTAGCCGCAGGTGTGGTTCAGGACGGCGAAGACCTGTTGACACGTGACCCGCAACTGAAGGAACGAGGCTACTACGTCTGGCTCGACCATCCCGAGGCCGGCACGATTGCCCATGACGGCCTCACCTTCAATCTGTCTGCAACTCCGGGGAGGATAAGCCGTGCACCCCTTCTTGGTGAGCACAACGAGCACGTGTACGGCGAGGTTCTCGGCCTGTCCGAGGAGACAATAAACGAACTCATAGTGGACGGCGTGCTCGAGTGAGCGTACCGCGCCCGCCATCCTGCGATCGCAGTCAGGGAGAACACGAATGAGAGGTGCACTGGAAGACGCAAGGGTCCTGGACATGGCATGGCTGGGCCCTGGCACGTTCTGCTCCACCATCCTCGGTGACCTGGGGGCCGAGGTGATAAAGGTCTACGAGGCCCGTCCAGAACGCCGAGGCGGACCGCTGCTGTTCATGTACCCGGACTCACCCATCTTCCCCGGCTGGCGCAACTGCAAGACCATGGGCATCAACCTCAAAGCCGACGAGGGACGCCAAGTATTCTATTCGCTGGTCAAGACGGCAGACGTCGTGATGGAAGGCTTCAGACCGGGCACAACCGCGAAGTTGGGGATAGACTATGACACGCTTCGGTCCATCAACCCACGCATAGTCTATGCATCGCTGACTGGATACGGTCAGTCCGGCCCCTATCGCGACGTTATTGGACACGACATCAACTACATCTCCATCGGGGGGCTCCTCGGCACTATGCGGACTTCGGCTGGCCCTCCCGTTGTTCCGCGTGCCGTCCTTGCCGATTTCGCTGCCGGTGGCTTGTCGGCAGTTGTCGGCATACTCGCTGCCCTCTTAGCGCGAGACAGGTCCGGCGAGGGGCAATATGTGGATGTGTCAATGACAGATGCGGTGGTCGCACTGTTGATGCCAATACTGCTCCCGTGTCTCCTTGGAGAGACCATATCGGAAGAAGGCGAGAGCACGGCCACCGCGGAGGAGCCGCGCCCCTGGTACAACGTGTATGAAACGAAAGACGGCAAGTATATCAGCATCGGTTGCGTGGAGCCATGGTTCTACGCGAATCTGTGTCGCATCCTTGGGCGAGAGGATTTCAGCGAGCACCAATACGCAGAGGGCGAGAAACGAGACGAGATAGCCCAGCACTTCAAGAAGATGTTCCTGACCAAGACCAGAGACGAGTGGATGGATATCCTCAGCCGGGAAGAGACTTGTGCTGCACCCGTTTACAGTCCGGAGGAAGTAGTCACGGACCCCCATTTCCTGGCTCGCGAGATGGTTGTCGAGGCTGACCATCCAACGCTGGGCAAGGCAAAACAGATCGGCTCAATGATCAAGCTCTCTCAGTCGCCATTTCGGGTCAGGAACTGGGCCCAAAGATTCGGACAGCATACCGAGGAGATCATGCTCGAGCTTGGCTACGACAAGCCGCGAATAAAGCAACTGCTCGACGAGGAGGTCATCGGCTAGACTGCATTGACAATCGGACTACCCGATCATTAGCTCGCCGCAATTCCCACCATGACCACCATCGAACTCATTCCCACGCTCGACCACTGTATCGAGACCACTGCCAGGCAGGAGTTCAAGCGGGCGGTCGACCGCTATCTGGAGATGGGGTCGAGCGATACGCGACTCGAAGCCAGGATCGAGCTGCTGAGGTCGTTCCTGGAGAACGCCGACTTCAAGCGGTTGAGGAGCGAGAGCGAGAAACACCTCATGAAAGGCGAGAGGGTCGTATTCCTTCTGTGGGAAGAAGGCGGTAAACCCAGGCACGAGATGCGGGTCGAGCCCTAGCCGATGACGTCCGCGCCGACGAAGTGGCGTAAGGCCTCGGGGACCTCGATGGTGCCATCGGCCCGCTGGTAGTTCTCCAGGACGGCGATTAGGACGCGCGGCAGGGCCAGGCCCGAGCCGTTAAGCGTGTGGGCGAACTGAGGCTTCTCTCCCGCCGCCGGCCTGTAGCGGATGTTCGACCTCCGGGCCTGGAAGTCGATGCAGTTGCTGCATGAGCTGACTTCGAGCCACTCCTCACAGCCCGGGGCCCACACCTCGATGTCGTATGACTTTGTGGCGTTGAATCCCAGGTCTCCGCTGCAGAGTTGCAGGACCCTGTAGGGAAGGCCCAGCCTCTGGCATACGGCCTCCGCGTTGGAGACCATTTTCTCCAGCTCCTCGTCCGACTTGTCCGGCTCGACGAACTTGTACAGCTCCACCTTGTCGAACTGGTGTCCCCTCTTGATGCCCCTGGTGTCCTTGCCCGCAGACATCCTCTCGCGGCGGAAGCAGGCGGTGTATGCCGCGTAGTAGAGAGGCAAGGTGCCCGGCTCGATGATCTCCTCACGATGCAGGTTGGTCAACGGCACCTCGGCCGTTGGCACAAACCAGAAGTCCTCCTCGGCATCGTGGTAGAGGTGGTCAATAAACTTGGGCAGGTTGCCCGACCCATACATGCACTCTTCCTTCACCATGAAGGGTGGGTATATCTCCGTGTAGCCGTGCTCACTGACGTGCAGGTTCAGCATCAAGGTGATCAACGCTCTCTGCAGCTTAGCCCCCATGCCCTTCAAGACGTAGAACCTGCTGCCGGAGATCTTGACGCCGCGCTCGAAGTCGATAATGCCCAGCTTCTCCCCAAGGTCCCAGTGGGGCAGCGGCTCGAAGTCGAAACGCCTCGGCTCGCCCCACCTCCGCACCTCTACGTTGGCGGTCTCGTCGGCCCCCACCGGCACCGTCTCATGCACGATGTTGGGCAAGCGCATCAGGAGGTCGTTGAGTCTGGTCTCGTTATCCGCAAGCCCTTCGTCGAGCGACTTGATTCGATCCCCGATGTCACGCATCTCGGCCAGAAGCTCCGGCGGCTTATCCTTCATCTTGCCGATCTGCTTGCTGACCTCGTTCCGCTTCGCACGAAGGCCCTCTACATCCTGCAGCATCCTGCGACGCTCTTCGTCCAGCTGCAGGACATCGCTGAGGTCGTTCGGCTCGCCGCGCTTGGCCAGCGAGTCGCGTACCAGGTCGGGGTCCTGCCTGATCAGTTGGATGCTCAGCAAAGCTTCTTCCCCTGCAGACGCTGTCCGCCTACGGAATCGATGCCTCGTCGTCGATAGCCCTGGAAACAGGTGCCCGAAGTTGCGGGAACAGCACGACCTCCCTGATGGACTGCTGGTTGGTCATGATCATCACGAGCCGGTCGATTCCAACGCCCAATCCGCCGGTGGGGGGCATCCCGTGCTCTATGGCGGCGAGGAAATCCTCATCGAGCCTCTCCACCTCCTCCTCCCCCATCTCATGGCGCATGCGCTCCTGCTCCTCGAAGCGTCTCCTTTGCTCAATCGGATCATTCAGCTCGGTGAAGGCGTTGGCGATCTCGATACCGCCCATGAAGCACTCGAACCGCTCCACCAGGCGCGGGTCGTCCGGCTTCGACTTGGCCAGAGGAGA
>CAZGDV010000012.1:0-41453 GCA_964524995.1 uncultured Dehalococcoidia bacterium | reverse complement strand
AACTTCAGGGGACTCCTCGAGCAGCATTACGGCGTCGAGATCACCGACGAGCGGCTCCGCGAGGCAGTCAAGCTGCATAACGACGCCAGATCGCTACTGAGGAGACTGTACGAACTGAGAAAAGCAGAGCATCCGCCGATCTCGGGTGCCGAGGCTCTGGCTGTGACCGTAGCCAGTACCGCCATGCCTAAGAGGCACTTCGTTGAGCTACTGCGCGGGCTCCTTGACGACCTGGCCGGCGCAGAGGGACCCAAGGACTATAGAGCCAGACTCATGGTGGTCGGTGGCATACTGGATGACCCGGAGTACGTCAGGGTTATCGAGGACCAGGGCGGTATCGTTGTGACCGACTCACTATGCTTCGGATCACGGCTGTTCTGGAAGGATGTCGACGAGCACGCGGACAACCCGCTCGAGGCGTTGGCACGGTACTACGTTGCCGAGCGGCCATCCTGCCCCCGCGTCTTCGGCGAATACGAGAACAGGATTCAATACATCTGGGACATGATGGACGACTTCAGAGTCGATGGTGTAATCCTGGAGCGCTTGGCGTTCTGCGATCTGTGGGGCTTCGAGCAATACTCCATCTCCAATGACTTCAAGGACTCGGGCAGGCCACTTCTGATGCTGGACAGGGAATATACGCTGAGCGGAGTCGGCCAGCTGAGAACCAGAGTCCAGGCGTTTCTAGAGACCATCGCGAGGTAGAGAGTGGACCCCAAAGACGAACAACGACTGGCGCGGGTATTCGAGGAGATCGCCACGTACGGCCTCTACGAGGAGGCTCTGACCGCGAGCCCCGGGGAGCTGGGACACATTCATCTGCCGCTGGTCCGAAACGTCCTGCGCCAACACAGGGAGACTATCCGGTGCGTGGAGGAAGGCATACCATTCGCCGCGAGCTATTTCACCAACGCGCCGGAGATATACACCGCGATGGACTTACACTGGTATCACCTCATCGCCCAGTCATTCGGCGGGGGCGGTGAGAACACCCACATGATGGATGACCTCGAGGGTGCCGACAAGCTGGCCGTTGCCAGCGACTTGTGCACCCTGCTCAGGCTTGCCCTCTACTATCTGGACGCAGGTGTTCTCCCAATGCCCACCGTCCTCGTGGCCTTGAACGAACCGTGTGACGGCGTGATCGGACTGCACGAGGCGCTGAGACGGCACAAGGAATGGCGACACCTGCCAGTGTTCACCCCCGACCCGCCTTACTTCTCCGACGACCGCAGCATCAAGTACTTCGCCGACGAGATGAAGCGAATGGTCGAATTCCTCACCAGGCACACCGGCAAGACGTTGGACACGAACCGGCTTCGCGAGGTGGTGGAGGAGACCAACAAGCAGTACGCACTCTGGGTAGAGTATGACGAACTCAGGCGTTCTATCCCCTGTCCTCACGGGTACAAGCTCTCCATGGCCCCGTTCAGCCTGGTGCAGACCGCGGGTGCCGGCGATCCCGAGCACACTCAGTGGTACAGCGACCTGGTCGCGGACGCGGAGATGAGGATTCAGCAGAACAAGCCCGAGGTGCCCAACCAGAAGATCAGGCTGCTGTGGTTCGACGTTCAGCCTATCTGGTTCGACAGTCTGGCTCCCTGGCTCGAGGCGGAGTGGGGGGCTATCGTAGTGCTCTGTATGTTTGGCTATGCTCCATACACGCAGATCGACACGTCAACCGAGGACAGCATGTTCAGCGGCCTGGCGAAGAGGAATCTGATTGACCCGCCGATGGTCCGGCAGGCGCGGGGCGTGGCGGACAACTTCCTCAGCGATATCGCCAGGATAGTAAAGGACTATAGCATAGACGTGGTGGTCTGGCCCGGACACATGGGCCACAAGGACGGGGCTGCCAGTGTGAGCTTGATGAGGGAGGCATGCCGTGACCTCGGTGTGGCCTTTCTGACGATAGGTGTAGACCAGTTCGACAACAGGTACACGACCATTGACCAGATGAAGGACAGAATGTCCCAGTTCTTCACGGCGATGGGGCTGGGCTAGAAGCGCTCCCAGGCTATGCACACCGGCAAAGTGGACCGCTCAAGGAAGGAGACAGAATGACTATTGGAGGTTGCGATGTCGGCTCTGCCACCGGCAAAGCCGTAGTGATGAAAGACGGTGAGATCGTTTCATACGTGATTATCCCGTCCACAACCAAGCCCGAAGTCACGGCGAGGACCGTGATGGACCAGGCCATCGAACAGGCTGGGCTGAAGTCGATTGAGGACCTGGACTACATTGTAGGCACAGGCTACGGGCGACTCAAGGTACCCTTTGCCAGCGAGAATATCTCCGAGATAACCTGCCACGCGCGTGGCGCCCAGTGGCTGTCGCCGTCGGTTAGAACAGTGGTAGACATCGGGGGCCAGGACTGCAAGGTAATGTCGCTCGACGACAAGGGCAAGGTCCTGGAGTTCGTGATGAACGACAGGTGTGCCGCGGGCACGGGGAGGTTCTTCGAGGCAATGGCACGAGTCCTTGACTGCGGGCTCGAGGGCCTCTCGGAACTCTCTCTGCGCGGGAAGAACCCGGCCCCGATCACGAGCCAGTGCAGCGTGTTCGCCGAGTCCGAAGTCGTCACCCTGGTCAATGAAGGTGTGGAGCTTGCCGACATTGTTGCGGGCCTTCACGCCTCAATAGCGAGCAGGCTGAACTCGATGGTAAGGAAGGTCGGCCTCGTGGAGGATGTTGCTCTCACAGGCGGATGTGCGAAGAACGAGGGCCTTGCCAAGGCCCTGGAGGAGAAGCTGGGAGTAGCGGTCAAGAGGTTGCCGAAGGACCCTCAGATCGCCGGTGCGATAGGCGCAGCCCTGATAGCGAAAGAAAAGGCGAATGGGCAGCAATAGCATAGACGTACTGAGAGGGACTATGGCCCGGGAAGGAGGACAGAGTTGGAGACCCAGATAAGGTCGAAGTCGTTCGAGGCGTTTGCCGAAGCGGCAGAGACGCTTGCCAACCCGATCGTTCAGGAGTGGAAAGAAAAAGGAGGCAAGGTCGTCGGCTACTTCTGCACGGCAGTACCGGACGAGATCATCACTGCCGCCGGTCTTCTCCCGTTCCGCATGAGGGCGACAGGGAGCACCAGCACAGAGGAGTCCGACGCTTTCTACAGCAGCATCAACTGCAGCTTCCCTCGCCACTGCTTCAATTCGGCTCTCATCGGAGAGTTCAAGTTCCTCGACGGCGTGATCTGCGTCAACTCGTGTGACCACGTGCGCCGCATCTACGACAACTGGAAGCGGTTCGTGCCGATAGACTTCATCGAAGTGATGAGTTTCCCACGCAAGACGGGGCCCGACCAGGTTGAGTGGTATAGGCAAGAGCTGCAGATGATCAGGGACAAGCTCGCGGAGCAGTTCGGCGTACAGATCACGGACGACGCCCTGTGGAAGGCGATCAAGACCCACAACGAGACACGTAGGCTCCAGAAGAAGCTCTACGAGCTGAGGAAGCAGGAGCGACCGCCAATAACCGGAGCCGAGACACTCGCCGTCATGGTTGCCGGCACCGCGATGCCCAAGGAGAAGTACAACGCGATGCTCCGCGAGCTGCTTGACGAATTGAGTGGCAAGGAAGGCACGGGAACACACCGAGCACGCGTCATGATAGTCGGCGGCATCCTCGACGATCCGGCCTACGTCAAGGTCATCGAGGACCAGGGCGGCCTCGTTGTCACCGACTCGCTCTGTTTCGGCACCAGAATCATGTGGGTTCAGGTCGATGAGAACGCGAGCGATCCTATCTCGGCCCTGTCGCAGTACTACGTAGCTGACCGCCCGACATGCCCCAGGACATACGGCGAGCATGACACCCGTACAGGGTACGTAGAGGACATGGCCAGAGAGTTCAACGTGGACGGGATCATCGGCGAGAGGCTAATGTTCTGCGATTCGTGGACCGTCGAGCACTACATGCTCAGCCAGGACCTCAAGGTGGATGGCATCCCATTCCTGAAGCTGGACAGAGAGTACGTCACAGGTGGCATAGGCCAACTGAGGACTCGCGTCCAGGCTTTCCTAGAGACGATGGGGAGGTAGGCAATGGTCAAGAAAGAGCACCCGGAACTAGTACGCTATCTCCAGGAGCGCGAGTGGTTCATGTTCCTGCGAGAGCAGACCATGGCGCTGAGCGAGATACCCGAGATGCAGCTTCAGGTGAAGACGCTCGACTCGCTTCTCGAGATGTACAACAGGATAAACCGCTGTGTCGAGGAGGATGAGCCGTTCGTAGCAAGCTACTACTGCCTGGCCCCGGAGCTCCATACGGCCATGGACTTACCATATTATATGGTCATGCAGACGCCGTTCCTGGCGTCTTCAGTGCCATACCTCCTCGACGACATCGATGCGGCCGAGGCGATGGGGCTTGGCAATGATCTGTGCACCGCAATAAGGCTCTCCATATACTACGTGGAGGCCAACCTGTCGCCGCTGCCCGCATGCGCCTGCAATCTGCTGTACCCCTGTGATGGAGCCCCGATGCTCCACGAGGTCATTGCTCGCAACGAACGATGGCGCAACATACCGATGTTTGGCTGCGATCCACCGTATTACATGGACGACCGCAGCCTCGACTACTTCGCAGATCAATTGCGGCAGATGGCCAAGTTCATCGAAACCAACACCGGCAGGAAGCTGGACCTGGACAGACTGAAGGAGACACTGGACGAGTCCAACAGGATGTTCGCCCTCTGGGACGAGTACAACCAGCTGAGGCGCAACATCCCGAGCCCCCACGGCTGGGGCATCGGCGGACCGCAGGCCTTCTCACAGGCCTGGGTCTACCGGGCGGGCATGAAGGAAGGCACGGACTGGTTCCAGAAGCTTGTCGAGATCACCGAGCTGAACGTGAAGGCCGGCATAGGGCCGGTACCCGAGGAGAAGATCAGGCTGTTCTGGTTCGACCTGTTGCCCTTCGGGTGGGTCTTCGATTTCCTGCCATGGCTGGAGGAGGAGTGGGGTGCCGTCATGGTAATGGACATGTTCGGCAACAACCCTTACACCATGATTGACACCTCCAGCGAAAAAGAGATGTGGAGAGGCCTGGCCAAGAGGAACCTGTTCGACGCACCGATGGTCCGGCAGGCGCGGGGCGTCGCGGACAACTTCGCCGGTGACATTGCCAGGATAGTCAAGGACTACAGCATAGACGTGGTGGTCTGGCCCGGACACATGGGCCACAAAGACGGCTCGGCGACCATAGGCATAATGAGGGAGACCTGTCGCGATCTGAACGTGCCGTTTGTGCACCTGGGGCTCGACCTGTTCGACAGGCGGTACACGACCCCCGACCAGGTTAAGGACAAGATGTCCCAGTTCTTCCGGGCCATGGGGCTGGGTTAGGCTGCGGCAGGCGCTTGCGGCGCACCCAGCCTGGACCGCCGGTTGATCGGCGCTCACGCGCATGATCGGTTGGCATGCGACCGACCGATGTGCTATCCTCCGATCGGCTAACATGCCATCCTTCCTTCTCACGAATCAGGGAATGAGAACATGGCGATCTTCGATCCGTACTTCAGAAAAGTAGCCGAATACGCGGCGGCCCTCCGTCAGAAAGGCGTGCCGGTCAGGGAAGCAAGTTGCCCATCCTCGGTTGACGAGCTGCTCGCAGGGCTGCCAATCCGCGTCGGTCCCGGAGCGAGCGAACGGGTGATACTCAGGTCCGAGACCTTCGTCGAGCTGGGCAACCCGGATGCCGGCTCGTCCGGGCTGCTTCTCTGGACCCAAGACACGTCTCTGGTGAAGGACGGACAGGTAACCATCGCCGGGCCGGACATCCCGGAGTCGGAAGGGGCCGGCCTGCCATTGGGCCAAGTGCTGCTCGTCGCGGGGCGGGGCCTGGGCGAGCCGGAGCACGAGGTCCTGGACCGGACCCAGTACGTTGCCGACCGGATCGAAGGCTACATGATCAAGAGCACTCCAGGGCGGATGTGGAGCCGGGTGAGCAGAGACGCCGCCGGAAAGGGCCTTGACTTGACGGCCCTGGGCGGCGCACTGATGGCCATTCTCAAGTCCGAAGTAGACAAGGTGGAGGCGGCAGAGGTTCTCTTCGTCACATCCAGCAAGGAAGACGTACAGCTGCTGGACGACATCGCGGAACAGGTCCGCAAGATCAGCAAAGATGTTGTGAGAGAGAACTGGCTGGCCCGAGGTTATGATATCCTGGAGTGTACGCTTGGCTGGGACTGCAACAGCTGCCCCGACAAGGTCGTATGCGATGGCATAAGACAAGTCATAAAGGTCAAGAAGAAGAAGGGAAAGGACAAAGACGCGGGATGACTGAACAGGCGAGGCCCGACAGGCGACTGGCCGCCGTCTGTGGCAAAGGGGGAGTTGGCAAGACGGCCTTCACAGCCATGGCTGGTCGGGTCCTCCTCGAGAGCGGGAAGGCTGGCAAGCTCCTGCTCATCGACGCCGATCCGGCCATGGGGCTGCTCGCGGCCCTCGGGACCGGCGTGAGACGGACCATGGGTGAGGTCCGCGAGCAGGTGATCCGCACGGCGAGGAGCGGCAGCCAGCGAGACAAGACTGAGCTGGTGGACACCCTGGACTACATGGCCTTCGAGGCCCTGAACGAGATGGACGGCTACGCCGTCCTGGCCATGGGCCGCACGGAGACGCTGGGCTGTTACTGCCCGGTCAACGACCTGCTGCGGAACACTATAGAGGCGCTCTCCAAGAGCTTCGATACCATCCTGGTGGACGGTGAGGCGGGGCTCGAGCAGATCAACCGGCAGGTCATGCGCGGCGTCGATACGCTGGTCGTGGTCACCGACCCCACTTCCCGTGGGCTGGAGACGGCCGATCTGATCCGCAGAATGGTGCAGGTCGATAAGGTCATCCAATGCCGCAAGCTCGGTCTCGTATTCAACAGGTTCCAGGGGAACAAGGAACTGTTGGAGCAGTCCGCCCGTGATATCGGATTGGAGATATTAGGCTTCGTTCCGCAAGACGAGAAGATAGCCCAACACGACCTGGTGGGCAAGCCATTGACCGAGCTGCCCGCCGACTCGATCGGCCTCGATGCCGTACGAGACATAGTCGAGCGCCACATCCTCTAGCCCGCGTCATGCCAGCATCAACCGGCTCGCGGCCCCCCCCGCCGCCGGCCTCCGGCGCAGTGATCAGGCAAGATACGAGACCGGTCTTCGGATTGTGCGGGCCAACGACTTCAAGGAGGCAATAGATTGGGACCCACCGGCTACAAGATCATCAGAACGCTGCGCTGCAAGAACACGAACCTGCCCGGCACCCTGGGCAGGCTGGCCACCGCAATAGGCGACGTAGGTGCGAGCATAGGGAACATATCCACGGTGCATCTGGGGCCCCATTTCAACGTCAGAGACATCGAAGTGCTCGCCGACAGCAAGGAGCACCTCGCCGAGCTTATCGAGAATGTGTCCAAGCTCCATGACGTTTCGGTCCTCGAAGTCAGGGACGATGTTCTCGATGCACACGAGAGCGGCAAGATCAAGATGGCCTACACGGTCCCTGTGAACTCGTTGAACGATCTGAGGAGGGTGTACACGCCCGGCGTGGCTGAGGTATGTACCCTGATCCATGACGAGCCCCTGTGGAAGGATGCCTACACCATCATTCCTTACTCCGTCGCCATCGTGACCGACGGGACCGCCATCCTCGGCCTGGGCGATATCGGTCCGGTAGCGGGAATGCCAGTCATGGAAGGGAAGGCCGCCCTGCTGCAACAGCTCGTCGGGGTCAACGGCATACCGATTCTGCTGGATACCACCGATCCGGACACGATTGTGGAGACTGTGGAGCGGATCTCGCCCACGTTCGCTGCGATTCAGCTCGAAGACATAGCATCCCCACGGTGCTTCCCGATCTACGAGAGGCTTGAGCGTGAGCTGGGCCAGCCTGTCATGCACGACGACCAGCAGGGGACGGCGGTGGTCACTCTGGCGGCGCTGGTGAACGCCTGCAGGATCGCCGGGGTCTCATTGCAGGAGGCCAGGATCGGCGTCGTGGGACTGGGGGCAGCCGGGCTGACAATCGGCAAGTTCCTGTTGCGGCACACGGGGAACCCGTGTCTCGGGACGGCGAGGACGGACGCGAGCAGGAAGCGGCACGCCGATTGCGGAGGTATCCCGTCGAGCATAGACGAGATCATGGAGAAGTGCGACATCGTGGTCGCCACCAGTGGAGTCAGGGACCTCATCAGCCCATCCATGGTGAAGAAGGGGCAGATCATCCTGGCGCTGTCGAACCCCTACCCCGAGATCGCGCCGGAGACCGCCAAGGAGGCCGGCGCTGCTCTGGCCACAGACGGCAGGGTCGTGAACAACCTCGTTGGCTACCCCGGCATGTGGCGCGGGATACTGGACTCGAAGGCCGTGCGTATCACCTACGAGATGTACGAAGCTGCGGCCCTGGCCATCGTCCGGGCCACACCGGACGGGGAGCTTGTCCCGAGTCCCCTCGACAGCGGAGTCCATCTGGCTGTCGCACACAGCGTGGCCCGGGCCGCCCTGGACTCGGGGGTCGCACGGCGGCAGCTCGACGAGGACTATTTCGCCAGCACGGACGTCAAGGAGCCGCCGTGGTCATGGAGATAGGCGGGGCTTACGGCAAGCGCACGACGCTGTGTTGCGCCCAAACCCTTCAGATTGCAGGAGCATCCAAATGAAAGCCGAAGACCTCAAGAACTACGGCAAGGGGCTGGTCGATAGTGTCCCCGACGCCGAGGCCGCGAGACGCATCCGGCAGGCCAGCCGCCGCGTTCGCGAGCTGCTACGGGCCGAGTTGGGGGATGGGCTGTTCGAGGAGCACGCGACCAGGGTCAGCCAGGAAATCGAACGGGTGAAGCCCCAGGCGCTTCACGCCCTGGAGGCGCGCGGCCTGCATAACCGGCCCATCGCGGAGGGGATTGTCAGGCGCATCGCCATCATGAAGGCCCTGGCCGACCTGCTCGGGATGGACAGGGCATCAGCAGTGCAGCGCCGTTTACTCGACATAACGTTGCTCGACCTGATGACACCCATGTGGCCGACGGTCGAGGACTACAAGCGGTGCGACGACCCCCCTCGGGCGTTCATGGACTACACCAAGGGGTCGATGAACGCGAACGTGCGTGACGGGCTGCACGACATAGTGTGGACCGACGACTCGCCGACGGCGCTTGCGTTTGACGTGAGGTATTGCGCGTGGCACGAGGCGGCGAAGGCCCTCGGAGACCCCTATCTCTGCTATCCATCGACCTGCTACGGGGACGAGATCACCATACCTACGGTGCTCGACGAACTCGGGGGCGTCTTCACCCGGAAGGGGACACTCGCCCAGGGCGCGCCCGTCTGCGACTTCAGGTACGAGTTCCCGCAGACGGATTCACGATAGCAGGCCAGAAATCAACGAGTCAGGGGCTCTTCATTCATCAGTCTACGAGCTTGAGCCCTTTCCACGGCCCCTTGCCTGGAGGGAACATCCACGTCTGTCTCAACGGCAACAGGAACGCTCGGTGGCATTTCCGGCATCGCCATCTCGCAAGCAGGTGGAAGCCCCTTCTTCTGTGTATTCGCCAACTCTTGCAGCGAGGGCAAACCAGTACGTCCTCGTAGTGTTCGCCACCGTTTGGCACTGGGCTCCTTTCGGCACAATCCTCTTGCTCGAACTTCTTTGGTTCCATATAATACGCTGGGGGAATGCTAGAGGCAAGCGCGAATCGAGGGCCAGGAATGGCGGAATTGAGTCAAGAAGGAGTATCCAATGACACTCGGTCTGTCGGCATGCATCACGCTAATAGTGTGGGCGCTCAGTCTCGCGTTGCAGAGCAATAGCCTCCTTCTGGAAGATGTGAAGGAAAGGCCATATGCCCAAAAGATTAAAGTGCTTGGAGTCGTCTTCTTTGTGGTATTCGCTGTGTTTGCGGGACTCGGGATTGGCATCAAGAAGGTATATGATGTTTGCATGCCACTCAGCATCACTGCCGGTATTCTGAGCGTCGGCCTTGTGCTGGAGTACTCGCGGCTGAAGGGAGCAGACCCCAAGCAACTCGGGAGAGAGCTGAGAAGATGGTCAATCGTGATGGCAATAGGAGGGTTTGGCTTCTTGGTGGCTCTGCTTGTTGTCCAAGCAACCTGACGCAGTCAAGGCGTCGACCAGTTTCCTCGACATAACGCCTTGTTTTGCCAGTATGGGTGATGTAGCCAAGCAGGTGCAATCGTTGGTCTATCTGCTCGCGTTTGCCTAGCCGTTTCCAGCGCATCAGTTGCGGGAGGCCCAGCAGGGGTTTGCAGCAAGTCGAGGGACTCTGTGGCAATATTTGGCCAGCAACGCCTCATGGTGAAGTGTAGCGATTGTTCCTTCTTCTGTTACGTAGGTGGCACTCCTGACCACAGTGGTGGAGCTATCCTCGGAGTTCGGCCTATGGAATCACGATTCCGCGAGAGGATAAGGACGAGAGATTCCGATTTCCTCAACGACCACCGAGCCCAACGTGCTTGCTGCGCCAAAGTCATCCAAGGATTCTCAAAGGATAAGCTCTTCGATGAGGCTCTAAAAGAGCGTCATTGTAGGGGATACATGGATTACGAAGAGGGCTTGACGCTTCCGCAGTTCTACCAAAGGGAAGCTCAGAGACCAGTACTACGTTGGAGCAAAGTGACAGCCGCAATAAGCTTTCTAACGCTCTTGGCTGTGCTGGGCTTCGGTATCTACCAACTAATCAATTGAAGCAGCGCTACAGATGGTTACCTACGAGCGAATCCGAGCCCTGCTTATCCTCCTGATACTGGTGGTTCTCGTAGCGTCTATAATCTTCCCGCGAGACATAGCCGATTCCATAGGCGGCATATTTGTCAAGTTCGTGATCATTCCAGCGATTCTCTCCTTCCTTGCTGGCAGCATCGTAGAAGCAGCAACCGGAGACACACTGAAGGGGTGGCTGATTACCATAAGGGTAGGACGGCTTAAGTTCTCACTTACGGTATTCGCCATTGCTGTTCTTGTTCTGAAGTTCCTGGTATTCACGTAGAACATGACGATGGCGCAGGAAACGATAAAGGTTAGGAGGTCCAAAGATACGGTCAAATGGCAGTGCCTGAAGTGTATGTACGTATTCGATGGAACACCTCCGGCTGTCAGGAAGCGAAGGGTCTGGTGCCCGCGATGCGGAGCCAAGTTTGTTTATCCAGGCTCTAAGAACAGTACGTGGTCAGCTATAGCGGGGCGGATCAAGCATCGTGACAACTTCCAATGCCAGTACTGTGGCGACAGCCGGAAGGAAGCCTTGGTTGTCCATCACATTCGCCCAGTGAGACGGGGCGGCGGGAGCGAGTTCTCGAATCTCGTCACCCTGTGCGTGTACTGCCACAGCAAAGTTCACTGGGGATGGCGATACTACTTGGCATATCCTCTGATTCAGGTTCTCAGGAAGTGGGGCTGGTATGACCGGAAACGAGTGTTCAGACCTATGACAGAAGAACAACTCGCCGAGAGAATGCAGCAGCGCAGAAAGCGGAGCCAAGCAAGAAGGCGATAAGGAAGGCTCTGCTCTGACCAAGTACCAGTGTAGGGCATAGTGCGTTAGCAATTCATCGCCCACCTGGACACACTCAGCATCGTCCCTAGTCATCCGCCTGGCAGCTTCCGCATTCTCGCTGGTGAGTACGTACAGTCGTCCCCCCCACCCCTTCCTCCCCTTTCGGGCACACCAGCGCGTGCTATAATGCGGCCACGATAAGGAGGCCGGCGTGAAGGACTTGCCGGACTACAGCGGGGAGTTCGACCCGGACCTGAAGCTGCAGGACTTCTCCAAAGATGCGCTCGCGAAGCTGCTGGTCGCGGCGGGCAAGCTCTACGCGGGGGTAGACCCCATCTGGGTCGCCGCCATGAGGCAGAGGTACGGCGACCGCGTGGCCTTCGACTACGACAAGGAGATATGGCAGGCGGGCACGTTGAGCGAGGTGCACAGGGTCACGAGGGCGCTCAACATCACGGGCAACGACGTCGCCGCCCTGTTCAAGTACTTCCAGTTCAGCCCCGGCTTCGGGGTGCTGTTCGATATCGACTGGGACCTGAAGGACAGGAACCACGGCATAATGACCGTCACCCGCTGCCTCGGGGTCACATGGTGGGAGAGGACCGGAGACCACGCCCTGCAAAAGTTCACCTGCGAAGAGATAGAGATACCGATGTTCCAGCGGATCGCCGAGTACTTCAACCCGAACATGAAGGCCACTCCTCTGAAGCTGCCCCCACGGCAAAGTGAGGACGACATCGCCTGCCGGTGGGAGTTCAAAGTGGAGTGAAGAGGCCACCGGAGTCGAGAGGCCCGCGAGCTCCATTCCCCACGCAATTGACAACACGAAGGCATTAGGCTATGTTGTGAGCCACCACGAGTTCCGCTATCACTGAATTCGGGGGGGTACTTAACATGGCCACTACAAGATCGGTAGAACGCCGCAGTCGCGAGGGTGCGCTGGCAATCATCAGCAAGCTGCAGCGAGACAGCTTCGATGATCTCGATCTAGTGTTCGAGCAAGGCACGGCACCGTCGTTCGACGAGATCGAAGGTGATACTGCAGGTGGCCTGCTGGCATGGCATCCCCAAGCCCCGTGGTGGAGCAAACCACTCGGCATGGTGTGCTTCGACAACCCGCTCTCGCGCTGGGCAGGGAAGGCGTTCATCAAACGTTTCAGCGAGGGAGAGACAGGAGAAGGGCTGAATCGGTTCCACAACCGGATCAAGCCACGCAGGTTCCCGTTCGTCACTCGTATCGAAAGTGAGATAGCAGGCCAGAGCCCGTGTCTAACCCTGGACTACTGCCGCTTCCCCGGTACTCTGTTCAGCACCCGAGACGAACTCAGGACTATTGAGGATGGTGTCTTCCTAGGGCGAGCTTATTCCAAGCTGCCGTGGGATAAGGAGCGCTGGTTCCTCAGGTACTTCGTGTTGTGCGCCCTGAGCAAGTCGGATTGAGAAGCAGGGGTGCTCGGTTGAACGCGCCTTGCTCATAGTCGTACCACCGAACCACAAAGCCAAAGGGCCATCCAGAAAGTGGCATCTCGGCCTCAGCTCTTCTTCGATATCCGGCATAGAATCGCGTGCAGCGCCGGATAGCCCGACTCCCTGCAGGACGGGGCGTCGTCGGTGAGGATGTTGGCGTTGCCGCGCGCCCACCCGTGAGGGATGCTCACGACGCTGGGCATGATGTCCTCGGTCGCCCTGACCCTGATCTCGATGCTGCCGCGTTTCGTCTCCAGGACGGCCATATCGCCATCGCTGAGGCCGTATTGTGCTGCAGTATCCCGATGGATCTCGGCTACGGGCTCAGGCGTCCGCTCGCGCAGCTTCGATATGTTGTGGAAGCACGAATGCCAGTACTCGGGCACCCTCGCCCCGGTGCTCAGAATCAATGGGTGCTCACGTGCCAGCTCGGGGTTGGAGATAGGGCTTTCCGCCGGCTCGGTGTAGACGGGCAGGGGGTCGTATCCCATCTGCTCCAGCGTCTCACAGTACAGCTCTATCTTGCCCGACGGCGTAGGGAAGCGCGGCTGCTCGGGATGCCGCCGCCAGTACTCCTCGTCCTCCACCGTGCCACTGTCTACCCCGCTGGGGCTCTCATCCCTCAGCTGCTTGACGGTCAAGCCCGTCGGCTCGAGGTAGTAGTCGATCAGCTCTTCCACGTTCTTCCACGGGAAGTACTCGCCATACCCCATCCGCTTTGCCAGCTCGAAGACGAACTTCCAGTCCGGCCACGACTCCCACATAGGCGGTATGACTTGCTTACCGAGCATGGCCCAGGGAACGCCCGCCGTGGACGGATAAGAGATATGGATGATGTCGGTCCGCTCGAGGAACGTCGCGGCGGGCAGCACGATGTCGGCGAGCTCGGCGGTAGGCGTCATGAACATGTCCATCACCACCAGGAACTCCAGGTTTTCGAGAGCCTGCCTCATTCTGTTGGTGTTGGGGAAGCACACCATGGGGTTGGACCCGCCAACGTACATAGCCTTGACAGGGTCTGGCGCGCCCTCCAGAAGCGCCTCGATCCAGACGACGGGCGCGGTGGCGGAGGCGATACACATACCCAGCGGGCCGGAGAAGAGCGGGTAATCATCCGCCTGCGGTGTCTTGGCATCGCCCGCCATGTCGAACAGCCTCGGGAAGTTCGTCAACGGGAGGGCCACATGGATGATTCCACCCTTCTTGTCCACATTTCCCGTGATCGCGTGCAGGATCGAAATGGCCCGGGAGTTCTGGAAACCCGACTCCACCTGATCGAGGGTGCTCCAGGCTTGCTGTATGCACGACGGTTTGTTCGTGGCGAACATCCGGGCTATTTCCCTAATCTTCTCAGCCGGCACACCGGTTATCTTCTCCACTTCCTCAGGAGGGTACTGCTTGACACGCTCCGCGAGCTTGTCGAAACCGAGAGTCCACTCCTCCACGAACTGCCGATCGTAGAGGCCTTCCGAGATGATGGTATTCATCATGGCCAGCATCAGGGCGCAGTCCGTGCCCGGCCGGGGCTGAATATGGATGTCGGCCACCTTGGCATATTGGGTGCGCCTGGGGTCGATGACGATGAGCTTGGCCCCGTTCTTCCTCGCGTGATCGATGCGGGGCACGATATGCGGCTCCGACTTGTGCGGATTGTGTGCCCAGATGATGATGCATTTGGAGTTCTCTACGTCGGCGTAGAAAGGGAACCTCAGGAAACCGAAGGTCAGGTTCTGGGCCTGCGCACGAACGCGATAGCACGGGTCACTGATGAACATATTCGGGCTGCCATAAACGTCCAGAAACCGCCAGAGCAGGAACCCGCCCGTTGCCCCCCTTGTCTGCATCGGGTCGCCGACGCACGTGGCAAACGCGCTGGGGCCGTACTTCTCCTTGATCTCCACCAGCTTGTTGGCTATGGTATCCAGCGCTTCGTCCCAGGTTATCCGCTTCCAGTCCCCGTCAACCTTCTTCATCGGGTACTTGAGACGTTCCTCGTGGTACACGTAGTCCACGGCCCGCACGCCTCTCGGGCAGAGCGTGCCTCTGTTGTAGGGATGCTCCTTCATGCCATCGACCCGCGTTATCTTTCCATCCTTGACGTACACATTCATTCCACATTCCGAAGGACCTAGCTGGCACGCCGTCTTGACCACCTTCTCGCCGGAAGAGCCGTTGTCCGCACCTGGTGTCGCCATCGTCCCAACCTCCTTGTTTCCCGCAAGGCATTGGGGCTTACGGTGTGCCTCACGAGCCGTGCTGTCCATTGAACCATCCTCCTCTACGCCTGTCAATCATCTGATGCTACTGACCAGGCTTCGGCGTCCTAGAGTGGGTATGCACAAGGGCAGAGGCCTCCTGGATCAGCCCCGGTCTCCAAGTCACGATGTCAGGCCACCCCCCTTCCGCGTATCCGACCACCACGGACGACCCCACGGTTGCCATAGTGTCAAGTGTGTTGCAGCCACAGGCCAGCCCCCCTCATTTGACAGGCGCACGCGGTCGTGGCATATTGGCGCAGCAGGCTCACCTGCGAGACTGGCAGGCAGGGGTATCGATGGTCGAACATGAGATTGTGCACGTAGCCATCGCTCCACCGACTGCGCCCGACGCGGGTCTCGTCGAGAAGGTGGCGGCCATCATCAACAGAGAAAAGTATGACACGCGCCTTCTCATGGCCGGACAGCTTCCAAAGATGGTTGCTCACTGTCAAGACATGCAGGCGGCGGAATCGATGGCCCGGGAGCTGCGGGAGCTGGGGCTCGCGGCGGTTGCCTGCAGGGACTCGGAGCTTCACAAACCTTCGCAGACCTTCAGCGTGCACACCATGGAGTTCGGGGAGGGGAGAGTCGTGTTCCGGGACGAGGGCGGCCAGGAGAGGGCGATGGAGTCAGGTGATGTCTTCCTGATTCTGAAGGGAAAGAAGCACACCTTCGTAGAGGAAGACACAACGGATACCAAGATGAAGCTCAACCTGCCCGCAACGATGCTGACGGGCGGCATCCCTGTCTGGCGCAAGGTCAGGGAGGAGACCAGGGATACTTCCGTTCGATCTCAGTTCTTTCTACGGCTCTATGATCGGGACTCGCCGGAAACCAGCATAGAGGTCCTGCAGGACCACATGCACTACTCGTTCCTGGGGCCCGAGATGTCTCCGTCCTCCCTCACGAACTTCAACACCGTGGCCGCGAAGATGCAGGAGGCGTTTCCCCGGGCGATCTTCGATGACAGGCTGACGAAATCTCCCGAGGTGAATGCACCCTCCGCCACAGGCCAGGATGACCCGGAGGCCAGACTGCGGTTGATCTACCTGCTCCACCTGGAACAGAGCAACCCCGGCCATCAGTCGGCATGAGCTGAGAGCAAGTCGGACAGCTCCACAGCCGGGCCCTTCCCGATCAGCCCCGGTCTCCAAGCCACAGTGTCAGGCCACCACGGACGACCCCACGGTTGCCATAGTGTCAGGGGTGTTGCAGCCACCATGGTATTGGTCTGGCCTGCCCCATTACCGTATTGATGCTCCTGGGTTATATATGGTGAAATGGCGTTTCTGCACGACTGCCCGTCCGGTTTCGCCGGATGTAGCGACAGGAGGAGAGTCATGTCTTCGAGCTTCAATCCTTGAAGCCCCGACAGGCGCAGACCAGCAGAGTCTTACGGGAGGGATACGTGAGCAAGGAAGAAAGATACGATTTCGTGATCGTGGGGGGCGGGCCCAACGGGGTGGGGCTGGCAGCATACCTGGGCAAATGCGGCGCGAGCGTTTGTGTGCTCGAGGAGAGGCCCGAGGCGGGGGGCGCCTGCGAGAACACCGAGCCGATACCAGGTGTGCGTATCACACCGCACGCCATGTATATGTATGGAGGCCCGGCACCGGCCTTCGAACAGCTGGAGCTGTACAAGCACGGCTTCCGCATGGACTGGAGCCCCCAGTCCGAGAACCTCGCGGACCAGCAGGCCAGGGGCGTGGCGACAACCGAGGGGATGGCACCCATAACGGACAAGGACGCGATGGGCTGGGCCAAGCTGGCCGGCATGCTCGGCCAGCCTCCGTTCATCAAGGACCTTCTACGAGCTATCTTCTGGTGTCCCCCGCATCCACCGGAGGTGGAGGTGACGGCGGACAACGTCCCGTATATGCAGGTCTACAAGCAGCACCAGCCGGACGTCTGGACCGAAGAGCTGCTGGACATGACCATGTTCGACCTGATGGACGAGTATACCGACACGGAGCCCGTCAAGGTGCTCCACGCGATGACGGCGTGGTACTCGGGGGCTGCGGCCCACTGGGAGGGAGTGGCCATACCGGCGCTCGGCTGCGATATCACGCTCACCATATACAGCGGCCTGAGCGTGCCTCGCGGGGGTATGCATGGCTACTTCCATTCGATCATTCGTTGTGCTATAGCTCACGGGGCCGTGATTCGAACGTGCTGCCCGGTCGACGAGATCATTGTGGAGGATGGTAAGGCGGTCGGCGTGCGGCTCAGGGAGACCGCCACAACGGATGAGAAGAGGATATGGGCGGACAAGGCCGTTGTCAGCGACGTGGATGTCAAGCAGACCTTCAGCAAGCTGGTGGGCCCGAAGCACCTGGGCAACGGTTTCCTTCGAAAGGTGGAGGACATCAGCGTGAAGGGCGGCAGCATCTGGGTCTCGCACCTGCTGACCCGCGAGAAGCTGCGCTGCAGGGAGCAGTTCAGGAACCCCGTCTCGGGGGACGACGCCGGGCTCGGCCCCTATCCGTGCGACTCGCGCGAAATCTATTACGAGCACGCGGCGGACGTCGACGGCAGGAAGGGCCGCCCGACCATGCCCCCCGAGCGGTTGATGTGGCTCTCCACCCCCAGCGACAGGTTCCACGCCACGGACCCGCAATGCACCATACCCGGACACTACCTGGCGTCTCCGTATTACACCTACGTTCCGCCGCCGGAGTACGAGGTCGGCGGGGCAGGCGAGATAGACAAGATCAAAGAGGAGATCAACGCCTATCTGCGCAAGGCGTTCAGCCAGACTATCGAGAACCTGGACGATGACAACCTGGTGCACCATTGGGCCAACACCCCTTACGAGTCGGAGTTCCGCAACACGGGTCTGATCGGCGGAACCTGGTGCGGCACCCGACACTGCGACGATCAATGGGGAGAGAACCGGCCATTCTCCGAGATCGCCCGCTACCGCACCCCTATCGACAGGCTGTACCTGTGCAATCAGACATGCTGCCACCCCGGCGGCCTGGCCCTGATGGCTATTCCCTACAATCTCATGCACATACTCATCGAGGATGGTCTGGCCGAGCCAGGGAAATGGTGGTATCCTTCGCCCTGGTACATCCCCCAGCAGGGGAAGGTCTCGGCGATACCGTGTTGAAGAGGAGGTTATGGTACTATGCGGGACCCACTGATCGGCAAGATATTCGACGAATTTCCTGACGAGAGCGACTGGGACGTCATAGTCATCGGAGGCGGGCCCAACGGTCTCATCGCCGGAGCGTACTTGGCCAAGGCCGGGCTGAAGGTAGCTGTTGTCGAGCGTCGCTACGAGGTTGGCGGCGGCCTGGCCACCGAGGAGATATTGTTCCCCGGCTACTACTCCAACATGCATGCGATCTACCACATGATGGTGGACTTCATGCCCGTCCTGCAGGACTTCGACATCGGCCGCCACGCTCTGACATGGACGAAGCCCAACGCCCAGACCGGCATGGTGTTCAAGGACGGGAAGTCTCTGCTGCTTGCACGCATGACCGAGGACTCGAAAGACTCGATCAGCAAGTACTCCTACAAGGATGCGATCGCCTTTGGCCGCCTGATGAGGAAGTGGCGCAAGATCGTTGACGAGATCATCGGGCCGTCCACATACGTTCCCGTCATGGCCCCGCTGGACATGATAATGACGATGCAGAAGACCAAGGTCGGCAACGAGATGCTGGAAATGGTCGAGAAGAGCCCCCTCGATATCATCACAGAGAACTTCGAGGATGACAGGGTACGGGCTCTCCTGCTGTACGTGAGCTGCATGTGGGGCCTGGACCCGAGGGAGACCGGCATCGGGATGTTCGTGGCTCTGATGCTGCACCGTGGTCTGAACAAGTGTTACTGCGACGGCGGGTCGCACAAGTTCGCCGGTGCCCTCGCGCGGGAGATCGTGAGCAACGGAGGGATCATACTGGACGCCGCCGAGGTCACCAAGATTCTGATGGATGGCGGCCGCGCGGCCGGCGTCCAGGTCGCCGAGGGGCGTGTGCTCCGTGGCAAGGTGGTGATGTCCACTCTCGACCCACACACCACCTTCCTTGATCTCGTAGGCACCGAGAACCTGCCCGTGGACCTGAAGGACGCAGTCGAGGGATGGAAATACGACAAGTGGAGTCTCTACACATTGCACGTAGCCTCGAAGGAGCCCCCCAGGTACGCCTGCGACGATCCCTGGATCGATGACGCGTTCATGACCATCTTCGGTATAGAGGGAACAGACCAGCTGCTTGCCCACTGGGATAACGTCGTCGCGGGGAAGATCGGGGATGACTTCGGCGGGCACGCGACCTGCGAGAGCACATTCGATCCCCATCTCGTTCATTCGCCGTACGGGGGCTACGTCTCCTTCTTCCAGATGCACGCCCCATACGAGATCGACGGTGGCTGGGACAAGCGAGGCGAGGAGCTGCAGGAGGCCATACTCGCCAAGTGGCACAAAGCGGCCCCGAACATGACGAAGGACAACATCATGAAGACCTCCTTCGAGACGCCGGTGGGCATCGAGCTTCGCCTGCCCAACATGCGACGTGGGGGCATCAAACACGGCGACTACAGACCCATGCAGTTGGCCTCATTCCGCCCCAACCAGGACTGCTCGACTACGGCGACGCCCATAGAGGGGCTTTACGTCTGCGGTGCGTCGACGTACCCGGGCGGCATGGTGCTGGGGGGCGGCGGGTATCTGGGCGCAGGCAAGGTAGCGGAGGACCTGGGCGTAACCAAGTGGTGGAAGCCGACGAAGGCGATGGAGTTCTACAACAAGACGTATCTGGAGTCGTAGCTGTACTCTACTTCGGGATGCTGAGGGCAGCGATGTGGCGTGACTCCCGCCAGGAGGAAAGCCAAATGGCTAAGGCCGACTATGAAGTGATCGTTATCGGAGCTGGCTTCGGCGGCAGTTCATGCGCCGCGCTGCTGGCCAAGCGTGGCTTGAAGGTCCTGCTCCTGGAGAAGAACGCGAGGGCCGGCGGCAAGGCCATGTCCCTATCCAAGAGAGGGTTCACCTACACCGCCTGGGTCGTAATCACAGCACCCGCCGTGGACAACATGTTCGAAGCCGTGCTCAAGCAGTTGGGGATAGAGGGCAGGGTTGAACTGGTCACACCGGACCCGAGCGGCGGTGCTATCTTCAAGAACTCCAAGGGCAAGTACGTGCCGATGCCGCCGATGCCACCCGAATCGGTGCAGGACCCCAACATCATCTTCGACTGGCTCCAGGTCAAGGGAGAGACGGCCAGGGCCAACGCCCTGCAGGCCCTTACGGAGATAACGCTGATGGGTCAGAGCGACATCGACGCCCTGGACGACATCAGCTTCGCTGAGTTCTTGAAACGGTACGAGTTGCCGGGTAACGTGTTCGGCTATCTCATCAGCGGCATAGCCGACCCCTGTTTCGTAGCCCCGCTGGACGCCGTAGCTGCCTCCGAGGCAATCAAGGCGCTGCAGATGGTCTTCATGCGCAGCGGCGGCTTGTTCTGTAAGGGAGGAGTCGGCCGCATAGCCGAGGCGTTTGCAGGGGCGGTGGAGGAGAACGGCGGCAAGGTCATCACGCGGGCCAAGGTCGAAAGGATCATGGTGGAACAGGGGAAGGTTGCCGGAGTGGTCACCAACAAGGGCAGTTTCAGGGCACCTATCGTCGTGAGCAACGCCGGCATCCAGCCAACCGTGCTCAAGCTCGTCGGCCAGGAGTACTTCGACAAGGGGTATGTCAACTACGTGAAAGACCTCGTGCCGTCGTGCGGGCTGCCGGGCGCCCGCTACTTCCTCGACAAGAAAGTCATCAAGACGTCCTTCGGCACCATATTCTCCGCCGACAGCTACTGGACGATGGAGCGTTTCCAGAGGGCGAAGGCCGGAGAGTTGCCGGAAGACATAGGCGTACTATACGAGGTCCCATCCAACTACGACTCCGGCGCGGCCCCCAAGGGCAAGCAGATCGTGCTGGCGGCGGCGTGGGGCCCCAGCGAGCCGAGGTTATCGCCGAGGGAGAAGAGGCTGTGGTGGGACAAGATCGACAAGATCATGTTTGCGGCCTTCCCGGAACTGCCGAAGCACATAGAGCGCAAAGAGTACTACTCATCGCAAGAAGTCTCGTCGCTGACGCGGGACCAGGTGTTGCCCGGTCAGGGCGGCGAGTGCATCGGTCTGGCGCAGTCCGTCGGCCAGGGCGGCCACAGGAAGCCCTCGATCAAGGCACCGATACGAGGTCTCTTCTACGTTGGCTGTGATGCGGGTGGCTACGGGGTCGGCACCCAACAGGCAGTGCAGTCAGGAGTCAACGTGGCCGACGAGGTGTTGCGCTACCACATGACCCATCAGGTAACGGCGTAGGCACGACAGGACCCCAGCAGCGGCCCAGCCAAAGCGGTGGAGCGTCACTACGCTCTGAGCACCGACTTCCTCTCCAGGGAATACCGGTGCACCAGCGGCGCAACCCTCAAGCCGGAGCTGACCGCCTGGTGGGTGCCGATGAAGGCCAGACCTCCGGCATCATGGCCCACGTAGAATAGTCCGTTCAGAGGGCTCTTGGCCTTCGGCTTGTTCTTGCCGCAGTAGCCCACGGTCACCGCCAGCCCCACCGCCTCGCCCCCCAGGCCCGGCAGTACGGCATCCCTGCTCAGCGCCGATACCTGGGCGGGGCCTGCATATCCTTCCTTTGACTCTATATAGGGGACTGCTTCGGGGAACATATCCTGGAACTGCTCATCGACCTTCTTCTGCAGGGCCCTTATCTCCTTAGCCTTCGGGTCGGGCGAGCACCACGTGCCGAGCAGCATCATCTGCCTGCCCGGAGGCGCCATGTCCAGGTCGAAGTTCGCGGGCACAACTCCGTAGAATGACACTGTTTCGGGTATTCTCCCCGCCCTCATCTCGTCGAGGCGCGCCAGGTCCAGGTAGCTGTCCGCAGAAGTGCCCAAGTACACCCCGTGCTTCATGACCGGCTTGCTGAATATGTAGCGCTGGCAGCAGAACCCAAGGCTGGGTACTATATCCTTCACGTAGTTCACGTAGTCGCTGCCAAAGTGCTCCTCACCGACCAGGTTGAGCACGGTCGGCTGGATCCCTGCGTTGCTCACAACTATCGGTGCCCTGTAGACCCTGTCCCCGGCAGTGACCCCGGTAACCCGGCCGTCCTCCACCAGAATCCTGTCGACCCTCGTCCGGGTCTTGACCTTGCCACCATTGGCCTCCAGCACCTCAACGATGTCATCCACCAGGCGCGAGTACCCTCCCCTCGGGAAACCGGTCGTTGTGCGATGGAATATCTGCATGATCCTCACAAGCTCCGACATGGCAACCAGGTCAACCAAACCGGTTGCCATAAGGTTGGCGTGTACTGCGAAGAACCCAAAGAGGGGCGCCGGCATATCCTGCCTGGTGCTCAACCATTGCTGGACGGTGACGTCGTCGAATTCCTCGATCTGCTCCGGCGTCAGAAGGTGCATCTCGGCGAGTGCTCCCAGAGCCAAATCGCGTTCGCCTCCGGTAAGCTCCCACGAATTGAACATGTTGTCCGTCGGGTCTTCCTCTTGTACGCCGGGATCGTTGACTGTCGTTGCCCATTCTCCGCTCGGCCGGCGGAACATCAAGGCAGTGGAGCCGGGTATGGCATCGAGTTTGGACTCTATCCCCAGCTGCTTGAACGCCTCTACGAACGGCCCGACCTCCAGGGGTATCCCGTACGTGGGCCACATTTCGCTCTTGAAGCCCTTGACTTCGATCCCCATCTGCTTCCCGCCCACGCGCTCGTTCTTGTCGAGTACGAGAACCTTGAGGCCGGACTTCGCGAGCAGGGCTGCGCAGACAACGCCACCCAGCCCCGCCCCCACTACGACAACATCGTGTTTCTCAGCCATTCTACTTCCTCCTTGGCAACAAGCTCCTGGCGGTTCGACTCCCCCCCGGGCAAGCCCAACCTGAGCCGTCTACTGCCTATGGGTCTTCATGTACTGCAGGACCATCCTGGCGACGTTGATGCCGGACCCGACCGCCAGATTGTTAGCGAAGAAACCCGTGCTACCCGCGTCTGCGCCAACGTAGAACAGCCCTCTGATGGGAGCCTTCGCTGACGGCTTGTGCCTTCCGCACTGGCCCACTATCTGTCCCAGGCCGATACACTCTCCACCAGCCCCCGGGATTACCGAGTCCCTGCTCAGACCGGATATGTGCGCAGGCCCGTAGTACTCCCTCTGCTCGACGTGCTCCAGTATCTCCGGCCAGATCCTGCCCACCTCCGCTTCCACCTTGTCCAACCACGGCTTGGGGTCCGTCTGAGGGTCAGCGGGGCACGTCATGCCGGTGTGCACGAGCTGTTTGCCCGGCGGCGCCATGCCTGGGAAGAGAGAGTTCGTTGATACGAAGACGTAGGGCTTCTCGGGCATCTCGCCCTTCTCAGCTTTGACATACGTGTCCGATGTGCACAGGTCGTCACTGAAGCAGGCCATGAGCGGATTATCCAGCACCGGCTTGTTCAGGATGTAGCGTGCCCCGGCGAATCCCAGGCTCGGCACAAGGTCCTTCACGTAGTTGACATATCCCCTGTCAAAGTGCTTCTCGCCAACGAGCTTGAGCACGGTGGGCTGGATGCCTGCGTTGCTCACAACGATCGGAGCCTGGAAGGAGCCCTTCTCGGTATCTACCCCCGTCACCCGCCCATCCCGCACCCGGACCTCCCCGACGCGGCTCTTCAGCACCAAGTTACAGCCGCTCGCCTGCGCCGCCTGGGCTATAGCCTCGTAGAGCGCTCCCAGACCGCCGGCCGGGTAGCAGCCACCTCCGCCCGTGATCAACTGCTGGAAGACCTTGACCACCTCGGAAGCGCACGAGACATCATCGGGGACCTCCAGGGTAGCTTCGCTCTGGAGGGTCGCGATGAACGAATACACAGGTCTCGGTGCCCGGCACCGGTCGAGGTATTCCAGGATCGTGACATCATCCAGCTCGTCCCGTTCTTGAGGGCCCATCAACGTGATCTCGCTGAACACCCGGAGTGCTTCGTCCGAATCTCTCTCCGCAATGCCCAGGAGGTCGAAGAACCCCTGAGGGTCTGGAACGTGGCCCGCTCCGCTCCCCAGCATAGTCCTTATCTCACCAGATGGGTCCTCGTAGAGCAGTTTGGCAAATGGGTGCGGCCGGTGAAGCTCGACCTTGTCCTCGAGGCCGAGTGCACCGAGCGCCATCTCAATCTGCGACCCGGTACCCGGGCACGGAAAGATGGGATAGAACTCGTACCGGAACCCGTCCTTGGAGATGGTCATCGCCTTGCCGCCGACCTGCGAGTTCTTGTCCACCACAAGTACTCTGACACCCCACTTGGCCAGGAGAGCCGCGCAAGTAATGCCTCCGGGCCCTGCGCCCACAACAATGACATCGTATGCGTCCGCCATCCGAACCTCCTTACACACCGAGGTATGCAGACTGAAATCGCGAGCGATGTGGGCACAGGATATGGCGCAAATCGTACTGCCGCAATGGTGCAGTCTCGGGTTTGCGTCTCGAAAGTCCAAGACCGGTTCCTAGGTTCACACTGTCCGCCGTCATCCAGACACCATGTAAGCTGACAGTGTCGACACCATCACGAAGAGCTACTCGTACTGGCCTCCTGCACAGTGCCAAACGGGGGCGCGGTCTGTGCTGGGGACGACGCATGTTGACAGATGTATCGATGTACTATACTAGTGTCCTGGATATACTTAACTATGAAGGATGGAGCCGAGAGATGAGTGAACTCGTCCTGCGAGAGGTTGAGAAGCTGGAGATTACTATCCTGGTTGACAACTACACGGATGTGCTTGCGATCGAGGGTACTGACGTCCTGCGGCGACCATTGATCCCACTTACTTCAATGCCCGTGCTGGCCGAACACGGGTTCTCGTGCCTCCTCAGACTGTCCAGTGGTTCACAGGAGTACCAAGTGCTCATGGACGCGGGCATGTCATCCATCTGCCTTTTCCATAACGCTTACAGACTGTGGGTCGACCTCAGCACGATCGACACGATGGTCCTGAGCCACGGTCATTTCGACCACTTCGGTGGTCTCCAGGAGTTCGTGGACAAGGCAAACAAGGGAGTGAACCTCGTCCTCCATCCCGACGCTTTCCTCCAGCGCCGGCTCAACATCCCAACAGGCACCCAGGTAGACATGCCTGCGTTGAATACGGAATCCTTGAAGGAGCCAAAGGTAACGCTGAGCAGAATCGAGGGCCCTTCACTCCTGGCTGCCGGGCATGTTCTGGTCACTGGGGAAGTTGAACGGGTCACTGACTTCGAGAAGGGTTTCCCCTGGGCTGAAGCGAGAATAAATGGTGAATGGGTCATAGACCCTTTCCGCGATGATCAGGGGCTAGCCGTGAAGGTCAAAGGCAAGGGATTGGTGGTCATCGGAGGGTGTTCCCATGCGGGCATCATCAATACGGTGCTACATGCCCAGAAGGTGGCACAGACAACACGCGTCCATGCGGTCTTAGGTGGATTCCACCTGACCGGCCCGATCTTCGAGCCGATCATTGGACGCACCATCGAAGAGATGAAGAGAATCAATCCCGATTACGTCATACCCATGCATTGCACCGGCTGGAATGCCATCAATCACTTCGCGAAGGAGATGCCGAGCCAGTTCCTTCTGAATACCGTTGGAACAACGTACGTTTTCCAATAAGTCTGCTGCTCCATCTGGTCTGTAAGTGCTTCAACTTCGTAGCTACTGCCGAGAGCGCCAATGGAGTTGGTGACGCCGCTCTCCTAGGCAATGATCTGCTGTGCACAACTCAACACAACCACGCTCATGCGAATAGGCCAACTCAGTTGGCAGTCTGCCCCACTCCGCTTCTATCCGGGTCCCGTCGCCTTTCTGAAGAGTTCCGTGAAGATCATCTCATCTTTGATAACAGCGCTCGTCATGAACCCGCCCTTGACCTTCTCCTGCATCTCGTCTATGAACTGACGATATCCGACTTCCTTGATGCGCCGAAGGTTCTCCAGATTCCAGCCGCCGTACCTTCTGGTGATCAGTTCCAAGAAGGCCGATGCATCCTGGAACCAGTTCTCGTTGCCTTCGCTCCTTCTGCAGGGCATACTGTCGCACTCAGCACACGTAGTGAACCCCCTGCTTCGAGCGCAGGTTTTGATCGGGCACGCGGGATTACCTCCTCCTCCGAGACAGCCGGGGCACTTGTCCGCCTCGCTCCATCGCTCCAGCATGTTGAGGAAGTCCACGATCTTCTCTTGTTCCACGCCCATGAAGAAAGGCCCAACATCTGCGAAGTTGAAGCCATTGAGTATCCTGTACATCTCCCCTGCCAGGCCTCTGCTCCGGCCCAGCATCATGTCGCAGGCCCCACAGTAGATCCCACATGGTGCTATCAGGTAGGTCTCCTCGGTGGCTACCTTATCCCTATCGAGACTGGTTTCATCTCCCATGTCATCCTCCTTGGCGGATTCGTTGAGGCGTTAACCTCCGCAGGGCCAGTGGACGAGTGCTCCGAAGCCATTCTATCACGGGGACTGCGCATTAGCGCACAAGGATGGTGGAAACCTGCTCTGGCAGGTTTCGTCTTGACATGATTAGAGGGGGCATCCGCCCCCTCTTCGGGTTGCTCCGAAGCAGCCTTGGGGCTTCGGATGCTATGCCGACTATCGCCGCGGCGGGCACAGCGGACGGTAGCCGAGATCACACAAACGGAAGCACAAGCGCGCCTGCCGGGGTCATCGGGATGCAACAGTCACTTTGTTGACCTCGCCTCTGAAGCCAAGAACTGTGTCGAACCGCTGCCTCAGGTAGTCGACCAATTCCTTGTCACTGTACTCGCTTGCCCACGTCCCATTCAGACGCAAAGTCATCTTGACGCTAATCTGATCTGCGTTCACGCTAGCCTCCTCTCGGGCATCCGATGCATATCGCTGGTCGAACTGTCGGACACAGATGTAGCTTGCAGGCTCACGTGCTCATTGTAGTACGGTGAGGATTACAGAACGCGTTACGGATACGTACAGATTGATTACAGAACCGTTGACATTGGATTACGGTTGGCTTGCATTAGCGCCCTGCCCCCGCTATTATGGCCTCCCCGACCGCTGATGGAGTGGCCTTGCGACCTCGCGTGGCCGGTGGGTCGGGCCCGAGAGGCCGGGAGCGATGTCAAGCGGACAGGAATGGCATCCCAACAAGCCGGATTTCGTGTGTTCCGAGCACGGCCCTGTGGAGCCAAGGCAAGTCGTGGAGCATGTTCAGGAGTTCAGCAACTGCACCATGTCTGTGGTAAGGATGGAGTGTCCGGTCTATGGGCAGGTTGTCTCCAGGATCGACCCTGAATGGAAAGAACTCCGCGAGCTACTAAAGAACGAGGAGAGATCGTTGCTCGAGGGCTTTAGGGCCAGCGGGCAATATCCCACTGACCTGGAAGGCGCATGAAGATACGTGGTTCGCGCGATACCGCCGTTGTGCTTACGTGCGCGGATCGGATCTAGCTCACCAAGACACTACCCGCGCGGCGGTCTCGTGTGGTAACCGCTGCACATCGTCCACCGTCCCATGGTGAATGAGCGATACCTGACTTACGCCGCCACGGCTCAGAAGACGAATATTCCGACGATGGCTCCTGCAATCGTCAGGATTGCCGCCAGGCCTATTGCCGCAAGAGCGGCAGCGTAAACGAAGCTGAATGGTGGAAACAGCGGGATTATCAACAGTGCTACTAGGAGTAGCCCGCCACCTCCGACGGCGGAAACGCCGACTGCCCTGCGCCTTCGAACCTGGCTGCTGCGCTTGAGTTGTCGAAGTGCTTCCAGCATATGCCCCTCCTCCAGTCAATGTGCCACACAGGTACGACAGTCAAGTCGGATTGATGTCTTGGTCAACGCCGGCCGCAGATAGCGGCAGCCTGCAGCGGACAGGCGGGGAATATAATATTGCATCATCAGGATGGACTTGTCAACTCTCACGTGCTCCCGGCTCGTCACTTGGCTAGCGCCTTCAAGAGCCTATCGTTGTTCTCGGCGATCAACTCAACCAGGGAGTCAGCCACGAGCTCGATGAGGAGAGGCAGCATTGTGACGAGCCTGTCGGCACCAGCCTCAGCCGTTACGTCCTCCAACGTCTTAATCAGGTCCGCCAGCTTCTTGCCTTCGTGTGGGGACTCGTCCGTTCTATACGCCTGGGCCGTCGCGACCAGCACCTCGATCCTGTGCATGAATATGCTGATCAGGCGAGCGCTGAGGTACTGTGAGTTAGTGAGTTCATCGGTCGATGCTCCATCCATCTCAAACCTCCGGGCGGGCCTAGCGTTGGTTTCGGGTTGTGGTGTGCTGGTATGCTGGTCGTGTAGTACACATCTAGCGTCAGAGTCCAGACCAATGGTCGGCTAAAGCAAACCGGCATCCGCCTATCACGGGCGGACGCCGGCGTTCGGTCTCGTTGTTGCCGCACAGCGCTATGCCGTGTGCAGCGAGGACAGCTGTTCTCTTATCTTGTTGGCCATACTGGAAATGGAGTCCAGCTGAGCTATCAGGTCCTCCCGATAGAGGTCCGGCCAGAATCCGCCCTCTTCCTCCAGGCATCTCCGCAGATCAACGCCGTCGAGGAAGCTGCTGAACTCACTGATGCGCTCGGCCAGCGACTTGAAGCCGATCTTCTCCTCATCACGAGCCCTCGTCCCCGGTGCCTCCAGGATCTGTTCGAGCAGTGTCCAGGAAGGTACGTCGGGATATCGGTTGACCGCGGACACCAACTGTTCGAGTTGAAGGAGGTTGACGCGGTTCCCAATGAACGTCTGGTATACGGATACCTGTCTCTCCTTGTCACCGACCTTGGCCAGCAGTGACGCCTCGGCGAGGCTCAGGCCACCCACGAATCCCCTCTCGACCTTGTCCCACAAGCTGGAGTGTAGGTCCTTGACCAACCCGACGTAGTATCCGACCGTCTCGTAGCTGATCGCCAGCTCGTCAGCCAGCTGCTGCATGGACACGTCGTATCTCTCCATGTAGTCCATCCATGCCTTGCCTTGGTCGATCGGGCTGACCTTCTCGCGATGGTAGTCCTCCTTGAGCTGCATCAGCCTGATGCCCCTCGATCGCAGATCGTCCCTCACTTCAACGGGGACAGTCTCCAGCCTGGCCAGCCCGGCAGCTCTCCAGTACCTCTCACCCGCGATGATTCTGTATTTGTTGCCGACGGTCCGGACGGTAATCGGCGGTACCCTGGCACCTCTCTCGATGCTTTCGACGAGTTCCTTCATCTCCTCGGTCTTGAAGACCTTTCTGGGCCTGTCAGGGTCGGGCTCGATCCATTTCATGTGGACTTCGGTGGGATTGCTGTCCTTCATGGAATATCCCCCTTCAATGCGCTGAATCAGCTGTGAGTGGAGAACAAAGGAAAAGCAGTTACAGACCGGCTGCCGTGATGAGTGGGATAACTCGCAGAGAGAGTCGCGGCAGTTCCACCAGAACTTAACACATTCCACCTGCACGTGTCAATTCCCGCACGACTGATTTCGAACGGATGTGAATGTTCGGTGCCACGGTCTTGACTGGCTGCTCCGTGACGGGTAGACTCCTAATCGGCATCGAAGCTGTGTGGGGGAGTGTCGGAACTGGCAGACGAGCATGACTTAGGATCATGTGCCTTCGGGCGTGGGGGTTCGAATCCCCCCTTCCCCACTTGCCCCCCGAGATAACATCATAGCTGTGTCTCCCGATTCAACGACTCAGCTGTCCTGGAGATGAGGTCTGTGGAGCACAGGGCCTTTGGAAGCACAGGTGAGGCATTCTCGATCCTGAGCTTTGGCGCCCAACGCATCGTGAACAGCCACGGCTGTGATGAGGATGAGGCTGTTCGCATCATCAACCACGCGCTCGACAGGGGCATACGGTATTTCGACACGGCCTGGCTATACTCGGCCGGCCAGTCGGAGGAACGTGTCGGGAAGGTGGCCAAGGTGCGTAGAGAGGAGATGTGGATCGCTACGAAGACTACTGCCCGTGACCGCAAGGGGGCATGGCGACAGCTCAAGGAGAGTCTTCGAAGGCTGCAGACCGATCACGTCGATGAGTGGCGGATGCATAGTATCTCCTCTTTCGAGGAGTTGGACAGGATCACCAGACCCGGCGGTGCACTCGAGGCGGCCGTGCGAGCAAGGGAGGAAGGCATGGTGCGCTGCATCAGTATCAGCGGCCACACGAACCCGCGGGTGCAGGTGGAGGCGCTGGAACGATTCCCTTTCGACAGTGTTCTGTGCGCTACGTCCGTCCTGGACCGCTTCATGTATAGCTTCGAGGACGAGTTTCTGCCGGTGGCTAACGCAAGGGGGGTCGCGGTAGTCGGGATGAAGGTGATGGGGCTCGGGAGCCTGACTCACGTCTGGGATCGGGCTTTACGCTACACGCTGGCCCTGCCGGTCAGCACCACCATAGTAGGTATGGAGACCATGGCACAACTGGAGATGAACCTGGATGTCGCAGAGCACTTCAGACCGCTGTCTGATGTCGAAAGGTTAGAGTTGTTCAGGCAAGTGCTGCCACTGGTAAAGCCCGAGTCGATGCCGTGGAAGGCCAGGGACTGGAAGAACCCCACCGAGTGGGTAGGCCGATAGGGAATGGCCGGTCGTGTAATGGAGCTGAGGTTGGCTGGGCGCACCTATCCCGAGATGCTAGTGCAGGTTGATTATCTTGTCGATGTCGGCCGGAAGAGTGCGTTGTATGACCAGCGTTGCGCCTTTGGGAGGTGTGACGGTGAGAGTTACCGTGTTGTAGGGCTCGAGCGAGTCGTTTAGACCCAGCAGGTCGACGATGATCTCGAACTTCTCTCCGGTCTCCAGCACCTGATCTGAGTCGCCCCATCCCTTGAGTGTGGAAGAATACATCAGGTCGTACTTCACTTCGTTCGAGCTGTGGTACCCGATGGTGGTAACGTGGGTACTGTTGGCGTCTGGCAGATGGTCGCCATCTGCGTCGACGGGGCTCTGGAGGTCGATCTCCGCGCCGTCGAGTGCATTGCCAACGGTGAAGACCAGGTAGTCTATATCGTTTGTGGTCTGGTTGCCGATGGCGATAACGCTGCCCTTCACCTGAAGGGTGACGCCGGCGTGTTTCATACCAGTCTCGATCGCCTCCTTGGCCGTCTGCGAGGAGAAGAGCCCTGCGGACAAGACGGTGTATGCGAAGACGGAGGCTACGACGACGAATGCAATTAGTATGATGGCCGTTTCTAGGCCTGTGATACCCTTCCTCTCGGTATTCAGGCCGTCGATTAGCCGCCTGAGTCTTCCTCTCATCAATTCTCCTTGTAGCCTTCAGTGCTGTGGCATCTGTGACCCGATCCAACAGCACTTGGGCCCCGATAGCGCGCTTGTCTCGATCGGAGAGGAACTGTCAATCTCATGGCCAGTATATAGCACACTTCACCTGACCTACAATCACACTAATGGGCTAATTTGGCAGGTATGATAGTACCCCACCGGAGGACTTGACGCTTCTGGTACTTTGGTCATGGATCGCTGCGATTGCGAGTGTCCTGCGCAACGCCAGCATCCGCTGCAGTGAGGCATTCGCCGATCATGTAGGATCGCGAGCGGTTTCTGTGTCATGGAGCCTCGTGCCCGACTGACTTCACGGCTAGGGTGCCAGCACAATTGATGTGCTCGAATCGTCCGGGGTCTCTGACTCCCAGACCGAGGCCAAGTCTAGTGGAGGACCATTATGCTGTCGACCCTGGCGGGGATCGTCCGCTCTATGAGAAGGACGCTCCCAATGGGTGGCTTGACTGACAGCGTGAAAGTCTCGTAAGCCTGCACGGCCTCGCCGACCCCGGTGAGGTCCACTGTGACCTCGAAGTGCTCGCCGGTCTCCAGCAAGTTGTCGCTGTCGTAGCGACCTCTGGGCTGTATCGTCCACGCAAGATCCAAAGCGTGAACATCTTTGCTGTAATACTCGATCGTTGTGACATTCTGGCTGCCGGCGTCGGCCAGGCCATTGGTGTCCGTATCACCTGGCGGTGTCAGGTCGATGGCATAGCCCTCGAGTGCGTTGTGCACGGTGAATACCAACGATGTGACGTTGCCGCTCGTGCTGTTGCCAATGGCAACCACCATGCCCTCGATCTCGAGTGTGCTCCTGACATGTTCGAGGCCTTCGTAGATCGCCTCCTGTCCCTTCTGCGACGAGAACAAGCCAGCGGAGAGGACTGTGTAGGCGAATACAGATGCCACCACTACGAAGGCGATCAGAATGATCGCCGTCTCCAGGCCCGTAATGCCCTCTCTCTCAGCGTTCAGATAGCGGAATGCCCTCTTTAGTCTCTGCTTGACCACTCTCATGGTTGGAATCCTTCCGCACCCGTTGACTTCGTGCTGTCCGGAAGGTCCGGTCGGGACTCACGGTGAGTCATCTTTACCTACCCTAACCTCTGGATTCGTACTCAGTATATATCCAGCCTCTTCAAGTCTACAATCGCATATTCGGGCTACTCTTTCTAGTACTATGGTATTGACTGCCAAGCATGGCGTCTTGACAGCATTGCGTGTCAGGCCTCGCTGGTGGTCGCAGGGGCTACGCGAATGGTAGGGTCGGGATTGGCAGGCTGGAGGACAGCTACCCCGTGAGACGTGCCGCACCGGGGTGCCCTGACTTGGGGTTTGGCCGGAGGGGTAAGGAACGCAGCTATTTACTTTGCGCCAGTACGTCCCTTACTGTGATGCCCTCGAAGGAGGCTCCGTCGGTTTCCCTCGGGATCTTGCCCGTAGGGCACACTCCGAAGCATTGGCGGCAGTCCATGCAGACTCCGGTTGATACTACCTCGTCGACGAAGGCGATACGCCTGTCCACTCCGCGACCCACGAACGTGATGGCGTTCGCCCCCTTGACCTCGGCGCAGTATCGAACGCAGAGGCCGCACAGAATACACTGGGTCACATCCGCCGTGAACCGGGGGGCGTCGACGCCGTACTCTTTGGCGAAATCGGAGAGAATCGGGGCCGAGGCCAGCATGAGCTCCAGAAGCATCTTCCTGATCTTCTGGACTTCGGGTGTGTTCGTCTTGACCACGAGCCCATCTTCAACGTTGTACACACAGGACGTGACGAGCCTCGACCGGTTGTTCTTCGTTATCTCGACTGTGCAGAGCCGGCACGCCCCGTACGGGGCGAGCTTCTCATGGTAGCAGAGGGTCGGTATCTCGATTCCGGCCTCGCGGGCCGCCTCCAAGACGGTCATGCCTTCCTTGGCCTCCACGTCCTTGCCGTCTATTTTCAGTCTGACCGTCTTCATTCCTGCTTTCCTTTCGCGCGGGCTACCTGTGTGCCGGGCGGAGGTGACGCGGGCACCGGCTCGCCGGATATCTTCCTCACAGCCGAGAAGCGCGTTGGGCACACCTCGTAGCAGGTGTTGCACTTGATGCACTTGTCCTGGTCGATGATGTGAACCACGTTCTTCTCGCCGGATATGGCCTCAACGGGACACTCGCGGCGGCAGATTCCACAAGCAGTGCACTTGTCAGCATCGATGTAGTAGGACACCAATGCCTTGCACACGCCCGCCGGGCAGCGTTTCTCGTCGATATGTGCCGCATACTCATCGCGGAAGTACTTGATCGTGCTGAGTACCGGGTTCGGTGCCGTTTGTCCCAGCGCGCAGAGGGAAGCTGCCCGCACTACCTCTGAGATCTCCTCCAGCAACTCGATATCGCCTGTCTTACCCTCGCCCTCGCAGATTCTGTTCAGGATCTTGACCATCTGCTCAATGCCAGCCCTGCATGGTACACACTTGCCGCATGACTCATCGGCGAGGAACTCCGTGAAGTACCGGGCCACGTCCACCATGCACGTGTCCTCGTCCATGACGATCATGCCGCCCGATCCCATCATCGAACCGGCCTTCGTGAGTGCGTCGAAATCCACCGGCAGGTCGAGCAGGCTCTCGGGCAGGCATCCGCCGGAGGGGCCGCCGGTCTGAACGGCCTTGAACTTCTTGCCGTTCCTGATCCCGCCCCCAATCGTGTAGATGATCTCTCTGAGCGTCATGCCCATCGGCACTTCGACGAGACCCGTGTTGTTCACCTTCCCCACCAGCGAGAATATCTTGGTGCCCTTGCTCCCCTCGGTACCAATGTTCTTGAACCAGTCTGACCCCTTGTCGATAATCAACGGGACGTTGGCCCAGGTCTCAACGTTGTTGAGGTTGCTCGGCCTCTCCCATACGCCGCTGACGGCCGTGCGGATGTACTTCGGCCTTGGCTCGCCCACAACGCCCTCTATGGCCGACATGAGAGCGCTGGACTCACCGGAAACGAACGCCCCGGCACCTCGGTGGATCACCACGTCGAAATCGAAGCCGGAGCCGAGGATATCCTTCCCCAGGAGGCCGTGCTTGCGGGCCTGCTCCAGGGCGATCTGAAGGTTGGACACCGCCAGTGGGTACTCCTGCCGCACGTAGACGAATCCCTGGTGCGATCCGATGGCGTAGGCACCGATGATCAGACCTTCGATAACGCTGTGCGGGTTGCCTTCGAGCAGACTCCTGTCCATGAATGCACCGGGATCACCTTCGTCGGCGTTGACGATGACGTACCTGATGTCCCCCGGTGCATCACGCGTCGTCTCCCACTTGGTGCCTGCCAGGAACCCGCCACCACCCCTCCCCCTCAGATTTGCGTCTTTGACAGTCTCAAGCACCTGGTCGGGGCTCATCTCGAACAGCGCCTTGGAAAGCGCCGAGTACCCCCCCAGGGCGATGTAGTCCTCAATGCTCTTCGGGTCTATCAGCGTGTTGTTGCCGAATACGATCCTTTTCTGGTGCTTGTAGAACGGAATCTCATCCTCGAGCTGAACCTTCGTACCATCGCCGTCCTTGTAGAGGAGCCTGTCGACAAGGCGGTTAGCTGATAGCGTCTCAGAGACGATCTCAGACACATCGGAGGGCTTCACGCCGAGGTAGCAGGTCTCCTGGGGAAAGATAACTACGAGAGGGCCTCTCTCGCAGAACCCGTGGCAACCGGTCCGCCGGACGTCGACCTTGCCCTTCAGGCCATTCCTGGAGATCTCCCGAACGAATGCCTCACTGACCTTGTCGGAACCGAGTGCGTGACATCCGGTCCCCGAGCAGATCGTGACACAAGGTTTCTTGGGGTCACGGCCCGATCTCAGCCCCTGCCTGAACTGCTCCAAGTCAGCTGGCGATTTCAATCGAGCCATGGTTACGTCCTTTCCCTGCTAGTCACACGCTCTCTTGATACTATCGAGTTCCTTCGATGACGGGTTGCTGTGATACTCCTCATCGACGACAATGACCGGCCCCAGTGCACAGCAACCGAGGCAATTGACGGTCTCCAACGTGAACTTCTGATCGTCTGTGGTCTCTCCCGGCTTCACACCGATTGCCTCGACGACCCTATCCAACAGCCTCGGGGCACCACGTACATGGCAGGCCGTTCCCATGCAAACCGACACGCTGTGGCGGCCTCGCGGAGTCAGGCTGAAGGCCTTGTAGAACGTCGCGATACGGTACGCACGCCCGAACGGGACCCCGAGTCTCTCACACACGGTGGCGAGATCGGCCCCGGACAGCCAGCGGTTCCGGCGCTGTATCTCCAGGAGGACCTGTATCAAGGCGGATTCGTCGGCCTTGTACTTGTCCACTACGCTCTCGGTCGCTTGTGCCTCTTCAGCAACGCTGTCAACTACACCCAGTATCCGGGATATGTCGTCCCCAGACATCCCGAGCCTTTCGCCGGCACGGGCAAGTGTTTCTACGGCAAGTTGCGGTTCGCCAGCTTGAGGAGGAGTCTTGCGCTTCCTTCCGCCACCAGGCTTTCCCGAAGCGGTCGTCTTAGCGCTTGACCTAGGCATGCTCGGCTCCTTTCTGCCCCAAGCGTAGAGTCTACTCCGTTTTGCGTAGGAATTCAACGGTTAGCGCAGCGTCGCGATGCTACGCAGCGACCTCTTGCATTCATGAGGATTCTATCAGTGCCCGGTTCGCGCCCCACTACAGGTGACAGCCGATTGTCGTTGCCGCCGCGTCAGTGATAGAATACCGCCCAGGTTCTCATGCCAGACGCCGCATGACCAGTGGAAGGAGGCCGAAGATGTCCCAGGTGTTCTTCTTCAGCTATGATGCCGCGGCCACCCCGTTGCATGGCCTTCGCAGGCTCTTCTCCAAGGCTGGCTTCAAGTCCGTTGTCCCGTCCGGCGGATCGGTGGCGATCAAGCTCCATATGGGCGAACTCGGCAACGTACGCTACCTGCGGCCGGTACTGGTAAGGGAGACCGTAGACGCGGTGCTGGGCTGCGGAGGCAAACCGTTCCTGTTCGACACCATCGTGAACTACCCGAGTTCCAGGAAGACCAAGGACAGCTATCTAGACACGGCTGCCCGCAACGGCTTCGCAGAGGCTACAATGAAAGCTCCCATCGTCATCGCCGACGATGATGACGAGATGAAGGTTATCACCGTCGCAGACAGATTAGACGGTACTTCACTTACGGAGATCAAGTCACCTCGCTTGCTTCTGCAATCGTCTTTCATGGTTGTGCTCTCCCATGTGAAGGGGCATGACCTCAGCGGCTTCGGCGGGGCCATCAAGAACCTGGCGATGGGCTGCGTGTCGCGGGAGAGCAAGCGAGCCCAGCACTCGGTCAACATGCCCATCTTCAGGGACAACGCCGAGTGCGACGGTTGCGGCAAGTGCGCGGACGCATGCCCCACCGATGCGATAGAGGTAGTCGAAGGCAGGCCGTCAAGGAACGATGCGGAATGCACGTACTGCTCTGCTTGCCTCCTCGCGTGCCCGTCGGGCTGCTGGGTCTGGCCGCCCGGGGCCAAGGAGAAAGTCCAGGTGAATATGGCGCACAGCGCGAGGGCTGTGGTATCAGCATTTGGCGGTCGAATAGCCTACGTCAACTTCATCCAGGACGTCGCGCCTCATTGCGATTGCGCAGCCCCCTCTGGCAATGCTCTGATTCAGGACGTGGGCATCGCGGCGTCGTTCGACCCGGTCGCTGTTGACAAGGCGTCGCTGGACCTGATCGACAAGGCCCCCGTGGTCGCAGGCGCTCTCGCCGTCAAGCCACCCGACATACTGGGGAAACTGCACAACACGGACTGCCTCATCCAGCTGCGAACGGCGGAGAAGCTGGGCATTGGTGCTATGCAGTACGAGCTGATCACGGTGTAGAGCGCAGCTTCCGGGGCTTGACTACGTACCTCTGCGGGGCGCCCGTTCGTGGGGGCAACGAAGCTGCTAGTAGATCACCTCTTCGTCCACCAGTCTGGCTATTTCCTTCGAGGACATTCCCAGCAGCTCACCGAACACGTACTCATTGTGTTCGCCGATAAGGGGCGAGGGGCCCGTGACCTTTGCCGGTGTCTCTGAGAGCTTCCACGGCGGGCCGAGGACGACCTGCTTCCCCATCGCCGAATGATTTACCTCGGTTGCCAGACCACGCGCCTTGAAGTGGGGATCGCTGAATATCTCCTCGTTGCTCAGCGAAGGCATGGCCGCGACACCGACAGCCTGAAGCTTCTCGGTGATCTCATAGTGGGTATGTTTGATCGACCATTCCGTGACCAGCCTGTCCAGCTCCTCCTGATTCTTCCACCTAGAGTAGGCATCGGAGAACCGCTCATCTGCGGCCCAATCGGGGTTTCCCGCCACGCCGCAGAGAGCTCTCCACTCCTCATCGGTAGACACCGCGATGCTGACCCACTTGTCTTCCCCCCGGCATCGGTAGCAGTTGTGGGGTGCCATTATGCGGTCCCGGTTCCCATTCCGGCCCTGAACCCGGCCGTTCATCACGTACTCCATGACAGCGTCGCCGGTAAAGACCGCCAGGCTCTCCACCGAAGAGAGGTCGATGAACTGGCCCCGCCCGGTCTCCTGCTTGTGTACGAGCGCGGCCATGATGGCGAAGGCGCTGGTGGCGGCACTCATGAGGTCGGTCGAGCCCGTCATGGGGTTCGGCGGGCCATCGCTGTATCCGGTGAGATGCGTAAGGCCGCTGTAAGCCGCGAAACTGGGAGCGTAGCCTCCGTACCGCTTGAGCGGCCCTTCGCTGCCGAACGCGGAGGACGAGAGCATAATGATGTCTGATCGCACCTTCTTCAGCTCCTCGTAGCTGAGTCCCAGCTTGTCCATGACTCCCGGCCGCATGTTCTCGGTGACTACGTCGCTGACCTCTACGATACGCTTCACCAGTCCGATGGCCTCGGGCTTCTTCAAGTTCAGGGTCACCGACAGCTTGTTCAGGTTGATGCTGTTGAACACAGGAGACGAATTCACACCTTCGAACGCCTGACCTATGGTTAGAGTCATCTGCCGGGACGGGTCTACTCTCGCCATGCTCTCGATCTTGATGACCTCCGCCCCCAGGAACGCCAGCAGGTCCGTGGCGTAGGCACCAGCCCAGAGCCAGCAGAAATCGGCCACCCTCACGCCATCCAAGGCCGAACCCTTCATAGGAGATACCTCTCTTCCCATGTTCCTAGATGCAGCCCGACTCCCTCAGCTTCACCAGATCATCCTTCGTGTAGCCGAGCCTGTCACAGTAGACCAGCTCATTGTGCTCTCCGAGTAGTGGGGCTGCCCGCCTTGCCTGCCAGGGCGTCTCGGAGAGCTTGTACCCCGCTGTCGGATATCTGAGACTACCCGTCTCCGGGTGCTCTATCTCGCTGAAGAACCCCCTGGCCTCCATCTGCTCCGACTTCACGAGGTCTTCGGCAGTGTTGACCGGAGCTGCGGCCAGCGCCTTACCCTGGAGCTTGTGGAACAGGTCCTGCTTGTCGAAGTGCTCCATGAAGGACTGTATTCGGGGCGTGATCTCGTCTCCCAGGAGATGACGCCTGAGCCAGAGCGTGTACCGCTCATCCTTGGCCCACTCCGGATTGCCCATGAACTCCACAAGATCGTTCCACTCCCGATCGGTAAGGGCTGATATGTGTACGTACCCGTCGCGGCACTTCATGGGTGTTGGCATCAGAAGAGAACGCTTGATTCTGCTCCGGACGGCACCGGTGTTGGCGAACATCGCTATCTCCAGCAGGGCCATGGTCATCAGCATGTCCTGCTTGGACATGTCCACGTATTGGCCCGTTCCCGACGCCTTCATGCGATAGAAAGCGGCCAGGGTCACAAACGCTGCACCCAGTCCGCATATGCAGTCGGCCTGTATGCAGCCGCTCATCAGGGGCTCTCTGGTGAGATCAGGTGACTGAATCGGGACGAGGTACCCCTCGCCACCCGCGTGGAATGAGTTGAGGCGATGAGCCTTGTAGTCCCGATAGGGGCCTGTCTGGCCGAAGGGGGTCAAGGAAGTCATGACCAGCCGGGGGTTCACCTTCTTCAAATCCTCGTAGCTCAGTCCCAGACCATCCATGAGCGATGGTGGTTTGTCTTCGATCAGGATGTCGGCCTGCTCCACGAGCTGTCTGAAGATACGCCGCCCGGTAGCGGTCCGCATGTCCAGGGTCACGCCCAGCTTGCTGGTGTTGAGATAGAGAAAGAGCCCGCTGCGTTCCAGATGCGGCTTGTCCTCAGGGAAGGGCCCTCTCCGCCTGGCATCGTCGCCCACACTCGGGAGCTCGACCTTGATTACCTCGGCCCCGAGGTCGGCGAGCAGCTTCCCACAGTAGGGCCCGGCAACCATATTGCATAGCTCCAGGACCATCAAATGGCTGAGTGCCTGTTCCGTCATCTGCTACCCGCGCTCCTCGTCAAGAGCCTGTCTGAGAGCGGTAACCTGGCTCTCGATGGCTCACAAAACAACATTGTACCACATAGCACACACGCACGTTCACAGCCGGGATTCGGCTGTGAACGTGCCCCCGACTACACGACACCGGCCTCAGCCAGACGAACAACGCTCTCCCTGGTCAGGCCCAGTCGCTCGCAGAGCACCAGATCATTGTGTTGGCCGAGCAGAGGCGCGCTACGCGCGTATTGCAGCGGTGTCTCGGACAGCCTGTAGGCCGTCGACGGGTACTCGAGTCTTCCCGCCCCGGGGTGGTCGATCTCCACGAAGAAGCCACGCGCCCGCAGTTGCGGCGCATTCAGCAGGTCCTCCGATGTGTTCACCGGAACTGCGGCTACAGCCTGCTTCTGAAGCTCATGGAACAGGTGCTCCTTGTCCTGGTCTGCGACCCAGTCCCCGATGCCCCGGTCGATCTCGTCCGAACGGCCCCAGCGCTTGGTCACGTTGCTGAATCCCTCGTCGTTCTGCCAATCCGTCCGGCCCATAAGTCCTATCAGCGTCTGCCAGTCCCGGTCGCCGAAGGCCGAGATGTGGACGTGGCCATCCCGGCATTTGAATGGTATCGCAGTCATTGCCGCCCGTCTGCGCCGATTGCGTACCACTCCGGTGTAGGTATACATGGCTACCTCGAGCCCGACCAGGGTCATGAGGACGTCCTGTTTGGACACATCCACGTGCTGGCCCGATCCCGTCGCTCTGGCCCCGTAGACGGCGGCCAGGGTCGCCAGACAGGCACTCAGGCCACAGACACAGTCGCCCACCAGCCCTCCCCCTTTGAGCGGCTCGCGGTCGGGATAGTCCGACTCGATCGGCATCATGTAGCCTTCACCGCCTGCATGGACGCAGTTGAGCTCGTACGCTTTGTAGTCACGGTACGGCCCGGCCTGACCGTATGGGGTGATCGATGTCATCACGAGCCTGGGGTTGACCTCGCGCAGCTTCGCGTACGTGAGGGCCGCTTCTTCAGCGCAGCCTGGAGGCCAGTCCTCGATCAGAATGTCAGTCTGTGCGATAAGGTCTTCAAAGACATTCCTGCCCGAGCTGGTCTGCACATCCAACGTGATCCCGAGCTTGTTCGTGTTCAAATACAGGAAAAGGCCGCTGGCCTCCTGATCCGGGACATTGTTCGGGAAGGGGCCCCTTCGCCTGGCCTGATCACCGGCTCCGGGCCTCTCGATCTTGATAACCTCGGCCCCGAGGTCGGCGAGCAGCTTGCCACAATAGGGACCGGCCACCATGCTGCAGAGCTCCAGAACCTTGAGGTGTCCCAATGCGGTGTCGGTCAATTCGTCATCTCCTGATCCCAGCTGGGCGGCATATTACTCGATGACCTGCTCTTGGCGCAGCCGCCGGACATCGCCGTCGCTATAGCCAAGCAGCTCCATCAGCACCTCGTCGGTGTGCTCGCCCCACAGCGGCGGCCTCGTCCGCACTTCGGCTGGTGTCTCGGAGAACCTGAAGGGCGTGTTCAGGAGCTTCAGCTTGCCGAGCTTGGGAT